>JBAUBR010000267.1:0-4311 GCA_049676965.1 Occallatibacter sp.
GGGTGCACGCAGGTGAGGCGCATTCCGCGGAGCGGGCGGCGCTTTGGGTGCGGCTTCGGCGCTGGTTGCAGGCGGGGCGGCGGGGAACTCCGAGCCGCGCTTGATGCGCAGGTCGCCTACGTCGGTATCCATAATGATCTTGGGTCCGCCGGCGCCGATCTTGCCATTCACCGTCTTGCTCTCGTCGCCGTTGATGGTGAGCGGGAAATCCGACACAATGTCGCCGTTTTTGGTATGGCCGTCGATGATTCCTTGGGCGTTCGGCTCCAGGGTCACTTCCACATCGCCCTTGCCGCTGTCGTTCTTCGCCTCCACGTTATAGGCGCCGGCCGGTTCCACGGTGATGTTGCCGTCGCGCGTCTCGACGTACGAGTCCCCGTAAATCTGGTCGAGCTCGATGTCGCGCGAATGCGTGACCACGCGCACGGTGCCCTTGGCCTCGGTCACGTGCAGATCGCTGTCGGTGAGCGTCAGGTCGCCGGGCAGTGAGGCCAGTTGCACATCGGTCTTCGAGGTGCGGAACTCAACCGGACCATTCACGTGCTCGATGTGCAGTTCATCGAAATAATCGCAGCTGAGGCTGACTTTACCCGTGATCTCGGAGATGGTCATGTCGTTGCACGGACCGTCGCCGGTAACGTCGCCCTGAATCTCGTGCGCGGAGAACTCGTCCTTGGAGAAGTGCGCCTGCACCGGACCGGTGATAGTGCTCAGGTGCACGTCTCCATGCGGAGCGGTGACGGTGATGCCGGCTCCCAAACCGGCCGCGGTCACATCGCCCTTGCCCGCATTAACCGTTACCTGAGCGCCGCGGGGGACGGTCACGGCGAGATTCAGGCGGCCGCTGTTGTTGGAATCGGAACGGACCAGGACGGCATTGCCGCTCACGGTCACGTGCGCCGCTTCGGAGTTGAAGATCTTCTTGGCATTCTCGTCGTTGCTGGCAAAGGCCACTTCATGCGCCTGCACCTGGACGGCAGAGCCGTCGCCCGCCGTAATGCTCACGTCGCCGCGCGGGTCCTGAATATCGACGGTGGCGTTGGCCGGGACCTGCGTATTGAGCACCTGCTGGTCGAAGTCGTGCTCGGGCAGCCCGAAGGCATTGAAGAAGTCGTCGCCCTGGTCGCCCATCTCGGCACGCAGCGGGCCCCACCAGTTGCTCCATCCGGCCGCGCCGAGCCCGACGATGGCGAGAAGGATGAGAATGCCCACGAAGCTGCCGCCGCGCCGGACTGGCACTTCGCGCTTCAGATCGAGCGCCCACTCGCCCAGCAGCGCCAGGCCGGCGCCGATCAAAAGCAATGGCCACCAGCGCGCATACCAGGTCCAGAAGTCGGCCGCTTCAATGTGGCCGGTGGCCACCAGCAAAGCCACGACGCCGATGCCGACCAGAATGATGGGGCCGACCACCGAGGGAACGCGCGGGCCGTAAGCGCCGACGTAGCCGGCCTTATAGGCATAGTGCTGCGCCTTCCAGGCATCGCGCTGCGCGCGCCAGGCGGCCTTTTGCTGCTCCCGGTAGATCCGCCATTGGGTCTTGGGGTCGTATTGCGAATAGGGCGGCTGGCCGCCGGGAGGTGTGTTGGGGCTGCTCATGAATGGCCTCCGTCCGGATCGTTTTCAAACGGTTGCGTGCGCACCGGCACGATCGATGTGCTCGCCGTCGACGCTTGCGGCGCGACCGGCTGACCGGTGGCGGGATCGATTGCTCCAGGGTAAGGAGTGCCCGAAAACGGGGGATAGCCTTCGGAAGCCAGCGCAGCGCGCTCGGCCAGCAGCAGCACGCCGGCCAGGATGAGGTACAGCGGCCAACTCTGGCCCCAACCAAGGATGTGAGCCTGCGCCAGCAGCGCAAGGACTCCTACCAGCACCAGAAACGCGGGGCCGCGCAGACGGCGAATAAAAATATATCGATTCATCTTGGACCTCCCTGCCCGTATCCGGCGCGCCGAATCACGAGCCACACGCCCAGCCCGATCAGCATCAATGGCCAGGAAAACTCAAACACGCGGCCCCTGAAGAGATCCAGTTGCCCAAGCAAAAACAGCAGCCCCAGGGCAATCAGGACGATGGCTCCGATCGGCTCTTTGCGCCTCCAGTGCATGGGCGGCACAGGCGGAACTGGCGGTACGGGTGGAATAGGCGGCACGCCCGGATCGACAAACCCAGCCGCCGGAGGTGCGTAGGTCGCGCCATATTGGTACGGAGCCTGCCCGGTGTAAGGCGATTGCCAACCGCTGGGGGCAGGATTTGTGCCCGCCGGACCTGCATTGATAGGGCCGGGATTGATCGGACCCGCATTCATGGGTCCCGCATTCACGGGACCCTGCCCAGCCGCCGGACCTTGCCCCGGCGTGGGGCCGGGCTGACCCCAGCTGCTCTGACGTCCACCCAGGTTCAGCCAGCTCCCCAGCTCATTCAGGCCGAGCGGGTCGGGCAACGGCTCGCCGTCGCGCCGCGCCCTGGCGGTGTGGTACGCCTCGAAGGACTGGTACAGAACCCAGGCAGCGATGAACAGGCCGAAGATCGGGTAGTGATCGGTGATACTGATGAGCACCGCGAAGATCACCACGTGAATCAGTCCCTTGAAGAACTGGCCGTTGTACATGGCGCCGACGCCGGGAATCAGCCCCAGCACCGCGGCTGCCACAGGATTAGGCGCGCCCGGAGCGACCGGCGCGACAAACGGCTGCTGATAGGTCTGCCAGGCCGTCATGCACGGCTCGCAGAGAATTTGTCCTCCCGCCCCGTGCCGCACGCAGTTGGCGCAGAGCGCCTTCCCGCAGCTTTGGCAAAAGGCGGTTGCGGTTACACCGCTATGGTTTACGCAGTCCATACTGTGCTCCTTTCCCGGATGCGTGCTCCCAGGAAAGCTGACCGTGAGCCGCCGGAATGCGCGGGCCCATTCTGAAGCGCCAAGGAGTAGTCGTAAATATCGTTAGAATCGGTGTTCGCCGGGGTTCCCGACTGCTGGGGAGGGTCCACGCGGGAACCTCCATTTTTACCTCCGGGGTTCTGCTGCGATTCCCCGGAGCCGTTCGGTTTGGTTGGAGCCGGCTGCTGCTGGTTGTTCTGGTTTTCGCCCTCGGTGCCGCGGCGGAACTCCCGCATGCGCGACTCGACCTCGTAGACAAAGCGAAGATGATCGTAGTAGCGGATGAGCGGGGTCGATGCTGTCGTCACCTGGCGCTGCATGAACGAGCTTATCGCCGTAGGCCGCAGATCGCTCAAGCGCAGGCTGGTGACGTGAACGCCGGTCAGGTTCAAGGTGAGGGCGATCGAAAAGAAGGCCATGGCCGCGGTCATCATCAGGCGCGGCTCGGCAAAGCGGCGAATGTGCCCGGCGAATCCGGGGCGCTGCCACGGCTGGGGCATGGGCAGAACGTTGCCCGCCGCCGCCGGCATCAGGCCATAACCCTCAACCTGGCCGGGACCCGTCTGCGCCAGAATCTTAGCCAGCAGCCCTTCGGGAACCTCCGGCTCCGGCGACAAAAACTCCAGCCACTCGCGGCCCTTGCGGGCCTCCTCGAAGAGCACCGTGCAGGCCGGGCAAATAGCCATGTGCGCGCCAAAGGTCGCCTCGTCCTCGGGCTTCAGCAGCCCGTCGAGCGCGTCGGCCAAAAGCGTCTCCCACAGCCCGCAGGCGGGGGAATTCGGAATGTGTGCGCTGCCTGCCATGGCTACATCACCTCCCGTTTATTACGTTCCAGCAGCCGCGCCAGTTCCGCACGGCCTCTGCTGATGCGGGACTTTACCGTCCCTTCGGGTATGCCTAACACCTGCGCGATCTCCTTGTAATCCAAATCCTGCAAGTCTCTTAGAATGACGGCTTCGCGCAGCTCCACGCTGACACGCGCCAGGGCGCCCTGCACCATTTTGGCCAGTTCTTTCTGGGCGGCGCGCTCATGCGGCGAAGGTCCGCCGGCGGTGAGCCGGTCCATCGGCTTCATTTCATCTGTTGCTTCCCAGCCGTCGTCGAGCGAACTGGTAGCGCGCTGGTTGCGGGTACGGCGGAAGTTATCCACCAGCAGGTTGCGCGTCATGGTGGTGATCCACACCTGCAGGCTGCCGCGGGCGGTGTCGAAGCTGGCGAGATTCGAATAAACCTTGAGAAAGACGTCCTGGGTCAGGTCTTCTGCGTCGGCCGCATTGTTCGTGAAGCGATAGCACAGGCCGTAGACACGCCGGTGGTGCGTGCGGACCAGCTCGGCCCATGCGCCGGAATCTCCGTCCATGCAGCGGCGGACAACTTGGGACCAGTCGATCTCCAGCGGCCTTACCTCCACGTTCGAGGGGCGTGCGGTCTGCGCG
>JBAUBR010000268.1:0-56904 GCA_049676965.1 Occallatibacter sp.
GCCGTGCGAGCCTCCGGCGCCGAAGCTGCCCGCCTTGCCGCCTGCCTGCAGATTGCCGCCGCGGTTGGAGATGGGCGCGGCGATGGTCACCATCTTGTTGCCCTGCATCACGTGCACGGGCATGGTAAAGGTTTGCGACTTGCGATCGAAGGTGATGGGAACGCCCGCCCTGGCGATGGCGCTCTTGTTGCCGGATGCATCCTTGATGGCGTGCGCTTCGATGCGCGGCTCCTCGGCGCGAGCCAGCGGCGGCAGATACACGGTGCGAAACTCACGCGGCGGTGAATCGAGAGGCTCGACGGGATGCTCCGCTCCCAGCTGGACGCGCTGGACAGAGATGCCGTTCTTCCTGCTCACCGCAAAAACGTCCTCCCTGGAGTTGATGGGCAGCTTCCCGTTCACGTCGCGCGGATGAATGGGAACATAGGCCACAGTGCGCCCGCTCTTGACCCAGCGAACGGGCTCATGGTGGTGCCGCTTGCCCACGACCCAAACATAATGGCGTTTGCGATGGATCCAGTAACCCGCGTGGCACACGCCCCAGCGGTACGGGAACGCACCCGCATCCCATCCCGTGTCGACAATCGTCTGCCTGCCCGTGACCGGATCCCTGACGGCCGTGTAACGGATGGCCGCGGGCGCGCAGGGGAAGAACTCTTCGCGATCGAGAAGATCGAGCGGTCTGGAAGAACTCGCCTGCGCCGCCTGCGCCCCGATGGGATCAAAGGACGCGCGCACTAGCCTGGCCGAGGAGTTATTCGACGTCAGCGAGGCCGGCTTGATGGATCCCTGCGGGTCAGCCGATTCATCCTGCGACTGCTCGTCGAACTGCACAGCCGCTGCCGGCTCCCAGCACGTGCCGTAGGGCGCGCAATCGAAGAACTTTCCCTGGCCGTCCATCTCGGCGAGGCCGGGCAGCGGCGAAGTCAGGCCCGCTTCCTTCATCATCGCGTTCATCGCCGCGGATCGGCGCGCCACGCGATTGGCGACCCACTCGTCCCATGCGGCATAGTGCACAGCGATGTAGCCGTCCGGCGCATCGATGCTGCGATTGCCGCGATAGAACAGCGTTTGCCCCTGCGCGGCCTGGTCCGGCAATCCGGACGGGCGCAGGATTCCGCCGCCTTCCTCCGGAGTGATCGCTGTCGCATCCACGTAGCTGGTCACGCGGATATAGCTGGCGCCGGGATAGCGGGCAACCAGGTCGTCGTCCGATGGCGTGCGCAGAATAAAAATCTCATCCGGCACATACGGCTTCACATGAAGCGTCACCGTTCCCGAAAGCAGCGCCATCTCGGTGTAGGGAACGCCGTCGGTCGTGTGCAGGTCATTCAACGCGAGGACGGAGTTTTCTCCCAGGTAAACGGTTGAAGCATCTTCGAGCTCGATCTCCGCGCGCCCTGCGCCCGTCACCAGGTTGAAGCCCGCTTCCAGGGGTAGATCGGCAACCGCTTTCTCCCACGTTGCGCCGGTGGACTTTTCGTTTTCCCTGCCGCGCGCGATGCGCACGTCGCCCTCGACGTAGCTCAGCCGCACGATCTGGGGGAAGGTCAACTTCGACTGGTGTTTCCCCAGGATGAACAGAGCGCCATCCCGGAGCTTTTCCGAGGAGTCTTCGTCATCGAGAATCTCCTGGATCTGCGCCTGCGCGTGCGCCGGGTCATGCTGCATCATGGAATTCAACGCCAGCAGCCGCAGATCGTCGCTCTGCTGGGTTATGGGCAGCACCGGCTTCCCGTTTTTGGCGTGGATCTCGATCTCGAGGGCTCCGCAATCGTCGAGCCAACTGCTCTTCGGGAAATCCGCCCGCAGCGCGGAGCAGGTAGCGAGGGCATCGCCGCTCTTGCCCAGCTTGTTTTCGGCGTAGGCCTTCCAATAGAGCGCGCCTTCGGCGTGGTCGGTCTTCTTTTCCGCGATGGAGGCGAAGATGGTGATCGCATCGGGCCAGCGCCCATCGTTGATGGCGCGCGTTCCTTCGGCAAATACCATGCCGTCGGCGGCGCCGGTGGCGGCCTGGCCCTCGGCGAGGACTGTGTCCGGCATGGCGGCGAAGAAACTTTCTCCCAGCGTGGTCTGCGCCGGGCCCGCCCGCGACCCGGAAAGAAACAGGGCAATCACAGCAGCTGAGGTTATGGGTCCAATCTTCATGCTGATCCTTCGCTTCATGCTGCCCCTCCGCTCGAGCGATCGGCGACCCCGGTCTTTTGATTGCGCGCCCGGGAGCGCAGCACGCGCACTTCAAACAGCAGTCCGTCGGCGTTCATCTCGTCTTTCAACCGGTCAATGGCGGCGGCATTCAATCCCCCGGGCTGGTTGGCCAGCTCGTTGAGCAGGTGGTCCAGGTGATCGAGCGCGCCCTGGAGCGCGGGATCGTCGGTCTTCTCCGCGTTCTTCCGGCAGATGCGATTGGCGGGCAGCAGGCTGCGCGCCTCGTCGCGCAGCGGCGCCATCATGTCGGTGTTCCTGGCGTCGACGTGCTTCAGTTCCACGAGCAGGCGCTCCGAGCGGTCGAGGTGATCGCTCAGAACCACGACAACAATCGGCGTGCGCGTGGTCTCCGGCGCTTTGTTCTGCGCGCTCAAGTGCGTCTTGCTTCGCTCCCAGCGCTGGCCGGCATAGAACGCTCCGGCAACCAGCAGCGCGCACACAGCCGCATAGCTCAATCCCCACACCAGGCTTATGCCGAACCACCGGCGCGGGCGCGGCGCATACTCCGGCAGGGAACCGGCGATCGCTTCCCAGATGCGCTCGCCATAGGCGGCATCTCGCTCCGGCGCCTCCAGCGGCTTCAATTCGGCCAGATCGCTTTTCAGATCGGCGTAGGCCCGCGCGCACTCTCCGCACTCCTGGAGATGCTGCGCGGCGCCCGCGGCGCCTTCGCCGTAAGCTTCGCCGATCAGTTCTTCTTCAACCAGATGCTTCATGTATTCACCCGCAAAGTGGCCAGGCGCTTCCGCAGCTTCTGCACAGCACGAAACACCGCCTGCTTGGCGGCGTTGGGCCGGATGCCGAGGCTGGCGGCAATCTCTTCCGTCGAGCGGTCTTCCATGTGGCGCAGAACGAAGGCCGCACGCTCGGTCGGTGTCAGGCTGCGCATCGCGGCCCGCTGGATGGCGGCGATTTCGCTCGAGAGCAAAAGGCGTTCAGGTCCGGGGGCTTCGTCCGCCAGCTGGATCTGGTTCTCTTCCGGATCGCTTTCCTCGGCCACGCGGCTGTCTTCGCCCGTCTTGCGGCCATGGATCTTGTCGAGAGCACAGCGCACCGCGATGCGATAGATCCAGGTGCCGAAGTTGGCCCGCGATTCGAAGGTCTCCAGCTTCCGGTATCCGCGCAGGAACGCGTCCTGAACCACTTCGTCAGCGTCGGCCTCGTTGCCCGTGATCCTGAAGGCTACGCGAAACAACGTCCGGCTATGGCGCAGGACCAGCGACTCGTAGGCATCCTTATCTCCCGACAGAACCGCCCGGATCGTCGCCTGGTCGTTCCCGCCCATTTGGACCATTAGACAAGGATAGTCCCGGGGCGGTTAGGGGAGATTGAACAGAGTGGCGCAGTTTCACGGTTCGGCCATTACACGCCCGGGACTGCCGGTTGCGCTTCCTGTGTGGTCAGTGAGCGCATCGGCGATTATACGTGCGGGGTAATTGTCCGATCTGTTGCGAACGAGTGCATCCCTTTGTAGCGGCCCCGGCATCCCACACTTTGCTGCCTGTTCAGTCCGGTGACAAGCCCCAATCGTCGACCGAAAGCAAGTTCGCATCCTCTATCTATAACAACGGCTGCCGGCTTCCCGGGGCCGCGGAGAATCCATGATCGCAACTCGTCTCATTCCCCTTGCCCTCGTTCTGGGCTCACTTACCCCGATTCAGGCGCAGTACAAGGTGACCTACAACTTTGGCGCTCCCGGGGAACCATCTTGCCCCGGGTACGCCGGGACCGGGATGATCTCGCAGACGCCCGGAGGGAACCTCATCAGCTCGGCCAATGGCGGCTGCGAGGGTTTCACGAACGGAGCAGCCTTCGAAGTGGGTTTTCAGGGCGCAAACTTCACTATCCTGCAGGAGTTCGGTACGACGATCCCGTCCGGAGGCCTCACCCTAGGGACCGATCAGCGCTTTCATGGAGTCACCACATTTGGCGGCTCGCGTAACCATGGGACGGTCTACAGGCTTTCGACTCAGCCCGATATCGTGTACGAGCACGATTTCGAAGGGGGTGCGGATGGAGGTTACCCGTGGTTCCAGCCCATCCAGGGCGCGGACGGGAGCTTCTACGGAACCACGGCGGGAGCCTCCTCCGCCTACGCCGGCACAGTGTACAAAATCGATGCTTCAGACCGGTACTCGGTGCTGCATAACTTCTCAACCACCGATGGAAGGGGGCCCCTTGCCCCTCTGGTTGAAGGCAGCGACTCCAACTTCTACGGCACAACTGGGGACGGTGGTCAAAACGGGCTGGGTACGATCTTCCGCATCAGCTCCACAGGAGATTTCAAAGTCCTCTACAACTTCGACGGCACGATCGGCAAGGGCCCGGTTGGGCCTCTCATCCAGGCCAGTGACGGCAACTTTTATGGCGCCACTGTCCGGGGCGGAACGTTGAACCAGGGCGTCGCCTTCAAAATGACGCCAGCTGGGACCGTGACCCTTCTTTACGACTTCTCCTTAACCGCGCAGGATGGAAATGAGCCCGGCGGAGGACTTGTGCAGGCCACGGACGGAAATTTCTATGGCACGCTTACCTTCGGCGGAGCCGCCGGGTTTGGCGTTATCTACCGCCTCACGCCCACCGGGGTCTTCACAAAGCTGCACGACTTCTATAGCCAAACCGGTGCTTACCCGCAGTGCACTCTTTTGCAGCACACAACTGGAAAACTCTATGGCACCACGACCGCCGGCGGGACGAATAACGAAGGTGTGATGTTTGAGTACGATCCGGGCCTGGGACCATTCGTGACTTTTCTGAACGTATATGGGCAGGTCGGCGCCAAAGTCGATATTCTCGGGGAGTACTTCGCCGCCGGTGTAACTACGGTATTCTTCAATGGAGTTCCCGCACTGAACCCGAAGATCACTCCCACTTACATCGAAGCCACTGTCCCTGAAGGCGCGACCACCGGCTTGATCACAGTGACCACCAGCAAGGGAACGCTGACGAGTAATCAGCCGTTCGTCGTGCATTAGCCGTTGCGGCTGGTTCGGCCGGCTGAAACTTAGCGATGCTTTCAAACGATCTCGTGCGGCAGGGCATTGTGCCGGATTGATCCAGGCGCGGTGCTCACCCGACCTTTGTTGACTCAGAACCTGTTTAAAAACTGACGGAGGAATCGAGGAAGGAATATGCGCGGTTAGATTTTGCGGTTAAGTTGGGCGCATGTATCCGAGCGATTTGACGGATTCTCAGTGGGCCAGGTTGGAGCCATTGCTGCATGAGAGTGTCGGAGATCGGCATGCGGGAGGCAGACCGCGCAAGTATCCGCTGCGGCGCGTGACCGACGCCGTGCTGTACGTGGTGAAGACGGGCTGTCAGTGGCGGCAGTTGCCGGTCGATTTCCCACCCTGGCAAACGGTTTATCAGCAGTTTCGGGCTTGGCGGATGCGTGGGACCTGGGAGGGGGTGACCAAGTCCTTGCGGGAACAGGGCCGCAAGGCAGGCGGCCGCAGCGCCACGCCCACGGTGGCGATCCTCGATTCGCAGTCGGCCAAGACGGCCTTAAAAGGGGGCGGCGAGGTTACGATGCAGGCAAAAAGATCAAAGGGCGCAAGCGGCACATCGCGGTCGACACGCAAGGCAATGTGCTGACTGCGGTGGTGCATTCGGCCGGGGTGCAGGACCGGGTGGGAGCGCGAGCGGTGCTGATGCGGCTGTTCTGCCGCTTCGATACCATCGTCAAGGTATTTGTGGATGGCGGTTACACGGGCTCCCTGATCGAATGGGCCAAGCAGATGTTCGGCTACGATGTGGAAGTGGTCAAGCGCAATGAGCAACGCCGGTGTCGCGTGCTGCCTAAACGCTGGATCGTGGAAAGGACCTTGGCGTGGTTGAATTGGTCACGCCGACTGTCGAAGGATTATGAGCTACTCCATAACACTGCAGAGACCATGATCCTCATTGCCTTCGCCCATCTGCTCCTGCGGCGATATGCGTAGTTTTTTAACAGATTCTCAGAATCGGGATGCGTCGGGGTCTCGATTGATGCCTTTGGGCAATGCGCTCATTTAGCCGTTCCCCTGCCTCTCCGAGTCTCGGGCGGATGGCCTGCAATTCAGCAACTGCGTCACAACCGATCTAACGACTCGCCCCGTGGTTCCGTCGATAAAATCAGCCGCGCAGGGCTCCTGGCCGATGCCCGCCCGTTCTTAGCTGGGATCTCGCCGTCGGTCCAGTTGCTCTTGCGAGCCTCTGCCGATTCATGGATGATGGCTGGATGATCCTGCGCCCTGTTTTTGCCTTGGTTGCTTGCGCAGCGGCTTTCGCAATGGCCGATCGAGCCGCCCAGATCGCCGTCTGGTCGTTCCCGCTCAATTGGAACATCAGACAAGCATAAGAAATTGAACGCAATCGGTCTCGAAATCGTATGAGCTTGGAACGGACGGATGGCGCTGGCTCCTGTTCGATTGCGGACAGTTTTTTCGAGATTGGACAGCGGCGTCGATGGCTCGTTCGGAATATGAGTCCCGGCTGCTCATTTCATGAGGGTTCGCGGGACATGGTTTGGCATTGGAATTGCCCTTTAGTTCTTTGAATTCAACCCCTTGAGGATGATCCATGCAAAAGGTGCTTCTCGATCTTCGCTACGCGATGCGGCAACTGGCGAAGTCGCCGGGATTTGCGATGACAGCGGTGCTGATGCTGGCGTTCGGCATTGGCGCCACGACGGCGATCTTCTCGATTGTCGAAGCAGTCTTGCTGCGGCCGCTTCCGTTTCCGGATTCCGAGCGGCTCATGGTGCTGGCTGACCGGCTGGCGGGGGTGGATATCGGCGGGAGCGGCGGAGTGGGAGTGACGGTGCCGGACATCCGCGCTTACACGCGGGAGACGCACGGGTTCAGCGCGCTGGGCGGGTACCAGGGAGCGGGGTACGAGCTCTCCGGAACCGGCGAGCCGGCGCAGGTGAATGCGTCGCGGCTGACGGCGGGGGTCTTCCCGGCGCTGGGCGTAAACCCGCTGATGGGGCGTGTATTCACGGCGGACGAAGACGAGCATAGCGAGCAGGTGGCGGTGCTGAGTTACGCAACGTGGGTGAGCCGGTTTCATCGCGACGCGCAGATTCTGGGGACGAAGATCCTGCTGGATCGCAAGCCGTACATCGTAATCGGCGTGATGCCGCGCAACTTCGAATTTCCGCTGAATGCCGGCCAGTTGAACCGCTCGGAGCTTTGGGTGCCGATGAGCTTTCGACCCGATGAGCTTGTGCCGGCGGCCGGAGCAAACTGGAGCTACCAGATGGTGGGGCGGCTGAAGCCGGGCGTGAGTGCCAAGCAGGCCGAGAGCGATGCGGAGACGGTGGCGCAGGAGATCATGCGCGGCTATCCGGCGATGATGGCCAACCTGCACATCAGCTCGGTGGTGCGGCCGCTGCAACTGCAGACGACGGAGCAGACCCGGCCGCTGCTGCGGACGCTGTTTCTGGCTGTGGCGGTGGTGCTGCTGATTGCGTGCGTGAACCTGGCCGGGTTGATGCTGGTGCGGGCGATCCGGCAGCAGAGAGAAGTGGCGGTGCGGCTGGCGCTGGGCGCGAGGGCGTCGGCGCTGCTGCGCCAGGCGATCCTGGAAAGCCTTGTATTGAGCGTGAGCGGGGGCTTGCTGGGACTGGCTCTGGCCGCGGTGGCGCTGCAGGTGGGCAAGAGCATGCTGCCTGAAAGCCTGCCGCGCATCAGCGAAATCGGGCTGAACTGGAATGTAGTGGGGTTTGCGCTGCTGCTGGGCGTGGTGACGGGGCTGGTGTGCGGGCTGGTCCCGGCGTTTGCGGCGCTGCGCACCAATGTGAATGCCAACCTGAAAGAAGGCGGCAGAAGCGGCTCGGAGGGCGGGGGCCACGCGCGGCTAAGCTCGACACTGGTGGTGGCGGAGATTGCGATCGCGCTGGTGCTGCTGACGGCGTCGTGCCTGTTGCTGCGCAGCTTTGAGAAGATGCGGTCGGTGGACCTGGGTTATCAACCTGAGCACGTGACCACGGCTTCGTATTCGCTGCCGCAGAAGCAGTATGAGAAGCAGTCGCAGATCGACGAGTTCAATCGCGAGCTGCTGAGGCGGCTGAATGCGCTGCCGGGAGTTACGCAAACGGCGCTGACCAGCCTGCTGCCGGCCGGAGGCAATAACAATAATCAGACTTTTGTCGTGGAGGGGTATACGCCGCCCAAGGGCGCGGAAATGAACCTGGCGACGGTGACGCAGACGATCGGGAACTTCTTCCCGGCGATGGGGATTCCGCTGCTGCGGGGGCGGTTCTTCACGGATTCAGACAGGCACGGCTCGCTACTGGTGCTTATTGTGAATCACGGGCTGGCCCAGCATTTCTGGCCCGGGCAGGACCCGATCGGCAAGCGGCTGCGCCTCGGCACGCCGGAGATGCAGACGCCGTGGATGACGGTGGTGGGTGAAGTGGCGGACGTAAAGCTGACGTCGCCGGACGAGCCTGCAAACATGCAGTACTACGAGCCCGAGGACCAGATCGAGGATGACATCGGATCACTGGGTTCGCCCACTGACCTGAATGGCAACGGCGGATACATCGCGCTGCGCTCGTCTTTGCCGCCGGAGCATATGGAAAACGCGTTGCGCGCGACGGTGCGGTCCATCGATCCGTTGCTGCCGTTGACGCAGGTGCAGACCATGGAGCAGGCGGTGTCGCTCAGCGAAGCGCCGCGGCGTTTCAACACGGTGCTGATCGGGAGCTTCGCGTTTGCGGCAGTGTTGCTGGCGGTGTTGGGAATTTATAGCGTGATCTCGTTTTCGGTGGCATCGCGGGTGCAGGAGATGGCCATCCGCATGGCGCTGGGGTCGCAGCGCGGAAAGATCGTCCGGCTGGTTCTCGAGTCGGGCGCCAAGCTGGCGTTGATCGGGTGCGCGATCGGGCTGGGTGGCGCTGTCGCAGCTTCAAAGTTATTGCGGTCGCTTTTGTTCGGCGTGAGTCCGTTCGATCCGCTGGTATTGTCGGTTGCGGTAGCGGGCGTGTTCATGCTTGCAGTGGCGGCTTCGGGGCTGCCCGCGCTGCGTGCGGCGTCCATCGAGCCTATTCGCGCCCTGCGAGGCGAATAGGGTGAATTTCCGGTTGCCCTTGCGAGCCCGCGGCGATTCATGGATGATGGCTGGATGATTCCGCGCCCTCTCTGTGCCTTGCTTGTTTGCGCAGCCGCGTTCGCCGCTGTCAGCCAAAGGGCTGCCAGCCAGCCCTTCTGCAACGTCAAGGACTACGGAGCGACGGGAGTCAAGACCGACGACGCCCGGGCGGCCATCCAGAAGGCCATCGACTTCTGCGGCCAGGCGGGAGGCGGGCGCGTTTATTTGCCGCCCGGTGAGTATACGTCGGGGCAGATTCATCTCAAGTCGGGCATACGGCTTTATCTCGACGCCGGCGCGACGATCTTCGCCACGCTTGACTCGCGGCAGTACGACGATGCCAAACACGCGGCGCTGATCTATGGCGACGGGCTCAATAACATCGCGCTCGAAGGCGCGGGGACGCTCGATGGACAGGCTAGCTACGAGTGGCGGCTGAGCGACTTCACCGATTACTACATCCTGCCCAACCAGCGGCGGATGGAGGCCGCGGGTAAGCCGCTGCTGCGATCGTTTCCGGTGAGCCGGGGGAAAGACACCGTCTATCCGCGGATGGTGCTGCTGCTGCGATGTACCGATGTGCGCATTGCCGGGCTGAAGTTTCTGCGCTCGCGAAGCTGGACGATCAATCCCTACGCCTGCAAACGCCTGACGATCGACGGCGTTTACATCTATTCGAGCCAGAAAGAAGCGGTGTGGGCCGATGGGATCGATCCCGACGGTTGCTCGGATGTGCACATCTCGAACTCCACCATCGAGACCGGCGACGATGCGATTGTCTTTTATTCGACCGACATATGGGGACCGTTATTGCCCACCGAAAACGTGACTGTGACCAACTGCCGGCTGTCGTCGTCGTCGAGCGCGATCAAATTCTGCGATGGGAACATGAAGGCGGTGCGCCATGTCGTCATCAGCAATGTGAACATCACGAATTCGAATCGCGGGCTGGCGTTCATGGTCTTCGATGGCGGCATCGTCGAAGACGTGGTGATTTCAGGAGTGACGATCGATACGCGGCGCTTCGACTGGTTCTGGTGGGGCGACGGCGACCCGATTCACTTCAACATCAAGCGGCGCAGCGAGATCGACGGCCAGCCCAAGCCGAACGAGCCGCCGGCGGGCATCATCCGCAACGTGACCATCGACAATGTGATTGCGCACGGGCAGGGAACGTCGATGATCCAGGGGCATCCCGACAGTTGGCTCACGGGGATTCGGTTCAGCAATGTGCGCCTGTTTGTGTCGCACGGCGCAGATGCTCCCTACGAGGATACGGCCGCGGCGATGACGCTGAAGTATGCGCGCGACGTGAAGATGGACGGCGTGGAGATTCATTGGGAGGAGCCGCACGCGACGACATGGCAATCGGGATTCGTTGCCGATCAGGTGAAAGATCTGACATTGAATGGCGTGACGGTTGATGCCGCGCCGGGTTCGTCGCAGCCGGTGATGCGGCTGAACGATGCCGAGGGCGTGACGGTGCGGGATTCGCAGGTGGCGTCGGTGCAGGTTACAGGAGCGAAGAGCAGGGCCATTCGCCTGATCGACACCGATTCTCATCTCCTGACCAGTCCGGGCGTTCCGCGCGGAGGAGTGAGAGTTACGAAGCCAGTCGAACAATCGGCGGGTTTGGATTGAAGGGTAATTCGCCCTAGACGGCGGGCGCGACGGAGGTTTCGCGCGGGGGCGGGAGACCCATGGCCATCTCCTGGTCCTTGTACTGGAGCTGGTAGAGCTTCCAGTAGAGGCCGCGCTGGGTGAGAAGCTGCTGGTGCGAGCCCATCTCGCGCAACTGCCCCTTGTGCATTACCAGAATGGTGTCAGCGCGCTGCACGGTGGAGAGGCGGTGGGCGATGAGCACGCTGGTGCGGCCTTCGACCATGCGCTCGAGCGCGCCGCGGATGCGCAGCTCGGTGTCGGTATCGACGCTTGAAGTGGCCTCGTCAAGGATGAGGATGCGCGGGTTGTAGGCGAGCGCGCGGGCAAAGTTGATCAACTGCTTTTGCCCGGTGGAGAGCGAGTTGCCGCGCTCGCGGACCGGCTCGTCGAACTGCCCGGGCAGGCCCTCGATGAAGTCCAGCACATTTACGTCGCGCGCGGCCTGGCGCAGCTCGATCTCGGTGATCTCGTCGTTGCCGAAGCGGATGTTTTCATCGATCGTGCCGGTGAACAGGAACGGGTCCTGCAGCACCACGGCGAAGTGCTTGCGCAGCGCATTCAAATCGTGCTGGCGCAGGTCCACGCCGTCGAGCAGAATCTGCCCCGCGGTTACATCGTAGAAGCGCATCATCAGGCTGGTGAGGGTGGTTTTGCCGGCGCCGGTGTGGCCGACGATGGCTACCGTGTGACCCGGCTCGATGGTGAAGGAAACGTCCTTCAGGATCCATTCAATGTCGGCGAGAGCGGCAAGTTCCGCGGCCGGCGTGGGAGATGCAGTCGCGCGAGCTATAGCGGCCTGCTGCGCGTCGGTGAGTATTTGATACGTGAACCATACGCGGCGGAACTCGATGCGGTTGCAGCGGTCGCCGGCGATGGGATGCGCGGGGCCGACGATCTCCGCCGGCGTATCGAGCAGCTTGAAGATGCGCTCGCAGGCCGCCATGGCTGCCTGCAGGATGTTGTATTTGTCGCTCAGGTCCTGGATGGGCCGCCAGAAGCGCTGCGAATACTGGATGAACATGGCCAGCACGCCGATGGTGACCGAGCCCGAGAGCACCCCGAACCCCCCGCGCCACATCACCAGCGCAATGGCCACGGCGCTGAGCAAATCGACCGCCGGGTAGTAGAGCGCGTAGGCGAAGATGGTGTCTTTGAACGCGACCATGTGCTGGCGGTTGACCACTTCGAAATCGTCGAAGGCGCGCTGCTCGCGGTTGAACAACTGCACCACGCTCATGCCGCTCACGTGTTCCTGGATGAAGCTGTTGATGCGGGCAATGGCGGCGCGTACGCGGCGATAGCTCTCGCGCACGCTGTTCCTGAACATGCGCGTCACGATGAGGATCAGGGGCAGAACCGAGAAAGCGATCAGCGCCAGCCACCAGTTGATGGTGAGCATGACGATGGACATGATGGTGAGGTTGAGAAAGTCGTCGACAATGGCCAGCACGCCGGCGGTGAACATCTCGTTGATGGCGTCTACGTCCGAAGTGATGCGCGTAACCAGCCGGCCTACGGCGTGGGTGTCAAAGAAGCCGACGTGCATGCGCTGCATGTGGCGGAAGATGTCGCGGCGCAGGTCGAACATGATCTTCTGGCCGGTCCATTGCATCAGGTAGGTCTGCAGAAACTCGAAGAAATAGGCGGAGATGAGCAGCGCCAGGTAAAGGCCGGCCAGCACCGTGATGCCGCGGCTGGGGTCGGCGGGCAAGCGGCCCGTAAGCCAGTTGGTATGGGACCCGGAATGGCCGATGAGATAGCGGTCGATGCCGATCATGACCAGGTACGGCCCCGACACATCGCTCGCCGATTTGAGCGACACCGCCAGCGCCGAGACCGTGGCCTCAAGCCAGTAGGGCCGCAGATAGTGGCCCAGCCGCGCCATCATCCGCGAGTCGTAGACCTTGCCCACCGGGTCTTCGTCGCGCCGTTGGCGATCGCGTTTGTCGCGCTCTTTCTGGTCTATTTCCGCCATTATCGGGGAAAATGCGGCTCCCGCCCGCTCAAGATGCGGCTTCTGTTTCTATTGTACGGGCAGGCTGGGAATCGGTGAGCGGCGAGGCTCCTGGTTCGGGGCGACCTTGGTCTGCCGAACGGCGTCGTGGGTGCTGAAATCGCCCGCCGATCGAAATCTCGGCGGCGGTCACAGCGTGTTTCATAATTGGCCGAAGTACCCCAATTGTTATCCCTCAGGGGTTAAAACCCCATGTCTCTTCGGTCCTTTTCGGCACGACTGAAGTCGTGCCCTTTCAAAACATTGGCTTATTCGGAGGTTCCTTTCGTTTCAATTCGAGAGTTGATCGATCCATGTCCCTCCCTGCCTTCGATTTGCATCCAACTTTTAATAGGAAGCTTCATCGGGAGGAAATCGGATGAAACGAATTCTCGCTGCCGTTTGTTGCATCTCACTCTGTTCCATCTCCGCGCTGGCGCAGAAGAAAGCCATGGGCGCCGCAATGACCGATCAGCAATTCATCGATCTGGCCGCACAAACCGACATGTTGGAGGCCAACCTGGGGCAGCTGGCGCAGACCGCGGCCTCTTCGCAACAAGTGAAAGACTACGCGCAAACGCTGGTGACCGACCACACCGCCGATTTTGGACAGTTGCATACCCTGGCCCAGCAGGCCAGTCTTACCGTGCCCGACGCGATCGACGCCGCACACGACAAGGCGATGATCGATCCCTTCCAGAAACTGAAGGATGCCGCCTTCGACCGGAAGTACGTTCAGGAGATGATCGCCGGGCATACCAAGGCCATCGCCATTTACAAAAAGGAGGCAGCGGACGCGCAGAATCCGGCGGTGAAGTCCTACGCGGAACAGACCTTGCCGACCCTGGAGAAGCATCTATCCGGCGCCAAGGATCTGGAAAAGGCCAAGGCAAAATAAGCGTCTGCGCGGCCTCATCAGTCTGCACCGGCGCGATCTTGACCAGGGACCGCGCCGGCAGGAATCGTGTGTCTCGCTGCTGCGCTGGCAGGCCTTAAAGAGTCTACGAACAAGCCCTCATCTCCGAGCGACTTCCCTCAGGGGCTGAAGCCCACGTTGATTTTGCGGTACTTGCGGCACTTGCGGCACGACTGAAGTCGTGCCCTGACTCATGATTTCGGTCCAAGGGGTTTTTTTCCGCAGCCTGTAAAGCCCGTACCCTTCGAAACACGGACTTATTCAGAGGTTTCCTAATCGTCGTCATCGTGGCGCGGCTTCTTGCTGCGCTGTTTCAGCATCGGCGGCACAGGCTTATTGCCCATCGCGTCCTTCCACAAAATCACGTTCAGCTTTTGCGCGTCGGCGCGGTCGGCGTGGCGAAAGTCCATCTTCATGCTCTCTTCGCCGCCGGGCGCGTGCGGAGGGTTGGCTGCGTAGATGAGTCCGTTGTCGCGGTTCGAGGTGTCGGCCGTATAGGGCGCGTGGTCGCCGGGTCCGGTAAACAGAGACGAGATCAGCGGCGCAAACGCATCGTTGTTGTTCATCGGCGGGAGGCCCAGCAGCGACTCCATGGTGCGCACCACGCTGACGGTCGTATAAAAATGGCTGTCCACGAACGGCGCGCCTCCGGCTGCGCGCGGCGAATATTTGCTGACGACGAGGGCAAGGCTGCGGTGGGCGTCCACGTGATCGCCGCCATTCTGCGCGTCGTCTTCGAGGATGAAAAACGCGGTATCGTCCCAGAAGGGCGAATGGGAGATGGCCTCGACGGCGCGGCCTACGGCGAGATCGTTATCGGCAACCGAAGACTTGGGCGTCGGCCCTCCCGGCCTGGTTCCCGCCGTGTGGTCGTTGCCAAGGCGCAGATTGATGAAGTTCGGCATGGTGTCGTTGCCCTGCTGCTTGTCGGCGATCCAGCCTTGCAGATGGCGGAGAAAGACCTCGACGCGGATCTGGTCGGGAACCGATAGATCGAAGTCCGGGTCCTCGGGCGCGAAGTGGCCCACGAGTTCCGGCTTGGTGGCCACGTTGGCGGCGATCAGCGGCACCGCCCACGGCCACTTGTTCACGCCGCCGCCCCACTCGGCGGGAAAGGTTTCGCCGGGCGCAATCGCCTTGTGCGCACAGTCGTGGCCGGCGAGCAGCGGCCCCATTTTGGGGTCGGCAACGCGCTGCTCATTGCAGAACGTTGTGGAAATGAACTCGCCGAAGTGGTAGTAGGTCTTGCCGTGCCCGGCCAGATTGCCCCACAGGTAACCACTGGCCGGGTCGTCCACGTCGGGAATCTTCTCGACCAGCGGATAATCTTCGGCGACCGCGCCCTCGAAGTCGTAGGTTCTCTCGCTGCCGCGATAGGACTGCTGCCACGTCTTGTCCAGGTAGTCCGAGGCAATCGCCGCGTTCGACCACACGTGTCCGTTGCCCGATACTTCGCCGGAATCGTAGAAGTTGTCGAGCACGCCGAATTGCAGCGCCAGCTTGTGCTCGTTGGGCGTGATGGCTTCGCCGTACATGGTCAGGTCGGGGTCGCCGTTGCCCACCGGCTTTCCATCCTGCTGCAAATCGCCCAGGATCTGATCGTAGGTGCGGTTCTCCTTGATGATGTAGATCACGTGCTTGATGCGGTCCTGCTGCGGGCCGGCAAATTGGATTTTTTCCGCGGCGGCCTTCAGGCGATTCGATTGGACGACCTCCGACGTCCATTGCGGTAGATTGGCTTCAATGTCCGCCTGCGAAATGGCGGCGATGGAACCGTAGAGCAGCGTTCCGATGTAGGTGTACGAGGAGGGGCGATGGCGGCCCTGGTTCTCCGGCACATCGCGCTGCGGCATGTTGTTGGGAGTGGTCCCTTTGCCCTTCGCGGTGGCGACGTAGAGGGTTCCGCCGTTCGCCGAGCCCTGAAACGCAATCGAGATCGGCATCCACTCCGTGGGTACAAATCCCATGGGCGCCGCTGTTCCCGGCTTTGCCACGTGCAGCGCGGGTTTCTTTGTATCTATCACCGCGACCGCGTCGATGCCCGAATCGACCACGTACAATTTGCTTCCATCGGCGTTGAGCGCCAGCGCGTCCGGCTCCGCGCCGAAATAACTTTGGCCCGGCAGACGCGTATCGAAGTAGCCTTTCACCGCGAATGCTTCACCGCCGACATTCACCGCGGCGACGGCATCGTGATTGGCCAGCGCTACGTAGAGAGTCTTTCCATCGGGCGAGAGTTCGAGCGCGCAGGGATGCGTGCCCGGCGCCACCGGATTCGCCGGCTTGAGCAGGGCCAGCTTGCGGCCATCGGCGCTCTTCTCGAGATCGAGCTCCACAATCTCCGATGCGTTCCACAGGGCCACAAAGGCGCGCTTGCCGTCTTCGGCGACCGCGAGCGCGATCGGATAAGTGCCCGGCACGGCATTGCTCTCAGAGAGATCGAAGGTCTTCTCGATCGCGCCGCTGGCCGCGTCGATCAGCCACACGTCGTCGGTGAGATTGCCGGCAACCAGCAGACTCTCCTTTCTCAGTCCGGCCGCGCCGATCACGGCAATCGCGGCGGGAAAGGGCACTCCCTTGTCGCCGTCTTTTTCGCCGATCAGCCGCGTTGTTCTTCCCGGCGGAAGTTGCACCAGCGGCAGGTGGATCATGCGCTCGGGCGCGATTTTGCCGTCGGTGAAGCTGAAGACCGCAATGCCGCTGCCGGTCGCGTCCTTGCCGTCGCCGACGGGGTTGGTCTCCGATCCCATGCTGGCGTAGAGGTGCGATCCATCGCGGCTGAACGCGAGTCCGGAATAGAGCGTCTGCTTGGCGTCAATGAAGGTGCGCGCATCGGGAAAATCGGCAACCGCGCCGCTTTGCGTATCGAGCGCGGCGAGCGACTGCTCGTAGTGCGACTCGTAGGTGCCGTAGCCGGCATTCACCGTGACCACGTAGCGGCCGTCGGGAGAAACGGCCATGGACATGGGCAGGCTGTTCAGGCGCTGCGGATGGCCCGGCACCGGCTCCACGAGCTGCTTGCTCGAAGGCAGATTGATGGTTTGCGCGAAGATCGGGCCGGCAGCTATGAGGAGGGCAGCATTGGCAACGGGGAAGAGCGCCGATTTTTTCATGGAAACACAGTAACAAACCGGCCCTGGATGGGGCGTTACGCTCGAGTGAAACGGATTTTGGGACGAGGTGTTTTTGGGGTGTCCCGCCCTTTCGCCAAAAGAGGGCGAAAGGACGGGGCACGGCGCGGGTCAGGATGACGCGTCCGCACTCGGCTCCGCTTGCTCCTCCTGCTTCGCCGGGCGCAGCGAATCTAGCAGGAGCAGGCAGGCGCCGATGACAATGCAGCTATCGGCGACATTGAAGTCGGGCCAGGGGTAGCCGAAGATATTTACGGCGATGAAGTCGGTGACTGAGCCGTAGAGGATGCGGTCGTGGACGTTGCCTAGCGCGCCGCCCAGAATTAGCGCCAGCGCGACCGTGGTGAGCGTAAAGCGCTGGCCCAGCCTGACCATCGCGACGAGAACCACGACGGCCGCGATCAGCGTGAAAACGGTGAGCCCCCAGCGTACGGTGTTGGGCGAGGCCGAGTCGGAGAAGAGCGAAAAGGCCGCGCCGTCGTTGGTCCAGTGGCTGATGCGGAGCACGTGCGGAATGATGGGAATGCCGGCGCCGAAGCGCACGTGCGCCTGGACCCACATCTTGCTGAGCTGGTCGGCCAAAACGACCGCGAGCGAGATGGAGAGCAGCCACGGCAATCGGCGCGGAATCATCACGCGGGTTCTCCATCGGCTTGCGGCGGCTCGATGGCCATCTCTCGCAATGCGTTCTGGCAGCGGGTGCATACGTTTTGCCAGATGCCGTAGTTGGAGACTTCGGGCATGAAGTTCCAGCAGCGGGCGCACTTGTGGCCGGCGGCGGGCAGCGCCTTCACTGCGAATTCGGCACCTGGAACTACGCGCACCGCCGAGACATTGATGAACTCCTTCAAGCCGGAGGCGTGGCGCTCGAGCAGCGCAAGCTGTTCGCCCGCTGCCGCGATCTCCAGATCGGCCTCGAGGCCTTTGCCGATGCGCTTTTCCTTGCGCTCTTCTTCGAGCTTCACCAGCGCCGCGTCGCGCACTGCGAAGAGCTGTTTCCACTCCTCGACCAACTCCGTGGGGTCTTGCGAATAGATCTCTTCGGGAGTGGGGAAGACCGCTAGATGAACGCTCGCCTCGCGGCTTTCAACCTTTGGCAGATAATCCCACACCTCGTCGGCGGTGAAGCTTAGGATGGGCGCGACCAGACGCGCCAAGGCCTCGGTGATCTTCCACAGCACCGTCTGCGCGGAGCGGCGTGCGTGGCTCAAGGGCGCGAAGGTGTACATGCGGTCCTTGAGCACGTCAAGGTAGAACGCGCTCAGGTCGACTACGGCGAACTCGTTCACTGCGTGATAGACGCGGTGAAACTCGAAAGCCGCATACCACGCGCGAATCTTTTCCGTGAGGTCGCGGGTGCGCGCCAGCATGTAGCGGTCTAGTGGCAGAAGCTCCGCTTCGGAGACTTCGTCGCGAGCAGGCACAAACCCATTTAGGTTGCCGAGAAGAAATCGAAACGTGTTGCGCACTTTGCGATAGGCCTCGGCGCAGCGCTGCATCAGGTATTCGCTGGCGGCCATGTCTTCGCGGAAGTCGATGGACGCGACCCAGAGGCGCACGATCTCGCCACCCAGGCGGTCGGCGATATCGACCGGATCGACGCCGTTGCCGAGGGACTTCGACATGGCGCGGCCCTGCTCGTCGAGCGTCCAGCCGACCGTGGCGCAGTGCGAGTAGGGCGCGCGGCCGCGCAGCGCCACCGAGGTGAGCAGCGAGGAGTGGAACCAGCCGCGATGCTGATCGCCACCTTCCAAATAGAGCACGTCGATGGGCTTCGATCCGTCTTCGCTGCCGGCGTCGTGTTGTTCCTGAAATGCGGTGTAGAACGGCTTCAAATCCGGATCGGTCTCGGCTACGGCAAACCAGCTCACGCCGGAGTCGAACCAGACATCGAGAATGTCGGTCTCCTTGCGAAAGCCCTGGCCGGGCGGGCGGACTGCTCCGCAATTTGTACAAACCGCATTTTTCGGAAGCAGATCCTCGACCGGTGTGGAATGCCAGGCTTCGGCGCCGTGCTTCTCAAAAAGCTTGACGATGGCGCGATTGAGCGCAGGATCGAGGATTGGCTTGTTGCAGCCTTCGCATAGAAACACCGCGATGGGCACGCCCCAGATGCGCTGGCGGCTGATGCACCAGTCGGGACGAGTGGCCATCATGTTGGTGATGCGCTCCTTGCCCCAAGCCGGGTCCCAGACGACCTTGTCGATCTCTTCGATGGTGAGCTGGCGAAATGTGGTCTCCGATCCGTCGGCGCGCAGCACCGGCATTTCGAGCGAGATGAACCACTGCTCGGTGGCGCGGAAGATCACCGGGTTATGGCAGCGCCAACAGTGTGGATACGAGTGTTCGAGGTCGGAGACCGAAAGCAGTGCGCCGGACTCCTGCAGCATGGCGATGACGATCGGGTTGGCCGCCCAGATGGTCTTGCCTTCGAACGGCGGCGGAGTGGCGTGCGGCCAGGCGGCCTTGTCTACGAAGACGCGGCCGGAGGCGTCGACGCGAGTGGTCGGATCAAGCCCGTAGCGCTGGCCGGTGTAAAAGTCGTCGGCTCCGTGCGAGGGCGCGGTGTGCACGGCACCGGTGCCCTGGTCGGCGGTAACGTAGGTGGCCAGCACTCCCAGAATGCTGCGCTCCAAGAATGGATGCTGGAAGGTGGTGCGCTCGAGTGCTGACCCTTTGAAACGCGCGATCTCCTTTGCCGGGCCTAGATTGCATGCGGCGACGACCGAGGCTGCCAACTCTGCAGCGACGATGTAGACCGGCGAATGGGATTTGTGGTCTCCCACCCTTTCCGCTGAAGTGCGCGGAAAGGATGGGGCACGGGAGCCTTCGACATGGGAGTCTTCGGGTTGATACGGCGCGGCCTTCACTTCCAGCGCTACGTATTCGAAATCGGGATGAAACGCTACTGCCATCGACGCGGGTAGGGTCCACGGCGTCGTTGTCCAGATGATGGTGGAGACTTCGCGGCCGGCCAGCTCCGGCGCGATCGCCGCCGGATCGGAGGTGAGCCGGTAGCGGACGTAGATCGAGGGGCTCTTGTGGATCTCGTATTCGATCTCGGCGTCGGCCAGCGCTGTGCGGTCGTGGGTGCACCAGTAGACCGGCTTCAGGCCGCGATAGACGAAGCCTTTTTCGAGAAAACCGTAAAATGCCTCAAGCGTTCGGGCTTCGTAGTCCCGCGCCATGGTTTTGTAGGGCTTTTGCCAGCGGCCGAAGCAGCCGATGCGCTCGAATTGCTGGGTTTGCAGGTCAATATATGTCTGCGCATAGCGCCGGCATGCATCCAAAACGGCAGGGACGGGCATCTCTAGTTTTTTGCGGCCTAGCTGCTCGTCGACCTTGATCTCGATGGGCAGGCCGTGGCAGTCGTATCCGGGAATGTAGGGCGCATCGAAGCCGGCCATGGTTTTGGATTTGACGACAAAGTCTTTGAGGCCTTTATTGAGCGCGTGGCCCAGGTGAATGGGGCCGTTGGCGTAGGGCGGTCCGTCGTGAAGGATGTAGGACGGGCGGCCGGCGCAGGCTTCGCGCAGCCGGTCGTAGAGTCCGAGAGCGGCCCAGCGGGCCAGCCGGAGCGGCTCGTTGTGGGGCAAATTGGCTTTCATGGGGAAGGCGGTGTGCGGCAAGGTGAGCGTCGCCTTCAACTCCGGCAGTGGAGACATCGTGGCTCCTGGACTGGCTCCCGGACTGGGTCCTGGACTGGGTCCTGAACTGGCTTCCGGACTGGCTTCCGGGCTTTTCAATGCTGGGGATTGCGTTAGGTTCTCCACAATCCCAGTGTAAATGGGCGCGAAACAATTTTTCGGTAACAACTCCCGGCCGTTCTCGTCTATTGTTTATGGGAACCCCAACCGTCCGAATCGATGAGATTCTGGAGACCATGCCGTAGATTGAGGGCCGGAGCGGCGCGAGCCGCAATCGACCAAAAACCCGAACCAACCAGGCAAACTAATCGAGACAAGGGCGGGCGTTTTCAAGCATAATGGCCAGATGGGCGTTTAACGCGGGAAAAGCCCCATCCTCGCGCGGCCTGGAACAGCGGAGCCGGCAGCAAATATGGCAGACGAAAGCATCACATTAGCGAATCCTGAGCCGGGCGCGGCGGAATACGTTGTCCAGCACGAGTTCGATGGCCTGCTGGGCAAGTCGTTTGAAGAGAAGCCCATCTGGACGGGGCTCTACGAAAGTATCCGCGACGTCTTTTTCCCGCAAAAGCTTCCCCCGCTCAAGCTGACTTCGACGCCGATTCCGGTTCCGGACCGGATGAAAGTCAAGCCGAATCCCTGGGCCATCGGCATTGCCACCGCCGTCAATCTGGCCATTCTGGCAGCGGTCCTCTATTTCGGCGCGCGCATTATTATTCAACAGATTACAAAGCCGCAGGTGACGGCGACGGACATCGACGTCGGCAACTTCAAGATGCAGGGACCCAAGGGGAAGCAGGCGGGCGGCGGCGGCGGCGGCGGTGACCACAGTCTGGTCGATCCCATCAAGGGCAGGTTGCCCAAGAAATCGCCTGATCCGATCATGCAACCGCAGGTGCAAACGGTCGACAAGCCAAAACTGGCCATCGAGCCCACCATTAACGTGCAGGACAACCTGAAACTGCCCGACAATCCTACGCTTCCCACGCTCGGCGTGACCAAGTCGGCTAATGTTCAGCTTGCTTCAAATGGTGAAGGCGGCGGCACGGGCATTGGAACGGGCTTCGGCGGCGGAATCGGCTCCGGAACCGGCAACGGCTACGGGCCGGGACGTGGCGGTAACGCCGGCGGGGGAGTCTACCAGGTAGGCGGCGGCATTTCGGCTCCGGTTCCGTTGAACAGCGTGGAGGCGGAGTTCTCCGACGAGGCGCGCAGGGCCAAGTACCAGGGGGTTTGCCTCATCTCGCTCATCGTCGACGCGCAGGGCAATCCGCAAAACCCGCGCGTGATTCGCCCGCTGGGGATGGGCCTGGACGAAAAGGCGCTCGAAGCCGTGCGCCAGTACAAGTTCAAGCCGGCCATGAAAGACGGCCGCATCCCCGTCCCGGTGATGATCACCGTCGAGGTCAACTTCCGGCTGTATTAGAGACAGCTATCGCTTCAACCTGAGACAGAGCGAAGCGCTGTGGCGTTTCGCTCTTTTTGCTGCGGATGCCTGAGAAATGGCGGGCATTGGATCAGATTCAGGGCGGATTTCAAGTCTTGATCGACCTTGGGTCGCTGTCTTGCGCCGGCCGTTGTCGAAATGAAAAGGGCGTAGTCACAGCTCCGCCCTTTCCGATTCGCGGGGAATCTATTCCGGCCCCAAAGGGATTGTTTGTTGACGGGGCTTGCAGTCTCAACTGCGGCAGTTTGTGGACCTAAGTAAGGCTGCTGGCCAGGGTATTGCTGATGGTTGTAAATGCCGAGTTCAGACCCGTGCCGAGGGCCTGCAAAGCGGCGGTGGCGCCAAAGGCGACGAGTGCGACGACCAGGGCGTATTCCACGAGATCCTGACCTTCTTCACTACGAATCAGGGATTGTAATTTGACGCTGAGTCTCGATACCAGATTGTTCATGCGACCCTCTTTCGTGTTATGACTCCCGACTTGCGGGGTATATAAGCGATACCAAGGTCAACTGGTTGTGATCAATACGTAATAGGCGTCAGGAGTGGGGCCACTTTGGGAAGCGTTCGATGGTTACTTTTTGGTGAGTCCGGCGCTTCGGCGGGGTATCGGGGAAGCCGGGACATAACGGGCTGCGGAAAAACGCCAAAATCGAAGGAATAGCCGGAAGCATCCCCCGGGGCTAAAGCCCCTCATTCATTCTGCCGCATTTGCGGCAGTCAGGGCTGAAGCCCTGACCTACCAGTCGTGCCCTGATACAAAACCTCCGTCCTGACGAGTTTTTCAGCAGCCTGATAAGCCTGTCGGGCTGGAAAAACATGGAAGGCTTATCTCTCAAGTGCCTTCGGACTCGGCAGTCCGCAGAGGAACGGCGGAAGTCTCCAGGACATCGTAGAGGCCTTCCGAGGCGACCTCAACCTGCAGACGATCGACGAGTTGCGTAATGGTGCGGATGACACTCAACAGAGCGCGTTCGCGATCCGAGAATTGAGCTTCGATTCCCGCCGACGATGAATCAATGCGATTCAGGAGGCTTGTTACGGAGTCTGCGTGATATGTGCGGGTTGCCGACTGCTTCTCAAGGCTCTGGGCAATATGGAGGAAGATGCGCGAACATTCGAAGCGAAAGTCATTCTCCAACGCGGTGAAAGAATCCGATTTGGAGCCGATGCCCGCGAAGACACGGAACTGGAGGAGCGGAACTTCGAGGAGATAGAAACTGCGCAGGAAGGCTTGCCAGCGGCGGATCCGGTCGCGGGCGGCCATATCGCCGGGGCGCCGGGGACCGGTTTCGAAAGGAACGGCGTCGGCCTGCGCGGTGACTTCACCGAAGCGGCGATAAATCTCTTCTCGCAGCCGGCGGATCTTGAGGATCGAGGCCGGATCACCGGGACGCGGAGTGCATGAGGAGAGATCGGCCAGCAGGCGTACATACAGAACGAAAATGCGCACCATCTCGTCGGCGGCGGAGCGGGGAAAGAGGCGCTCGTAAACGAGCCACATCATGGTGATGCCAAGCAGTACGCCGAGAATAACGTCGCGGGGAACCACAAGATCGGGCTGAAAGGAAAAAACCCTCAATTGGATCAGGTAGAAGGCGAAGGCGAACATCACGCCCGCGTAGGAGAGCCGGGGACTGGAAGTGGCGATCCAGGCAGCGGCAGCCGTGATGACAGCGAAGAGCACGGTGTATCCGAAGATGGAATCGATAGCAGGGAGAATAAAAATCTGGGCGCCAAATCCACCGATCACGCCGCCAAGGACGTAACCGGAAACGCGCATGAATTGCTTCTGGCGAGAGGCTCCAATGGTGGTGAGGGCGGTGAGCACGCAGGTGGTGACCGAGGTGGAAAGGCCGGGCCAGTCCAGCAGCATATAAAACACGTAGCAGAGCATGGCCGCCAATGTCCCGCTAAGAACGTAGCGGAGGTGCTCCGAATTGGAGAAGGCGTCGGGAATGAAGATGCGGTTTGCGTTGGGTGCCTCCTCGATGGGTTCGAGCGCGGGATCCGAGGCATGCTGGTCGCTGAAGATGGAGGGCATCAGCGACACCATGGATTCAATCTCCGAGAAGAGCGGAGTGGCGGGGCTGGGCGCTGGTTCCACGGTGGCCTCGCAGGGTTGGCCGTGGGTGCGAAGACAAAGGCGAATATCGGCGAGGCTTCGCTTGAGGCGTGCGGCGCGCTCTCTAAACTCATCCGTCAGGGATGGGAAGGCGTCGGGGAGAGCGGCGGCGAAATCGATGCAGCGCGCTACGAGAGACACCAGGGTGGTCATGCGTGTGCGGTAGAGTTGTGCGTAGTTGGCGCGGGCCACATGACGGCGGAGACCGCCGGCTCCCACGATAGCAAATTGCGCCAGACCGGCATGTGTGGCGCTCGAAACCGGACGGCCATCGGCGTAGCCGGCCATCAGCTCCTCGATGAGCGCCAAACGGGTGTCGAGGCCTTCGAGGAGGTCATCGCGCCGATGCACGGCGTAGAAGACCACCTCGACGCACAGGGTTACGAGCGCGCCGGTTACGGTGGCCAGGACGAGCCAGAGCGTGAGTTCGATGTTGTGTTCCGCAGGGCCGGGCAGGTACCAGATGCCAATAACGTTGGCGACAACCAGCGCGAGGCCGATCGCTACGCCGTAGTTGGCGAGACAGCGGACAAGAAAGAACGCGAGAAAAAGGCTGCAGCCGATCCAGAGGAAGTGCAGTTCAGGAGTGGAGGCGAGCAAGCAGGCGCCGACAGGGACGAACAGTGCCCCGATCAGGAACGCGAAGATCATGAAAATCGCCGAACGAGCGGTGGAGACGAGATTCTCGCGCGAAAGAAGGAAGGCGCTCAATGCACCGACGACACCTTCCGGAATGCGGAAGGTGACGATCAGGATCATGGTCAAAGTGGCGGAGATGACCATGCGCGCCACCAGCGCACCGCGGCCGGGATAGGGCGCGAGTTCCTTTTTCAAGAAATCGGGAAACCAATCGATGAAACGTTCGGCGTGTGGGACATGAATGGGGTCGGAGGCCATGTCTATATCCCTGCTTCACGAGGCGCTTTGTTACGGTTAAGGACCACTGCGGATTGACCGAAACGCAACACGTCCGGCGGATTGTCCTCAAGCGGAATTTCCGTTTTGCCTTCCGGCTGAGTGCTAATATATGCCCGTTTGCCTCGGCTCGCAATCTGTCTTGCACTGGGGTGGTGGGTCAGGTTGAAGGACACCACCTCGGGGGCTAAAGCCCGCTCTTCATTTCGGAGCTATCGATGTACGGGCTGAAGCCCGTACCCTTCAATCTGACCCACTTCCTGCATGGTTCCGAAGCCAAAGGTTCGGTGGTGCGCAACACGATCTTTGCCAGGACCAAGAAGCCATGATCTGCCCCGGTTCGAAGCATGCTTGATCAGCCACCCGCCTGCTTTACCAGCCGTTGAATTCCTTCGAAGTGGCGGGCAAACAATAAGGCGCGCTTTAGAGATTCAGACTCCCGATCCGCGGTTACATCATTGGCGAATCTTCAGCTACATCTCAACCATAAGAATTGTTGAATGACCCGCCTGATCGAGATCGGCCTCGAAAATTAATTCGGCAATCGGAACAATCCGGGAAAGCAATTCCATATTGCGAGAAGTTCTGGCCGCGATGTGTTTTTCATCACAGCGGCGTCCGCTCCCTCGGGTCGAGACTCAGTCTAGCGGCCGCAACCCGCCTGGCCGCTCAACGAGGCAAATCGGGAGGCAAAGCAAATGAGCGAACAGCAAATGGTCATCCTGGACGGCAATGAGGCGGCGGCCTCGGTTGCCTATCGTCTCTCGGAAGTGGTTGCCATCTACCCCATTACTCCGTCGTCTCCCATGGCGGAGTGGGCCGATCAGTGGTGCTCCGAGGGCCGGAAAAACATCTGGGGCGCGCTGCCGATCGTGGAAGAGCTGCAGAGCGAGGGTGGCGCGGCGGGTGCGCTGCACGGCGCGCTGCAGGCGGGCGCGTTTGCGACGACTTTCACCGCTTCGCAGGGCCTGTTGCTGATGATCCCCAACATGTACAAGATTGCCGGCGAACTCACTCCGGCCACCATGCATGTGACCGCGCGCACGCTGGCCACGCATGCTTTGTCCATCTTCGGCGACCACTCCGATGTGATGGCTTGCCGCTCCACGGGCTGGGCCATGCTGGCTTCGAATTCCGTGCAGGAAGTGGCCGACCTGGCGCTGATTGCGCAAATCGCCACGCTCGAGGCGCGCATTCCCTTCATTCATTTCTTCGACGGCTTCCGCACTTCGCACGAAGTGGCCAAGATTCTTCCCATTGGCGACGAGACTATTCGCGCGTTGCTTGACGACAAATACATTATTCAGTTCCGGCAGAACGCGCTCAATCCCAACCGGCCCATCCTTCGCGGCACGGCGCAGAATCCCGACGTCTTCTTCCAGGCGCGCGAGGCATGCAGCCCGTTTCACGCCGCGGTTCCGGGCATTGTGCAGTCGGTGATGGATCGCTTTGCCGCGCAGACCGGGCGCGCCTATCGCCTCTTCGACTACTACGGCTCGCCGGATGCCGAGCGCGTGATTGCGATCATGGGATCCGGAGCGGAAGCTGCCGAGGAAGCCGTCGACGCATTGAACTTGAGCGGCGAGCGGGTGGGCCTGCTTAAAGTTCGCCTGTATCGGCCGTTCGATGCAGGTGCCTTCTTGTCGGCTCTGCCGAAGACAGTGAAGTCGATCGCCGTTCTCGATCGCTGCAAAGAGCCGGGCGCAGCCGGCGAGCCGCTTTATCAGGATATCGTCACGGTGCTGGCCGAGCATGCGGCCGCGCTGCCGTTTGCGCAGAAGCCTACCGTGATCGGCGGGCGCTATGGGCTCTCTTCGAAGGAGTTCACGCCGGCGATGGTGAAGGGCATCTTCGACGAACTTGGCGTGCCTGCGCCGAAGAATCACTTCACCATCGGCATTGACGATGACGTGAGCCACACCAGCCTCAAGTACGATGCGGAGTTTTCAACCGAAGACCCGCGCACGGTGCGCGCGCTGTTCTACGGCCTGGGATCCGACGGCACCGTGGGCGCGAACAAAAATTCCATCAAGATCATCGGCAGCGAGACGCCCAACTTTGCGCAGGGCTATTTTGTTTACGACTCGAAGAAGTCCGGATCGATGACCACTTCGCATCTGCGCTTCGGGCCCAATCCCATTCGATCGACCTATCTCATCACGCGCGCCAGCTTTGTGGCGTGCCACAACTTCAGCTTCCTCGAGAAGATGAACGTGCTGGAAGCGGCGATGCCGGGCGCGGTCTTCCTTCTCAATTCGCCGTATTCGGCCGCGGAAGTTTGGGACAACCTGCCCAAAACCATGCAGCGGGAGATGCTGCGCAAAAAGATCGAATTTTATGTGATCGACGGCTACAAGGTGGCGCGCGAAGCGGGCATGGGCACGCGCATTAACACCATCATGCAGACCTGCTTCTTCGCGATTAGCGGCGTGCTGCCGCGCCACGAGGCCATTGCGCAGATCAAGAAGGCGATCAAGAAGACCTACGGCAAGCGCGGCGAGGCGGTGGTCGAGAAAAACTTTGCCGCGGTGGATCACGCGCTGGCTCATCTTGAAAAGGTCGAGCTGCCGTCCGAAGTATCATCCGAATTCGACATGGTTCCCGCTATCTCCGGCCGTGCGCCGGAATTTGTGCGCAACGTGCTGGGAGAGATTGCCGGCGGGCACGGAGACTCGCTGCCGGTGAGCGCGATTCCCGCTGGCGGATCGTTTCCCACGGGCACCGCGCAATGGGAGAAGCGCAACATCGCGCAGTTCATTCCGGTGTGGGATAAGGACCTGTGCATCCAGTGCGGCAAATGCGTGATGGTGTGCCCGCACGCGGTGATTCGCTCCAAGGTTTACGGCGCGGAGCTGGCGGATAAGGCGCCTTCCACCTTCCAATGGGCCAAGCCCAAGTGGAAGGGTATGGAGCAGGATCGGTACACGCTGCAGGTGGCGCCGGAAGACTGCACTGGTTGCGCGATCTGCGTGGAGGTTTGCCCGGTGAAGAGCAAGAGCGACGCCAGCCACAAAGCGATCAACATGGCTCCGCAGGCTCCGCTGCGCGCGCCCGAGCGCGAAAACTGGGAGTTCTTTCTCGGGCTGCCCGAGGCCGACCGCAAGCGGCTCTCGCATGGCCAGGTGAAGGACCTGCAACTGCTGCAGCCGCTCTTCGAGTTCTCAGGAGCATGCGCGGGGTGCGGAGAAACGCCGTACATCAAACTGCTCACGCAGCTTTTCGGCGACCGGCTCTATATTGCCAATGCCACCGGCTGCTCGTCGATCTACGGCGGCAACCTGCACACTACGCCCTACAGCACAAATGCACAGGGGCGCGGGCCGACGTGGGCTAACTCTCTGTTCGAAGACAATGCGGAGTTCGGTTTCGGCATGAGAACCGCGCTCGACCAGCAGAAGGCCTTTGCGGAGACGCTGGTGACGCGGCTTTCCGTCGCCATCGGCGAAGAGCTTGCCGCGGCGCTGCTCACGGCTTCGCAAAAGACGGAAGCCGAGATCGACCAGCAGCGCGAGCGGGTGCGTATTCTCTCGGAGCGGCTTCTCCACAATGACTCCTCCGATGCGCGCAACCTGCTGGCCATCGCCGATTCGCTGGTGAGCAAGAGCGTGTGGATCCTGGGCGGCGACGGATGGGCTTTCGATATCGGATTCGGCGGCCTGGATCATGTGCTCGGCTCGGGCAAGAATGTAAATGTATTGGTGCTCGACACCGAGGTTTATTCGAACACCGGCGGGCAAATGTCCAAAGCCACGCCGCGTGGAGCAGTAGCGAAGTTTGCCGCCAGCGGCAAGGGCAACGTCAAAAAGGACCTGGCCATGGAGGCGGTGAGCTACGGCTACGTTTACGTGGCGCAAGTGGCGATGGGCGCCAACGACACGCATGTCGTCAAGGCGTTCCAGGAGGCCGAAGCGCACGAGGGGCCGTCGATTATCATCGCGTACTCCAGTTGCATCGCGCACGGCTACGACATGGTGCACGGCCTGGAGCAGCAGAAGCTGGCCGTGCAGTCGGGCTACTGGCCTTTGATGCGCTACAACCCGGCCCTGCGCGAAGAGGGCAAGAATCCGTTCCAGCTCGACTCGCGCGCGCCTTCGATCCGGCTCAAGGAATATGCCTATCGCGAGGCGCGCTATACGATGCTCGCGCGCGGCAATCCGGAGCACGCGGCGGAACTGCTCAAGGAAGCGCAGGACGATGTGGACCGCCAGTGGCGCGTCTACTCCGCACGTGCCGCTATGCCGGGACGCGGCGAAACGCCGCACATCGCGCCGGAAGAAGAGGCGGAAGACAAAACGGTAGTTGTAACTGCCGGAGGCGGGGAATGATCGACTTGTCCATGCAGTACCTGGGCCTCAAATTGAAGGGCCCCATCGTGGTTTCATCCACGCCGCTCTCCGATTCGATCGACAACATTCGCCGCATGGAGGATGCCGGCGCCGCAGCGGTGGTGCTTACATCGCTCTTCGAGGAGCAGTTGACGCTCGAAGCCAACGCGCTCGACGACGATCTCTCGCGCGGCACCGATTCCTTTGCCGAATCACTCAACTACCTTCCCGACCTCTTCGACTACCGCATGACTCACGAGATCTACCTCGACCGCCTGCGGCGCGCCAGAACGGCGGTGGAAATTCCCGTTGTAGCCAGCCTCAACGGGGCCACCACCGGCGGCTGGGTGCGCTTTGCGCGCGACCTCGAGCAGGCCGGCGCCAACGCCATCGAGCTGAACACCTACGCGCTGGCCACCGATCGAAGCCAACCCGCGTCCGAGATCGAGTTGCGCCTGCTCGAGCTGGTCGCGGGCGTCTCTCATGCGGTCAGAGTTCCGGTTACGGTAAAGCTCTCGCCGTCGTTCACAAGCCTGCCCAACCTGGCCCTGCGGCTGGTGCAGGCCGGCGCGCGCGGCATGGTACTCTTCAATCGCTTCTATCAACCGGACTTCGACATCGAGACGCTGGAAGTGCGGCCCACCCTGCATTTCTCCACGCCGTCGGAGTTATTGCTCCGGCTGCACTGGGCCGCGATTCTCTTCGGCCAGGTGAATATGGACATCGCAATCACGGGCGGCGTTCATGCGGCCGGGGAGGTGCTGAAGAGCATCATGGCCGGCGCCAATGTTGCCATGATGGCTTCAGCGCTTCATATTCACGGCATCGAACACATTGGCCGCGTGCTTGCCGACGTAAGAGATTGGATGGAGAAGCATGAGTACGGCTCGCTGAGCGAAATGCGCGGCTGCCTGAGCCGCCGCTCCGTACCGGATACTTCGCTCTACGATCGCGGCAACTACATCAAGACGCTGAGCTCCTACACCCTCCGGGATACGATGGCCGCGTTCTGAGGATGCTCTGATCAAGACCTCGGTTTTCCCCCAGCGGCTAAAGCCGGACTCATTTTGCGCCATTTGCGGCACGGCTGAAGCCGTGCCCTTTCAAAACCGTGACTTATTCAGAGATTCCCTAAGATATTTTTCCGAAATACCGTGAACTTTTTGCAGGGAGAGGATTGTCGATTTTCTCGAGGAAAACCGACTTGACTTTCGTGGCTCCGGTCCACATCGGTTCGGAAAATTCTGTAGATCTCCGACCGCGGGTTCCTGCATCGACACGGGGTGCCCCAGCTCCCGATTCCGGGAAGCACACCTGCTTGCGGCTTATCCTTAGGCAAACAGAGCCAGGAATAGGGCGCGCAGCATGGGGATGCTTTGCGGCTGGAGAAATACTCCATTAACGCGATTCCTTTCTACGGCTCGCTCCTGGTCGAATACATCGATAGGTTGATTCGAATTCCGGCCTAAAGGCGGAAGACATCCCCGATATCGCCCGATATTGTTGGCTCTGCGCCCCTGACATCGGATTCCCGGCGGAATTACTGGAATTCCGTACCGCGGTCAGTGGTGCAGCCAAGACAACGATTTAGGCCAGTCCACTCAAGCCACTCTTCTCACCGCTCGGCTCGTGCGACGCCCCCGGTTCCGACTTCTTTGCTCCACTTATGGCTCGCGCTGGACGCGACCAGAATCACGCTACAAACATAGGGCCGCTAATGGATCCGCAGAGAAAGACCGCGACAGACCCCGAGTCTCGAATCTCTTTTCCCGGCTGGAAGGTTGTTCTGGCCGGATTCTGCGGCGTCATGGTGAGCTTTGTGGCGGTTGTGCCGTACACTTTCAGCCTCTTCCTTAAACCGCTCTCGCTTGCCTTCGGCTGGCACCGCGAGGCCATCTCCGCCGGCTTCAGCGTTGCCGCGCTGACGATGGGCGCAGCCTCTCCGGGGCTGGGCTTTCTGCTGGACAGGTGGGGTCCGCGTCGCGTCATCCTTCCGTGCTTCATGGTGTTTTCACTCGCTTATGCGTCTCTTGCACTACTTACCCCACACCTGATCCAGTTCTATCTTGCCTTCTTTTTCATTGGCCTCGTGGGGAGTGGAACAGCGTTTCTCGGTTACTCGCGCGCCATCTCGACCTGGTTCGACCGCCGGCGCGGCCGGGCTCTCTCGATCATGCTGGCCGGAGGCGCATGCGGAGCCATGATCATGCCGCTGATTGCGCAGGCCGCCATCACCCATTACGGCTGGCGCACCGCGTTCGCCGTCCTGGCAATTCTGCCCCTGGTTGTGGGCGTTCCGATCACCGCATGTTTCGTCCGCGAGCAACCGGAAGTTCGGGAACGCGCACAGATCGCGGTCGACGTTGGAGAATCGGTAGGCAAGGCTCTCGGCGGCCGCGTGATGTGGATCATTGCGGCGACGGTTTGTCTCTCGGCTATCGGCGTCAACGGCGCCATTGCTCACCTATCAGCGTTGCTCACAGACCGCGGCGTATCGACGCAGGGCGCGGCCTACTCGATCGCGATCATGGGCGCGACGGGCCTTGTGGGACGTTTTATGATCGGTCCGTTCCTCGACCGGTTCTTCGGGCCTCGCATTTATCAGGCGATGCTGCTGATGGCGGTCATCGGAATAGCTCTTCTATCCGTCGCCCGCACGCTGGCCACGGGCATGACCGCAGCCGCGTTGATCGGCCTCAGCACAGGCGGCGAAGCCGATATCACGCCTTACATGATCAGCCGCTATTTCGGCCTCAAGCGCTTCTCCACTCTCTACGCGTTCACACACACGGCTCATGCCCTGGGCGCGGCCATAGGTCCACTCTTCGTCGGCTGGATTTTCGACTCGTTTGGGTCCTATCGTCCGGCCGCGATCCAGTTGCTGGCCTTGCCTTCTTTCGTTCCTTGCCTGGTCATGTTCCTGCTGCCCCGTTACCACCCTCGATATGAAATGCGCAAACCGGCTCTCCTCGCACCCATCGCCGAGACTCCGGCTGCGGAAATCGCTCAGTAGCTCCCACAACTTATCCGACTTAGGAGGAAATTAAATGGCCCACATCACACTCCCAGAAGGAATGCCTGGAATTATCGGGCTCCTGGCTTTCCGGCCCGAAACCGCCGAGCCCATGCGAAGGCTCTCCGAATTTCTGCTGCGCGGGCCTAACTCGCTGACTAGCGCGGAGCGCGAGATGATCGCGACCTACACCTCCAGCCTGAACGGTTGCTACTTCTGCCAAATGGGACATGGCGCGGCGGCCGCACATCATCTGGGAGGGAACATGGAAGTTATCGATCAGGTGAAGCGGGATTTCCGGACCGCGCCGGTTTCCAACAAGCTCAAAGCTCTGCTGGCTATTGCGGGTCAGGTGCAGAAGGGGGGAAAGTGCGTCGCATCCGAGGATATCGAGCGGGCACGATCGGCGGGTGCGACGGACCTTGAGATTCACGACACCGTTCTGATCGCGGCGGCCTTCTGCATGTACAACCGCTACGTCGACGGGCTCGCTACCTCGACACCGCGAGACCCGGAAATCTACCTCGCAATGGGAGCAAGACTGGCCGAGCAAGGTTATGTCAACTCTTCAGATAATGTACCGGTTGAAGTAACCGCCTAGGTCAGCGACCGCATGATTTTGTGCTTTTGGGGTCCGTGGACTCCCACCCTTTCGCCAGAAAAAAGGCGAAAGGATGGGGCACGGAGTAAGTGCAAGATCACGCAGTCAGGCACTTGGTTGGGGATGGCAGCCGCTGAGCGAAACAATAACCACCCCGGCCGTTAGTTGAGCCCCGAGGGGCAGGACCACCAACACCGTGTTAGGAGCAAGATCAAATGAATAATTTCCGTGTTGCCCGAGCACTTACTTTCACATGCGTTCTTCTTACGTCATCTCTCTGGTCTCAGGTTGCCACGACATCGCTGCGGGGCACGCTCGGCGATCAAAGCGGAGCCCTGGTACCGGGTGCCTCCCTGACTCTGTTTCGTCCCGACACAGGCTTCACGACGGAGATGAAAAGTAATAGTGAGGGCGCTTACATATTCTCGCAGCTTGCTCCCGGTACTTATGAACTCACTGCGTCGTCGGCGGGCTTTGCGACTCAGAAAGTCAAGATAAAACTCCTTGTCGACGAACCCGCCACGCTGAATCTTACGATGAGAGTGGCTACGAGCGAGACAACTGTCGGCGTCCAGGCCGAAACCCAGACGCTGAACACTACGGACGCATCGATAGGAAACGCAGTCGACAATGAGACCGTACAGGCGCTGCCCTTGGAAGGCCGCAATGTCCCGGATCTTCTCAGCCTTCAGCCGGGCGTTCTGTATTTGAGTCACAACGTAGACCAGGACGAGGACAGCCGGAGCGGGTCGGTCGCCGGCGCCCGCTCCGATCAGGGAAATATGACCTTGGATGGCCTGGATAACAACGACCAGACCAAAGGCTATGCATTTACCGGAGTGCTTCGCTCAACAGTGGATTCCGTCGATGAGTTTCGCGTGACGACGGTGAACTCCGGCGCGGATTCCGGCCGATCGTCGGGAGCACAGGTCAACGTGGTGACGAAGGGCGGTACCAACCATTTCCACGGCAGTCTCTACGAGTACAATCGCGACACCTTCACCGCGGCAAACAACTGGTTCAACAAGGAGGCTGAGATTGCGGCCGGCGAGCCGAACAAGCCCGGGGAACTGATCCGGAATACCTTCGGCCTTGCGCTCGGAGGCCCTATCAGAAAGGATAAACTCTTTTTCTTTGCCAACTACGAGTCGCAGAGAACCGCGGAAAATGAGCAGGAGATATTGCAGGTGCCGACTCAAAGCTTCCGCAGCGGGAACATAATCTATCCGTCCGGGGCCGGTTCGGTGGTCACGCTGGACCCCGCGCAGTTCGCTTCGATGGATCCAAAGTGCCATGCTCTCGGGACCTGCCCCCTTGGGCCCGGCGCGAATCCGGCAGTTTTGAAACTGATGAATGCCTATCCACTGCCCAATGGCAACCTTGCGGGCGACGGTTATAACACGGCCTCGTTTACGTGGTCGGCTCCGAATCCCCTCAATCTCGGCACCTATATAGCACGCGTCGACTACTCAATCTCCGACAAGCATCGGCTTTTTGTTCGTGGCAATTTGCAAAATGACCACGAGAGCCTGCCGCCTGAGTTTCCCACTCAGCCTCCGAGTAGTGTGTACACCGATAACAGCAAGGGCATTGGTGTGGGAGAAATCTGGACGATCAACTCGCGCCTCATCAACAATCTTCGCTACGGTTTTACGCGTCAAGGCTATGCCAGCAGGGGAATCGGCAATGGTCCTTACGTTACGTTTGAAACCCTGAGCAATCCGGTTGCGGAGACGCGAACCACTCTTACGGATGTGCCTCTGCATAACCTGATCGACGATCTGAACTGGTCGAAGGGAAAACACAACATTCAGTTTGGCGTTAACTACCGGCTCATTCACGATCAGGTGAGTTCGGATGCATCTTCGTACAACACTGCCGAATCGTACATCGGCGAGAGCCACGACGATATCGCCAATACCGGATCCAGCCTGGATCCCGGAGCATTCGGTTTTCCGGCTGTAGCGACAACGTTCGACTCATCCTATAGCTTTGCCGCCATGAACCTGGCGGGAATTGTCGCGTGGGGCGCCGATAACTACAGCTACATCGCCGCCAATGGCAGCGGTACGCTGCAGCCGCAAGGAGCCATGGTAAGCCGCGACTTCAAGACGAATCAGCTGGACTATTACGCCGAAGACACGTGGCATGCACTGCCAAAGCTTTCGGTTACGTTCGGCATGCGGCAAATGTTTATCCAGACTCCCTATGAAGTGAACGGCCAGCAGGTATCTCCAACCGTCAGCATGCATGACTGGTTAGAGACACGGGAGCAGCAAGCGGCGCTCGGTAATTCAGTGCAACCGGCGTTCTCGTTCGTCCCGTCGGGCAAGGCAAATGGAGGCGAGCCCTTCTGGCCAATGGCGAAATCGAATATCGGGCCCCATGTTGGAGTAGCGTATTCCGTGGATCCCCGCACCGTCGTCCGGGGAGGATTCGGCATGGTATTCGACAATTATGGTTTGGGCATAGCTAACATATTGGCGACACAAGGTTCAGCGGGATTACTCGGCCAGAATGCAACCGGCGGGGAGTGGACGACAGTGGATGCGGCGCCGCGTTTCACAAGCCTGCAATCGCTTCCGACATTCCCGGTTGTGCAGCCGCCGAGCACCTCCATTCGCTTCCCCTACACACCGCCTTTAGGCGCGGGCGGGGTGGTGTCCATCGCCGACGATAAGAGCAGGACGCCCTACTCATATGCATTTAACCTCTCAGTGCAGAGAGAGGTGCATGGCGGATTTACTGTCGAGACCTCGTACGTGGGACGTTTGGGAAGAGGGTTGCTGCAAACGATCGATTATGCGATGCCGCTGGATCTGGTCGATGCCAATGGCGGCGGCGACTATTTCTCCGCCGCGGCTAACTTGGAAAAGCTAGCTTACGCCGGCACGCCGGCTTCCGCTGTCCAGAAGATCAAATACTGGGAGGATATGTTTCCGGACGCGGCGAATAAGGGAGCATCGGGATCTGGAACGCCGGGATATTCCGCTACGCAAAATATCTATGACTCCTACGCCGCCGATCCACTCAATGCGTCGGCTGACCTTTACGGCATGGATATCTTCTGTTCTCCCGGCTGCGGTGGACAGAGGTTCCGATATTTCTCCAGCCAGTACGTGTCGCTGTTTTCGCAGTCCAGCATTGGAACAAGCAGCTACAACGCGGGACAAGTCGCGCTTCGTCATTCCATGAGTCACGGGCTGGAGATGGACTTCAGTTATACCTATTCGAAATCATTGGACCTTGGCTCCAGCGCGGAGCGGATTGGAGGCCAATTGGCGGTCAATCACGCTTTCAGTCAGATTACCAATACTTTCAATCCAAGGCAGAATTATGGAGTTTCGGATTTCGACGTAACCCATCTCATCGCCGCCGATTGGGACTATGAGTTGCCGTTTGGGCACGGCAAAGCGATTGGATCCGGTTCGAGCAAGCTTGTAAATGGAGTTATCGGCGGGTGGCAGTTTGCCGGACTCGGGCGATGGACGAGCGGGCTTCCTTTCAGTACTCCGGTGGCCAGCGGAACGGTCACCGCCGTAGTGATCAACAGCTATGCGGTTCCCACTGGACCAATCAGCATCCACAAGAAAGCGAACGTGCTGGAATTCACTTCGAACGGCCAACCTGTGGATCCCGCCAAAGGTGTGGGTGTTCGGTATCCGCTGACCGGGGAAGTGGGTCCGCGCAACAACTATCGGGGCGATGGCTACTTCGGAATCGATTCCGGACTGCACAAGAGCTGGTCGATTCGCGAGCGCCAACAACTTGCGTTCGCCTGGGAAGTCTTCAACATCTCCAACTCGGTGCGATTCGACACCAACCCGGCGACATTTCAGACCATGTTCAATCAGGGCAATTTCGGCACCTATGGGGCAACGCTGACCCAGCCAAGGGTTCAGCAGCTCTCACTTCGATATAGCTTTTAGCTTTGCCAGGATCGCAAACTAGGGGAAGTTCCCGGTTCGAAAGGCATGAGGACCGCACGATGGTCGGCGCACGGACGATCGACCGCAGGTCGTCTTACCTGCCGCTGTTACGCATCGATCGCGATCATTTGGGCTGCGTCCGACCTGCGGATCGAAAGAAATGTCCAGACTGAGTGATCCGCCGGAAAGCGCAAGTCGGTGCATGAGTCCGGCATCATCTCCGATCCAACGCGACCGGGTGCAGTTTCTCCAGAAGAACCGGCTCCCCTTTGAAGGTAATTCCCGACGCATTCACATCTGTTGTATTCGCGATCTGCGCCACCTGCGTCACAGTGGATGTGTTGATCACAACGTCCGAAAGATTCACTTCGTCGATCGGCAGGCGTGCATCGCCCAAGAAATAGAAGGGAACCAGAATGGAATCCTCGCAGGTCACGTCCTGCAGATTCACATTCGAAATCAGCAGCGGCCCGTACGGGCCGGGACCCGCGTAAGCATCCGGCTGCAGCGTCAGTAAATGGTGACAGACACCCACCGCGTTCGATCAAAAGTAGACATTCTCGACGCCGCCGCCCAGGTTGGTCCATCCCTTGATGTAGTGCGCATTCAAACAGTTGGTGACTGTGCAGTTCTCCATGAACACGTTGCTAATAAAGCCGCCCGCGTCGGTGCCGATCGTCAGCGCGCTGAACCCGGATTGCGCGCAGTTGCAGTTCTGGACCACGATGTTCTCGCAACCCGGCAGCCCCGCCGCATCGGGCAACTGCCCGGCCTTCAGCGAAATGTTGTCGTCCACAGTGCTGAAGTTGCAGCCGGTGATCAGCACATTCTGGCAGGAGTCCGGGTCGCACCCGTCGTCGTTCTGCGCGCCCGGCAGCACCGTGACATTTTGCACCGTCACGTTGCTGCAAAACGTCGGGTGGATGGTCCAGAACGGGCTGTCCTCGAAGGTCACCCCTTCCACCAGGATGTTCTGGCAATCGTACGGCTCAAAAAACGTGGGACGAAGCGAATGGCCCAGCCCGAATTGGCGCTCTTCCACCGGAACATTGTCGGTTCCCATCTGCACCAGCAGGTTCCAGTCCTTGGGCGAAATATCGGTCCAGTTGGCCCATGTCACTCCGGCCTGACCATTCAGTGTTCCCGACCCGGTGAGGGCAATATTCCTCTGCTGATAGGCATAGATCAGCGGCGAGAAGTTATAGCATCGAATCCCCTGCCAGCGGACCAGTTGCAGCGGCAGATAGTCCTCGGGATTGGCGCTGAAGATAATCGTCGCTTCGGCTTCGAGATACAGATTCACATCGCTCAGCAGGTAAAGAGGGCCATTCGAAAGCCATGCGCCCGCCGGAACGACAACCCGGCCGCCGCCCGAGCGGCTGCAGGCCATAATCGCAGCGTTGATCGCGGAGTTGCTGTCGAATCCGGTTTCGTCCGATGCGCCAAACTCGGTAATGACAAAGTCTCTCGCCGGAAACGTCGGCGGCACAATGCTGGCGAGAATGCCGGGCACCAGGCTCCAGCCCGTATCGACTTCCGGCCTCGGACGAAGCACCGGAATCCTCGTAAATCGCTGCGCCCAGCCACGCGCTCCTGCGCCGAATGCGGTCGCGGCCAGTCCGCTCCGCATGAACTTTCGCCTCGATATCTTCATCACATCTACTCCCGGAGATCTTTCGGTTCAGGTTCACTCGATCTCATTCGCCGCTCGCCCTCATCGGCTTGCCTCGTCTCCGCCAGAGGTTGCCCCGGGCTGCGACACTCTCTTTGAATTGCCCTTGACTGGCGGGACCGCCGGCGCGCAACGAAGCGCAAACCCCACCCCCGCGTTGGCGCAGCCCGCCACGAATCCAAGAGCCGGCGTCGGGCTGATTGTGTATTTGACGGTCGCGACGGAGCTATCCGAATAGCCGTTCTTCACGGCAATCGCTTTGATGGTTTCCGTCGAATCCACATTGATCGGTCCCGTGTACCTGGTCGACGCCGTCGTCGGCGTGTTTCCGTGCACCGCGTAGTAGATCGTCGAGCCTTTGTCCTCATCCATGATCTTCACGGTCTGCGCCGAGTGGTATGTTCCGGCGGCAAGACTGAACGCCGGCTGTGCGACTCTCCCCAACGGGATAATGACAAAGAGGCCGTCATGGAACCGGAAAGAATAGTTCTCTGCCGAAAGCGTTCCCACGGCGATCGCGATCCGATATACCCCGGGCCGTGCCCCGTTCTTCGCGTTGGTGGTGACAGCCGGCGCGCCGCGCAGCACGCTGATCCGATCGCCGTCGACGAAACCTTGTATCGTGTATCGCAATCTTGGGATCGGCTTGCCGTAGAAGGCATCCTCGTCGACCGCGGTGATCGTCAGCAGGGCCCTGTTGACAAGGAATGGAACGATCTTGGTCGCGTTTGCATAATCCGCGGGCTGCCGCGGCGTAAAGGTCACAGTCAGCCGCTGGTCGCCCACGCCGGGAACTGTTCCGACCCTGGGTGTGTAAGCGAAAGTTCCCATGATCGGCGACGATGCATCGAGCTGCCGGCGCGTCAGCGCCTCGCCGAACGTAATGGGCGCCGGCGCCGGCCACGCGATCTCCGGAGCAATGGTGGCAGGACTGTTGATTAAGTCCGGCGCCGCCGCAAAGGCCTTGATCGTAGCTGAGACCGGCATCGTCAGCGACCTGGTATATCGCTTCGAGCTCGTCGATGGAACCGTGCCATCGGTCGTGTAATAGATGATCGCGCCCGGAGTCTTGTCCGTCATGGCTACAAGCTGCGTTGCGCCGTCGGCCTGCGCCGCAACGGACCCAGCACTCGCGATGTAAGTAAATTCCGGGGTCGCAGCAACGTCAAAGCTCGCCTGCGCCGTCGCAGACTGCGCATAACCGATTGCGATCGCCATCGCCTTCACGGTCGTTAATGAATCGATGTGAATCGAACTCGTATAGCGCGGCGAAGAAGTCGTCGGATTCGATCCGTTGGTCGTGTAATAAATCGAAGCGCTCGGTGTCAGGTCTGTAAGTGCAATCGCCTGCATCCCCGGCTGCGGGCTTCCCAAAGGCAGAATCGACGGCTTTGCCGTTTGGGTGTATGTCTCAACGATAACGTTGGATCCGGCAGGTCCATAGTTCGGCCCGGGCGCCGGGGGCGTAAGTCGCTACCGCGGCTCCCAGCGAGCCATAAACACCAGGCTGGTCCGCGACGCTGCCGCCGCCCTCCCAGGCCCATTCCTTTGTCTGTGATTGCAATCGCGACGCGCAGCCGCAGAGGAAGAGAATGATCGCGCAGCAAGTGAGCAGGGGCCGCGTCGTCCTTCCATCAAACTTGAATGCAGATCTTCCTGGATGCGCGGGACGGCGACCGTCCGACTCTTCAGAATGTGATTCGCTAAAACTTCTCGACAAAAGAAGGGCCTCGCTGCAAACAGCCGGCTTGCCCGCAGAGTCGAAGGAGCCGGCCCTCCAACCCTCCGATTTACTGAAAGTATAAACCTCAGGATCCACTAACTTGGGCTAACGCAATCGCGGAGGATTTTCCGTCGTCCTCTTCGTGGAGTTTTGGCGAAACCGCGATCGAAGAGCTGATCGAGGCCATATCGCGGTATGCATCGAGGCGAAGTGTCCGTAGACCCACGCTTCGCGCCAGCCAGTCTCGATTCCGCTGCGAAGAGGGTCCTCCGCAGCAAGCCAGGCTGCGAGATAGTAACCTCTATTTGTTCTCCGATCCTCGCCATTGAAAGTGTGCTCGCGATCGAGGATCAGGTATCTCGATCCCCGGTCCAACACCAGGTGGCCTGGTCAGGCGCCGTGACTGAACAATACCGCAACTCAAAGACGGCACCACGTTGAACTGGTCGGGCCAGTAAGGCAAAACTGGCACCGTACACAGGTGGACAGCGGCTATGATCCGAGCGCATTCAAGATCGACTGGGATGGGCAATTTGCAATCTGCCCTCAAGGAAAGAAGAGTGCGGGCTGGTGGACGGCCTCCAGCCACACAGGCCGGACCACAATTCGCACGAAGTTTTCCCGCAGCGACTGCGCCAAATGCAGTGCCAATCGACTCCGCACCAAGAGCGGGACCAGTGGCGTAAGGCTGCTTTGTCTTTGCGTCGATCTTTCGCCACTCGTAAAACCAGTCGGCAGGAACAAGGCCGCGGCGGCGCTTGCATCGGCCTCAAGGATGACTCTCTGTTCGCACTTGCGGGCCTATGGGAGACGTGGAAGGACAAGGCGAACGGCGAGAGCCTTGAGACCTATACCGTCATCACTACGGACCCGAACGGATTGATGGCGGCGCTCCACGACCGAATGCGGGTGATCCTGCACCCCAAAGACTATGTGCGATGGCTTGCGCCCGCCGATCCGTCGCAATTACCAGTCGATCTTTTGAGACCGTACGAAGCGGACGAGATGAAAGCCTGGAAGGTGAGCGCAGCCGTGGGAAACGTGCGGCGCGATACAGGCGGGCTGGAAGAGCTTTGAGCCCTATTGCCTTCGCCATTCAGCCTTGACCATGCTTGCCGAAAGCGGCTGCGATGCATTTACACTTGCCCGGATCGCCGGACACAGTTCCATCACAATTACTCAGCGGTATTGCCATTCGCAGGCCGATGCCATCGAAAGAGCGTTCGGAAACCTGTGAGGTGGGCACAAAATTGGGCACATTCCGGAATCGGCCGCAAAAGACGAAAGCGGCTCCGTGGCCGCAAGCGATTGATAAATTGAGATTTGAATGGTGCGCCCGGAGAGATTCGAACTCCCGGCCTACTGATTCGTAGCCAGAGGACCTAGCCTTCGGCGTTGACACGAAACAAAAGGCTTATCCGATAAGTCTTTGTATTAGATTGATATTCCGATACGTCCTACTGACAATGGAAGACACGCACGGTCAAGAATGACCGCATTTTGTTGACACGGTGTTGACACGGAGGCGTCTATGGGAAAGCGGATTGTCGAGCAAACCATCAGACGGATGAAGGCTCCGGAAGCGAACAGCAATATCGAATGGGACTCAGAAGTGCCGGGTTTCGGCGCGCGCATCACAGCCTGATCGCGGCATATCCTCACGCCACCGATCAAGAGGCGCGGCAGGCTCAACTCGGACTCGAACGCGACCTTCGCTTCGGCTGGGACATGTGGGCCTGGGCGAGGTTGCAAGCCGGAACCGGGCAAAGTCCTGTCTTTTATTACTCGTTTCGACAACAGCCGCCGTTCCCTGCCGGCTCCGTGTACTCGGGTTGGGGCGCGAGCCACTACGCCGAGCTTTGGTATGTTTTCGACCACCTGGACCAGTCGCCCTGGAATTGGACTGCGGGAGATCGGAAATTGGCCAGCGAGATGTCCAGCTACTGGGTCAACTTCGCAAAGTTCGGCGATCCCAACGGCCCGGGCCTTCCGCAGTGGCCGGCGTTTACCAATGCTGCGAGCAGGGTCCAGTATCTCGCGGATCCGATCGTCGTTGGTGGCGTGGCGAATATCAAAAGCCTGACCGTTTTCGATTCCGCCTACGCCGCGGTGCGAGGCAAGCCCTTTGCCGCACGGTAACATGCTCTGCGCAGTTAACAAGAGTGGGCGATCCAATTCGCGGCGAAAGAGAACCGCACCACCCCTTCAAAAACCTGAAAACTCGTTCCTGCGCAAAAACATACGGAAGCGCCTTTCCTTATCCTGCCTGAATTCAATCCGCATTCGCCGTTTGTCCCTTTGATTGCCCTGCGCAAGACGCTTCCTGATTCATTCGATCTCAATCAATGAGATGATACGTGTGTCGTCTTGTCGCCCGCCCTCGTTCAAGCTCACCCCTGACACCGTACTTTGAAGTCAAGAGGCACCGAAATGTTGATCCGCCTTGGATATGACATTCAATTCGATATTCAGGCCACCGCCCCCATGGTGGCGCTCCTCAACGTCCATCCTTCACGCGTTCACGATCTACTGGAGCCGGACGAATTGCAGACGGCACCCAAACTCGAAATCGCCTACTACATCGACAGTTTCGGGAATCGCTGCTCCAGGTTCGTTGCGCCTCCAGGGCCGCTTCGGCTGACCGGCTCTACACTCATTCGGGCCTCCGACAGTCCGGATGAGGTCAACCTCTCTGCCCGTGAGCTGGCCGTGGGCAATCTGCCGCATGAAGTCCTCACCTACCTGCTTAATAGCCGGTATTGCGAGGTGGATCGCTTTTCAAACATTGCCTTTGAATTGTTTGGAAACCTCGAACCTGGCTGGGGCCGTGTGCAGGCAATTTGCGACTGGGTCCACAATAAAGTGGCATTCAACTATCAGCATGCACGCCCTACAAAAACTGCACTTGACGTTTTTACCGAACGCGTGGGCGTGTGTCGCGACTTTCAACATCTCGCAATCACCTTTTGCCGCGCGCTCAACATTCCGGCTCGCTATGCAACGGGGTATCTCGGCGACATTGGTGTCCCCGTGGTCCTGCCCATGGATTTCAGTGCGTGGTTCGAGATCTTTCTCGACGACCGCTGGTGGACGTTCGATGCCCGCAACAACCGGCCCAGGCTCGGCCGCATCCTGATGGCAACTGGCCGGGATGCTTCCGATGTCGCCATGACCACTTCATTTGGACGAGCAGATCTGCGCCATTTTTTCGTAGTGACCGAAGAAGAGACGGCAGCGCGGGCAGGCCAATAGGTTGAGGTCCGGTCTGGATTCAGCCGGCAATTGCAGAACAGAGCTTTATGCTTCCGGCGATCAGGATTCGAGCGCTTCGACGTCAACGGCAACTGAGAGAACATGAACTCCGCCTCCTGAAACCAAGCCGAATAGAGGACTTACGTCGCCGTAATCCCGGCCCCAGGCGAGCGTCACATGACCGTTCGAAGGAACAACATTGTTGGTTGGATCCAGGTCAATCCAGCCGGCTCCCGGACAATAAGCGGACACCCACGCGTGCGATGCATCGGCGCCAATCAGCCTCGGCTGACCTGGAGGCGGATAGGTTCGAAGGTATCCGCTGACATAGCGCGCCGAAAGATTCAGGGAACGGAGGCAGGCGATTTGAAAGTGCGCAAAATCCTGGCACACGCCTCGCCGCTTCCGAAAAACCTCTTCCGTAGTCGTCCGGACATTCGTGACTTTTGAGTCAAAGCGAAAGTCCTTGTAGATACGCGCGGTCAGATCCACAAGTGCCTCGCGCATCGGCCTCCGGGGTGTAAATGACTGCAACGCATAAGCGGCAAACTCTGGCCGTAGCTTGATGCGCGGCGACTCAAACCTGAACTGGTAGGCTTCGAGTCCCGCGGTGCTTTGATCCGCGGGGAGCGATCTGACTGCTTCTTCCCAAGAAGGCGAATCTTGCGGCAACGAAGCTACGCCGTCCTCCATTCGCACTTCACTCCGCGCTTCCACGACCAGTTCCTTGTGCGGTTCCTGAACAGTGAAGAAGCAGTGGAGGTTTCCAAAATAGTCGATCCTCTCGGTCATCGTTGCCGGGGTTGGTTGGATGTGCAGATCGCTCGATGACAATTGCTGGCGCGGAAGAGACCGCGGTTTAAGACAAGCCACATGTTTCCCAACCGAGACCGGGTGCCTGTACTTGCAGGTGGTTCGATGAACGATTTTGTAAATCATAGGCCTATGGTGATCGGCAAGGTACGGGCGTGGCTGAAGTACCGGCTGGATAAGTTACTTGACCATGAAGGCAGCAATACTTCCAACCCTCTGAGGAAACGCTCAAGCCGGGCGAGATCGTCTGCGCCGTTCGCGGCGGATGCGGCGCCCGGCAACGGGTAACTTAGTTTTCGCAAGTCGAAACTGCGCAACAAGTCCAGCGCGTCCCGCATTGCCTGCAGGTCGTTTTCCAGGTGTCTAGGCAGCTTTTGATAGAGATCCACGAGATGGCTGAGTTGAAAGTCCAAAGACCGTGGATTGGACCCATCCGCCATTAACACATCCAATACAGCCAGCGGCTGCAGGGTGGTGTAGTACCGTGCCCGATAGGTCATCGTACTATCTGCAACTTCGAGCAAGCACTCGAGCAGCGGCCAGTCGCGTTCTCTCAGAGGCGTGGTGATCTCGCGAAGCTGCCTTGTCAGATAGATTGCGCGCTCGAGGCGCCGGCCGATGCTCATGAACAGCCAACCCAATCCGCGATTGATGTTTTCGCGCTCCATGCCGGAAAATGCGGAAAGTAACTCCAGGCAACCGGTGATCATTGCGGGATACTCGATAAATGGCGGGCCGGGCTCAATCTGGATGGAGTTTCGCAATTGGCCGATGAGAAACATCATGTCGGCCGATAGCCGTCCCCGCACGCTGTTGCCAACGCGCGATACCTCGGACAGTGTAGAAACGAGGCTTTCAGTTCGTTTCACATCGCTAACTGCAGAGATCAATTCCTGTTCGAGTTCCAGCGGTGTTGCGCGCCTCTTCTTACCCTTTGGCAACTTACTTTGCCGCGACTCCAGGCAACTATGGAGCCGGATCAGGCACGCAAGCTCCGTATCGCTGGCGCGCCGCACACGCGAAACCATGGAGCGCACGATCCGGGCTATGGATTCGGCGCGTTCGACATATCGGCCCAGCCAGAAAACATTGTCCGCAACGCTGCTGGGCACACCGGGCAACTCGCGGCGCAGCGCAACCGGCTCATTGCGCGGGTGCAGCATGCTGAACGTATCTACGGGGCTGTCCCAAAGCACCCAGGCGTCCTTGCTGTGTCCGCCGCGCTGCATGGAGACGACCGACCCCTCCACCTCGGCAACGCGCACCAATCCTCCGGGAATCGCAGTCCATCCGCTGCCGGTATTGAGCACATAGGCGCGCAGCACCACGCTGCGCGAGTGAAGGTTACCGTTCTCCCATACGGGCACGGTGGACAAAGCGATCTGCTCTTGCGCCACATATTCATGAGGGTGAGCCCGCAGTTTCTCGGCGAGCTTGCCCTTCTCGCCTGTCTGCAGTTCGGCCCCGAAGACCGGCTCCATGCCACGAGATGGAAATGCCGGCTTCACGACAACGGAGTCGAGATGGTCGAGGACCCAGTCGAGCGCATACTGTTGTCCGCACCACCATGTCGCGACGGATGGAAGCTTAAGACTCTCTCCGGTCAGGTATCTGGAGAGTCCGGGAAGAAAAGGCATGATGGCGGCCGTTTCAATCAGGCCGCTGCCCAAAGAATTTGCAACTGTCACGTTTCCGGCGACAATGGCGTCGACCAGGCCCGGCACGCCAAGAAGAGAATCACTTCGCAGCTCGAGGGGATCGCAAAAGCTATCGTCCACGCGGCGCAAAATCACATTCACTTGCTCCAGCCCTTCCACGGTCTTGAGATAGACGCACCGGTCGCGCACGGCGAGATCCGCGCCCTCAACCAGGGTGAATCCCAGGTAGCGCGCAATATAGGAGTGTTCGAAGTAGGTCTCATTGAGAGGACCGGGAGTCAGAAGTACGATTCGCGGATGGTTGCGTTGCGCGAGGTTAGTCAGAGCTTCGCGTTGTGCGCGGAAAAAAGGGGCGAGTCGCAGGACATTTGAGTTACGGAAGAGATCGGGTAGAACATCGGACACGATCGTGCGGTTCTCCAATGCATAGCCGCTGCCCGAAGGAGCCTGCGTACGATCGGAAAGCACCCACCATCTGCCGTCCGGCGAGCGGGCAAGATCGACAGCCAGCATGTGAAGATAACTATGCGCGGGCACGCGCACGCCCACCATCGGCCGAAGGAAAGCGGGGTTGGCATAGAGGAGCTCGGCAGGAAAGTGCCCATTGGCGAGGAGGCTTTGCGAGCCGTAAAGATCCTCGAGAAGCAGGCTCAGCAAGCGGGCGCGCTGAATGATGCCGGCCTCGATAAAGCGCCACTCGTCGGCGGAAATCAGAAATGGAACAACGTCGATCTTCCAGGGCCGGTTTGCCCCGAGCGGATCGCTGTAGATGTTATACGTGATGCCGTTCTCGCGAATGCGGCGTTCGGCACGGCCCCAGCGCCGTTCCAGTTCCTCGGGCCCGATCTCCCGAAGGGACTCCATCAGGCGAGCCCAGTGCGATCGCGGAGTTACACCGTCGGCCGATAACTCGTTATAGGCATCTCCATAGGGGAGGAGGGATTGATATAGATCGCGAGTCATGACACCAGCCCCGGCATCTGAATTTGGGACTTTGGTTCGGGCGGCGGCGGTAGACGCAGGTCAAGAGTCGCAGGAAAAATCGGATTGGTTTCATCCACGGGCACAGCCATCGGTATGAGCGCGGGGGCGGTGACTTGAAAGCGTTCCAGCCGCCGATGTTCGGCCTCGGCGGCGTCGATGGGACGAGCCGTGTATTGGCGCCCATCGGGCGGCGCGACATGATAAGTACATCGGCCAATCGAGCGCTCCCTCCAGCAATCGATCAGGTCGAAGACAAGGGGGGCATGCACGGGAACCGTAGGGTGCAAGGTCACCGACAACTTCCGCGCGCGATAGCGCACGCCCGCCACTGCTTCTCCGGATTGGACCGTCGGTTGAAGCGGCACACGGCGCCCATTGCACGCCACAATGTAGCGGAATTCCTGAGTTAGCCCGGACACCTTCACCTGCAACCGCTCAAGCGACGAGTCCACGCTGCGGACGGTTTGCCCGGAAACGGTCTCCTCCGGGAGCACGTTCCAAGGTTCGAGCGCTCGACGCAACTCGAGATTGATTCCTTCCGCAGCGATCGAGCCGATCTTGGGAAAACGAAACTCAAGATGCGCAGCAAACCACTCATCCTCAAACTCGAATCCGGACTGCCGCAACCGGGCTAGCACTTCGGAAAGGTCGCGTTTGACGGCATCAGGCAGCATGAAGCGGTCGTGGAGCGCGGTGCCCCAGCGGACCAGTCCGCCTTCAAACGGCGATTTCCAAAACATAGAGACCAAACCGCGGATCAGAAGTATTTGCAGAAGGTTCATTCTTACATGCGGCGGCATTTCGAATGCCCGCAATTCCAGCAAGCCCAGCTGCAACCCGAGACCCGGTGGCGGAAAGAGTTTATCCACGCAGAACTCGGCGCGATGCGTGTTCCCTGTGACATCGGCGAGCAAGTTACGGAACAATCCGTCCACAATGGCCGGCGGACAATCGCCGGAAGGCAGATGACGAAAGGCGACTTCGAGCTCATACAGGGCATCGATGCGTGCTTCGTCCACGCGCGGATACTGGCTAGTCGGGCCAACATACATCCCGGAAAACAGATACGAAAGCGACGGATGATTCTGCCAGAACGCGACCATGCTGCGGAGCAGATCCGGGCGGCGCAATATGGGACTGTCCAGCACGGTTGCTCCACCAATCACGATGTGGCAACCCCCTCCAGTAGCAATATGACTGCCGTCAAAGGCGAATTTTTCAGTGGTCAACCGATGGTGGCGAGCTTCCTGGTCGAGCACTATGTTGATCTGTTCAAGCTCGTCCCAATGGCTCGCGGGCGGCAGGTTTACTTCCAGAACGCCGGGGTCGGGAGTGACGCTGAACGATCGCAACCGCGGATCGGCGGCCGGTGCGTATCCCTCCACCCAAACCGGCATTTTCATATGCCGGCATGTATCCTCGACTGCGCTCACCAATTCCAGATAGTCCGCGAGATTGGCGGTATAGGGCAGAAACACATGCAGGCGGCCTTCGCGAGCCTGCACGCAAAGTGAAGGCCGGATCAGCTCCGGCGCCGTATCGGAAGCACGCAAAACGGCAGGCAGCCGATCGGCCATCGGCTCCGTCTCGAACAATTCCATACGGGGCATTGGGTGTGAGGGGAGTGTAACCCGGTCTGCGAAAGGCGGAGCATCGAACTCGTATTTAAGTTCGTCGGGTGCGACCCAGGGCATGGACTCGGTCGGAATGCGATAGCCAATGGGTGAGTCGCCTTGCAAAAGGATCAGACGTTCCGGACGAGGGAACCACAACTGACTCGACCAATGTAAACGGTTTTCCACTTGCCTGCGGCGAAGAGGGATTATGTGGCCAACCGGCTCCGTCCCGGCTTCCGGTTCGTATGCAGGCAGAAGGTTTTCCGAGCTCACCTGCAGGCGGCGCGTGAGCGCTCCAATAAACCGGAAAGCTTCGGCCACTCCAAAACCGTGCTCCTGATCTTCGCAGGCAATGAGGTTAATATCCGACCAAACTGGGACGCCGTCAGCACGCCAATAGCAATTCAGCGCCCAACGCGGGAGAGGCTCGCCCGGATACCATTTACCCTGCCCGTAGTGAAGCAGTGCGCCGGGCGCCATTCTGTCGCGGAGCCCCCTGATTAGAGCCAGACCGCGAGTTCGCTTCATTGAACCCAGGGCATCGATGTCCCATTCAGGGCTCTCAGGATCGTCGATGCCAACGAAGGTAGGCTCACCGCCCATGGTTAGGCGTACATCCTCCGCCTTAAGCTCTGCGTCGACGCCGTGTGCAACTTGACGAACGCGTTGCCATTCCGCCTCGGTAAAAGGTTTGGAAGGCCGACGTACATCATTTAAGCGGCGAACCGACACGGTGTGGCTGAAGTCCACGCCGGCCGGTTCCACAGTGCCTCCGATGGGTGCGGCCTGCGAGGCAGTAGGCGTACAGACCAGCGGGATGTGACCTTCGCCCGCGAGCAGGCCCGAGGTCGGATCCATTCCGATCCATCCGGCGCCAGGCAAGAAAGCCTCTGCCCATGCATGCAAATCCGCGGAATCGACTTTCGGACCGCTGCCTGGCCCATCCACCGCCCTGTCTTCCACCGCCAATTGAATCAGATACCCGGAGACAAACCGTGCTGCGATTCCCAGATTTCTAAGACTTTGAACCAACAGCCACGCGGAATCGCGGCACGATCCCGAGCGCCTTTGAATGGTCTCTTCGCACGTCTGGACCCCTGGCATCAGTCTAGTCACGTAGCCAATTTCGTCTCGCACCTTTCGATTCAGATCCAAAAGCAGACTGATGGTTCCGTCCCTCTTACCCAGAAAGCTCTCAAGAAACGACTGAAGCAGAGGTCCAGGCGGATCCAACGACCGATAGGGCTGGAGATCCTTGGCCAGCTCCAGATCGTATGCAAAAGGGTATTCCTCGACTCCTGGTTCCAGAAAAAACTCGAATGGATTTACAGGGGATAGATCCGCAACGAGGTTCACCTCGACTAGAAATTCGCTGGTCTTTTGCGAGAATAGAAGGCGCGCCAACCGATTATGATGTGGGTCCAGTTGCCAGTTGAGGCGATGTTCAGTGGGTGTGACGTCAAGTGAGTAGCTGAGGATCGGCGTTCTGCAGTGGAGTGCCGGATGCAACTGAATGACCTGCGGACCGAGGGTTATGGCCCTTTCGTACCGGTAGTGTGTCCGGTGATTCAGCGAAACTTGTATTCCCATCCGGCCTCTCGCTATCCGCACCTGGAATTCGGAGCCCACTATCATTCGACACCAAAGACCGAGTACTCGCCAAACGACTCGTTGAAGCTGGGATTTTCGGAACGTTCACATATCAGCTGCGAGATCGAAATCCGTTCCGCTAACGAAGAATCGCGAACAAGACAGACAACTTCCCGACAAACATCGTATCGATCTCTCCCGGATGAAGCTTCAGGCATTGGCCCGTGCCATCGCGGACGCCATTGTCCGTGCCTTTCAATCTTCGAGCCTACTCGAGAGCTTCGACTGGGTAGATGGCAAATGCCAGCGGAATGATCGGTGAACATCCTCGGTAAGCACTGAGATTTGCCGCAGTTTCCGGAGAACAACCGCTCACTCAAGTCTTACACAATCAGCAATTTACGAATTTACAGATCGAATGGGTCCTGATAAGCGCCGCAGTGTCCGGTATTCGTGCCGCGAAGTGGTCATGAGATCTGGGAACAGTGCCGTATAACCCGCGAGGCACCACGCTCAAAGACTCTGACCTCTTCTATGCCATCTCAAAGGCCTTCGCATCGTGGAGTCTGGTCAACTCAGTCTGGAGATTCTCGCTGGCACATAGGAGTACAGCGTCTCCCGGCTGATGCCGAACTCACGGGCCAGGGCGGCCTTCTTCTCACCCGCCTGAACGCGCCGGCGTAACTCAATGACCCTTTCCCCTGTCAATGATGGCTTCCGCCCCTTGTAGACGCCTTTACGTTTCGCCAACGCGATTCCTTCTCGCTGGCGCTCCTTGATGAGCGACCGTTCAAACTCAGCAAACGCTCCCATCACGCTAAGGAGCAGGTTGCTCATAGCGCTGTCTTCGCCGGTGAATGCGAGCCGCTCCTTCTCGAACTCGACAGAAACGCCGCGGCCGGTCAACCCCAAGACGATCTTGCGCAGGTCATCGAGATTCCGGGCCAGCCGGTCCATCGAATGGACAACGAGCACGTCACCTTCGCGCAGGTATTGGAGAGCATTCTGGAGTTGAGGGCGTTTCGTGTCTCTTCCGCTTGCCTTATCGGTGAACCGCCTGTCCAGGTCCACGCCGTCCAACTGGCGCTCAGCGTTCTGATCCAGATTTGAGACCCTGATGTAGCCGATCCGCTTGCTGCCCCTCTTTGCCGGCGTCATACCGTCTCTCCAAAACTGTCAAGAAAGAGCCTAAGATTGTTCTCAGCGAATGTCAAGAAAATAGAATAATGAGCCTATTCTGACGGAAAAAGTGCCAACTAGCTGCGTCAGCTTTGCGTATACCTCAGATAGACATGTGGAAATTGAAGAGGAGGCTCCGCATCTCTTGCCGACACCTCCGCTGGGTAAGCCGGTAGAAACGTTGCGAATCCGAAAGGGAAAGCAAGGAAAAATCCGTTTCTGAATATTAGGCTCCCGTGCTGGCTTGACCTTGGAGGCGGGGTGGCCCACGCCGTTCGGTCGGGTTCTAAACCGAACACGAATCTCCCCTAGACTAGGCTGTAGCTGTCATCCGACCGGCTCCGACCATCTTCGCTCGACCCGCGTTCCTCGGCATCCTGTCTGGCCAGTGCCAGTTGCACGTTTACCAGGACCCTGTAACGAACTTCTGACGCGGGACACTAGATGGTAGAAACACCCAGGGTAAGTTGCCCAGGCTATCTCTCGGCTGATAGAGGAACTCAATGAGACAGGAAGCTGGTTGGACCGCAGCCATCGCTGTCGCTGTTGCCGCCGCCATCGGAGTGACCTCGCAACACGGCGAGAGGTCGCCCGGCGGTGAAAATGCACCTGCGCAGACGGCGAGCCACGAGGATCGCACGGGACCGGCCACCGAGACTGAGATATCTCTTGGTCCATGCGCTCACATCGAGAGTCATCTTAAGAGCTTTCTTGGCATGGACGATCCACATTCAACCGCGGTGCCCAGGGGCTGCTTCGATCCATCGAGGAGCAGGGCGGCCGGCGCTGCGAAAGGGAATAAGGCGAACGAACAGCAAGACTTTGCAAAGAATCGGCCCCAAAGCCAGCCAATCCGCCTGAGCTTCATGATTGCCACCCTCCCTGACCCCACGCACACCCATTTCCCGCTTCAATTTGACCGTATGTCGGAGGCGATCCAGCAAGGCGCATCAGACGAGGGGTACGTCTACGACTCCTCGTGGCTTCCCTGGGTGAACAAGGACAGCACCTTCAGCAGCCTTCAAGACCAGGACACGGCAGACAACCGTAAAGAAGCGCAAGAGGAACAGCCTGGCATTCTTCTGTTTCGCCGGAAACCGGGGGCGTCTCCAACGGAGAGTGACTCGGCCTCTGCAAGCCTGCCATATCGGGAAGGCCTCGTCGTCTTCGTCGTTGGCGAGGAACCGACCCAGGGGATTAACCGGGACCAGTTTCGAAATGCGACAGCCTGGATCGGGGCCCTCCAGACAAACGCAGCGGACAAGCATCGGCTGCCGCCCATCATCCTCGGACCTTCGTTTTCGGGCTCCGTCTACTCTCTTGCGGATCTCGTCTCCGATCCGGAGATTGAGCATGGCCCCGCGGCCGGCGGGAATTCCGGCGAGACGAGGCTACGGATCTACAGCGGCAACATAACCGGCAACAAGGCCATGGAATGGATCACCATCGTTCTTGGAGCCAAGGTCGATTTTGCAAGTTTTCAGCACAGCGACGGGTTCCTTATCAGCCGGTACTGCGAATATCTCAATCGATCAGATTTTGACCTGTCACGCTTGGCCATTCTCTCAGAAGATCAGACGGCCTATGGAGGCGAGGTCACGCACCTCGATACCGTCGAGCAGAAAACGGATATCGGGCTGGACCCAACCGAATCGTCCGATGCCGATTTGAAAAGTTGCAACCTCGGCCATTTGCCGGGTTACGACAGCGGAGTCAACAGTGACCGAATATTCCACCGGCCGTTGCGGCTCTTTTATCCGAGGGATATCTCCGCTCTGAGAGCGGCCTATCAGAGCGAGTCGATCTTCAGCGCTTCTACCGCGTCTTCATCGGACAGCAGGCAGCATACGTTGGCGCCGGATATTGCCGATCCGCAAGGAAACCAGCACGATTCGATTCGCGCCTACAGCGGAGATCAGAAGGCGCTCTCTCAGGAAGCGGTGCTGCAGCAGATCGTAAGCGAGCTGCGCATCCATCAGTCTGAGTACATCCTGTTGCGCAGCAGCAATGTGCTCGACCAGATCTTTCTCAGCCACTACCTGCGGCTGGGTTATCCGCAGGGGCGCATTGTGATCCTGGGCGCCGACCAACTACTGCGCAGGGAGAGTGGTGCGGCAAGGCTAAGCGGAATCATGACGCTGACCACCTACCCCCTGCTGCCGTGGGAGCCACATTGGACGCAGCGGCTAGACGATACCAACGCGCACTCGCACCGCGTCTTCGCGCAGGACCGTAGCGAGGGAGTCTACGTGGCCACGCGCGCGCTCCTTCATGTGCCGGTGACGTCGCGGACGCCCGTGACGTTGCAGACGGGCGATGAGTGCGAACTGGTTGTCGATCATCTGGTCGCGGCAGGGTACACGATCGGGCCAACCGCGGGGGACATTGGGGCAGATCCCAAATTTCCTTGCAAACCGCAGCGCAACCCAACCCTTATCTCGATCCACGCCGAGAGAATTGAAACAGCACCTGAATTGACCCTTACATTCGGGAACACCATCGCCGGTCAATATCTGCTCCAGTCGATAAAAACCGATCCTGAACAGACAGTGCGTAATGACAATGGAGGTCAGGAAAATTCGCCTTCATCTCCGCACAGCTATTCGCTTCCCATCCCGCGGCTTACGGGCTTTGTCCCTGTGGACCCGGAACTGACTATTCCCGACTACCGCGCTCCATTCTGGATCGATCCACCCGGGCCCAAACAAAACGTTCCGGAGCCGCCAGTTGCGTGGCTCTCGGTGCTGGGGCGCAGTGACTTTTGGCCGCTGGCAGCGTTGACGAGCGACGATATTGCGGGTGACACGATCAAGAAGGACTCGATCGCCGATAAGCCGCTCTCCAGTGAGCAGCCGCGCCGCTCTCTTCGCGAGATGAAAAATGCGCTTCGGAGCCTGTTTAACGTTGTCACCCCGCGTGAGTATGGGTCCCCCGACACCGCTGCTTACCGCAAGGATGTGGCCGGTGGTGCACACGGATATGGTGGCCGCGCAGCAGGCATCCCTCGCTGGCTGCCCATGCCGTCGGATGTTCGAATCGTGCTCGGGGCATTTCTGATCTGGTGTGGCTTTCATTTCATCTGCTGTCTCTATCCCTCGGTCACGCAAAAGCCGAGCCACCGTGCCTACTTCGTATGCGCAAGCCGCCGGCGCCTTACATACCTGGCGCTCATGGTGCTTGGAAGCGTCACGCTCTCCGCGATTGCAACCGTGCTCGCATTGGGATTCGGAGCGATGTCGCCGGATGGCGCGCCGATGGCAAACCCCGGCTTTTGGCTGCTGTCACAGCCTTTTTTCTGGAGTGTTGCAGGCCTGGCGCTTGCGATAAATGTCTGGAAGCAAATTCCCACGCCGGCACTCCCTCTAAGGGCTGAAGCAGACACAGAAACGGCCTTTACGCTTTCGGAGGCCAACCTCACTAGTCAAACCGGCACATCAAGTTGGCGAAGCTTGCAGAGGTGGAAGGTGCTCCCTAAAGCTGCGAAGAAGCGCATCAGGCAATCGGTCCCACTATGGGGACCGATCATCGCCTTTCTGCTCGGAACTCTCGTCCTCTATTTCGCCTCTTACTTTACAACGGAGAGGATCCTCACTGTGGCCAGCCGTGTCCCCGCGTATTGGCGTTCGATGGACTTTACTGACGGCGTATCGCCGGTCGTGCCGCTGCTTGCAATCGGCGTGGGCACGTACCTATGGTTTTGGTATTCCCTGCAGGGATTGGCTCTGCTCGGGCGCGACCGACCCCGCCTGCCTTTGTCGAAGCTTCTCGTGCTCGAGAATCCCGGTTCGTCCGACCGCACAAAGGACGGCGCGAAGTATTTGCGAATGTTCAGCGATGAAAGCGTCGCCGAGCCGGTTGAAAAGTTGTGCGGTCCTTTCGCCCCCAAGGTTTTCAAGGGGGCAGTACTTCTCTTTGCTTTGCAGATACTTCTGATCTTCTTTCTAGGATTCACACACTCGCTCTATTTCGTCGAAGTCCCGCTGCGCAGCCTGGGAGCTCGCTCCTATTCCATTCTGATTTGCCTTTTGCTGGACCTGCTTTTCAGCATCATGATGGCAAACGCATGGCAACTGGTGAATGTGTGGCAGGAGCTCAGGAAGCTGCTGACGCATCTGGACCGGCTTCCTCTGCGCCGCAGCATGGCAGCTTTTCCGGGAGTCTCGTGGAACTCGGTTTGGACGATCAGCGGAAATGTGCTCGACATGCGCTACAAGCTCCTCACGAGTGAGCTGCAATGCGTGAGATACCTGAAGAACTGCCTCGCCGCACGCAGCTCGTCAACGCTTCCATCGGAGCTGGATTCGGCGCTCGCCAAAGTTGAAAAAGCTCAACATCATTTCGCGCGCTGGTATTCGAATCTCTTCGACAAACCGGACGACTTGAACCAGAAACAAGTCGAGAAGATTCAGAAGCGGCTTGCAAATTTTGCTGGCTTTCTCTTCACCAAAATATTGCTGCCCGCATGGCGGCAGGAAAAGGGAGAGCTGTTTCAGGCCGCCAAAGCTGAGGGAGGGACTGGCAGCGCGGAAAAGCAAAGAGAAGAGCTGACGCCGGTTTCGCAACTCGACCCGTATATCCGCCACGCGGAACAGCTGGTTTGTTATGTCTACCTGGGATTCATCCAAAATGTCCTGGGCCGCATGCGCTCGCTTGTGATGTGCATTTTGCTTTTGTTCATCGCGGCGACGATAGCAATGTCCAATTACCCGTTCGACCCACGTCCTACCATTAGTGGTGCAATGGTGCTGCTCTTCGCGGTTCTCACCACGGCGATTGTTTTGGTCTACGCGCAGATTCATCGTGACCCGATTCTGAGTCTCGTGACGAACACAAAGCCTGGTGAGCTTGGTGGAGATTTCTGGCTGAAGCTCCTGGGTTTCGGCGCAGGTCCGGTGCTGGGATTGCTGACGACTCTCTTCCCACAGCTTACGGACTTCCTGTTTTCCTGGGTGCAACCGAGTCTCACCTCAATCAAGTGACGAGAGAGTCTCTTCAAGCACACTCAGTTCAAGGGCTCCTCGCCGACCAGCGCAGCTTGACAGCCTCGGCAATGCGCTTCCGGCCTTCGGGGCTGATTTGCCTCTTCTTCGCCTTCTTCGCAGGCTTCGTCGCGGCTGGCAAAACTGCCTCGGCTGCCTTCTTCTTAACTGCCCAACGGTACATCTGCCACCTTGGCAAGTGGTGTTGCTTCGCCAAAGGTACAAGGCGCCGTTCGTCCCATTTCGGGGGAAGTAGCCTGAAATAAGCCGATGCGGGAACTGTCTCCGTGGAATAGCTCAGGGCAGACCGCGGCCTTCCTGCGCGGCTAGAGCCTGTTATTAACTTCATGCGAGGAGCCTAAAGAGTTGAGCGATCATGAGGCAGGCGAAGGCGAGGAAGTGGAAGGCCCCGAGCGTGGTGGCAAGTCTTTCGTAGTCTCGGGCGAGGCGAC
>JBAUBR010000269.1:0-16806 GCA_049676965.1 Occallatibacter sp.
CAGGCGAGCAATGCTCCGGGCGCGCGGCCCATGCGCTCGATGCGATCGATGCCGACGCTGGCCGTCGACGTGATGCCCTGGTCGAGCAGATAGTCGGCGCGGTTCCAGACGCCGGGATCGCGGTAGATCTCCGGCGGCAGCAGGCGCAGCACGGCGCGGATGCGATCGCCGCAGCGAAAGGGCACGAAGGGCGGTGAGTTTGCCCGCGAAGCATCAGCCGGCCAGCGCACCGTGAGGCGCACGCCGCCTTCGATTGCCGTTTGCACGTCGGCTGCATCGGTTACGACTTCAAGCGTGGATACGCGGAGATCGATGCGCTGCGTAGGGGCGACGGGCGAAGGCTCGTCGACATTTTGCTCGAGTTCGGCGCGCACGTGGCCGGTGTCGATGACCGTGCCTTCGACGGTGCGCAGGAGGCCGTCGGACAACTCCGCAAGCGCAGACGCGGGAGCCGGGTGAGGCTCCATCCAAGCGCACCACGCGCCGAGCAAGAGCCACAGCGCTCCCATGGGCAACCAGACGATGCGCTGCGCGCGGAAGGCGGCAATCGCGCAAAGCACGGCGACGGGTGCGAGCGATATCAGCACGTAGCTGGGCCGCAGCCAGAGCCACTGCGCAGCTGCAATCCCGGTGGCGAAGAGCCACGCCGCGTGAAAGAGCGGCATGGCGCTCACGGCTTCGGCCGCACGGCCGGAGGGTTGGACGGAAGTGGATCTCTCGGCTTGCATCGCGGTTGACGAATGGAATTTCGTTCACCGCAGAAACAGGGATGGAAGGTTCGATCGAATACGCCGCAGGCCGCATTCGGCAAAGACAGCCGATTGAGATCTCTGTCCCCGAGAGATGGCGACCTTTGCTTTGTCTTATGAACGTCAAGCCTATCAGGCGCGGCGCAATTCTACTACCGATTCGATGTGGAATGTTTGCGGGAAAAGATCGGCGAGGGTGAGGCTCTGCAGCGCATACCCAGCCGCGAGCAGCCCGTGAAGATCGCGCGCCAGCGTGGCGGGATCGCAGGAGACATAAACGAGCGCAGTAGCGGCAACTTCTGCGAGTTGCGCGGTGATTTCGGCGCCGAGGCCGGCGCGTGGAGGATCGACGACGATGAGATCGGGCCGCTCCTCCTTATGCTTGCTCTGCAGAAATTCGAGCGCCGATGCGCGGATTGCCGCTGCCGCGGTTCCGCACAGATTTGACTCAAGTGCGGGGATCGCAGCGAACGCGGACTCGACTGCGACGACGCGCTCAAAGCTGCTCTCGAGCCGGCGCGCGAAAAGCCCGACGCCGGCGAAGATATCCCAGGCCAGTTTGCCGCTGCGGCCGCCGGTGACGCGATTGGCGAGCGCATCGACGAGCCAGCGATTCACCTGGAAAAACGCGCCGTGATCGACGCGATAGTCGAAGCCGGCAGCGCGATACGGGAGCGAATCCGCACCCCAGCGGGCCACGGTGCGCGGCTGGCGGCCGGGGAGGCCTTGGCTCACAAACCCGACGCCGGTGAGCGCAGGAACCTGTTCGCGAAGCGCGAGGGCAAAATCCTCGGCGCCGGCTTTTGTCGGATTGGCTGAAACCACGGTCGCAAGCAGCGCAGATTCGGTCGCGTCGCAGAAGAGTGAAATCTCGGCAGGACGTTGCGATGGCCGATATCGACGGAAATACTCAGCGGCGGCGAGCGCGGCTTTCACCAGCACCGGCGCGGCGATGGGGCACCCGCGGATGGGAATGACAGCGTGAGAACGCCGGCCGCGATAGCCGGGATTTCCGGCCGAATCGAAGGCCAGGCGGATGCGATTGCGATAAGCCCAGGGCTCGCCGGCGACCACGGCGATCTCGGCCGGCGGCTGAACGCCGGCGCGCTCCAGGGTTTCGCGCAGAATGGCCTGCTTGAAGTCGATCTGCGCTGCGTAGTTGGCGTGCTGGTAATGGCATCCGCCGCAAGGGCCGAAATGAGCGCACAGCGGCGCGACTCGCTCGGGCGCGGCGGAGACGATTTCTTCACCTTCAGCAAATGCGTAGCCGCGACGATCGTCGACAATGCGCACGCGCGCCTGTTCGCCGGGCAGCGTGAGCGGCGCGAAGATGGCCTTGCCTTCCTGGCGCGCGAGAAATGCGCCGCCGTAGACGGGCTTCTCGATCGTGACCGGCAGCGGCGGCGCGGGGGTGTGCGCGGACGGCGTCGTTGCAGGCGGTTTCCGTCTCTTCATTGCTGGCTCATGTAAAAGAGGCTGAGGCGGGGCAGGCCGTAGTTTGCCAACAATTGCTTCTGCACGAATTGCCGTTCCACCTGGCGCAGTTGCACAACGCCCATGCGGCTGCGATACGGCGCCAGCTCGCGGGCGGCGTGCTCCCTGAGCGCCACCAACAGATCTTCGGGCGCAGCAGCAGTGAGCCCGGCGAATAGTTTCTCTTCGAGAACGGTAAGCATGCGCTCAAGAGATTCGAGATCGGGTGTGGATTTTGACGCGAACGATTCTTGCACGCCCGATTTGTTCTTTGGCGACGCGGCGAATACTTCGGCAGCCAGATTGCGCAGGCGGATTGCAGTTTCCCTGCAGGCATCGGGAGCGACGGTGGCCATATCCAAGGCGGCGGCGGCGGCCTTAAGGTGCGTGGCGACGCGCTGAGCCTCGAAGCCCGATTCTGCAGATGTTGTAGTATGCGCAGCAGTGCCGGCGGAGGCTTCGCGCAGTTCTTCCGCGGCTTCCATCACCGCCTGCGCACACCATGCCAGTCCATTGATGCGCCTCATGCGGCCTTTCTTCTGCCGCTGCTCGTATTTGTCGAAGGCCGCATCGATGCCGCGCAGCACCGCATCGAGCGAAACGCCCGCTTCGCGCCAGGTCTCGATCAGCGCCCAGTCAAGCGTGGAGAGCAGCAGGATCGATCCACGCCGCTGCTGGAATCGCTCCTCGATCTCGGTGAAGTAGTTGAAGTAGTTCTTCACAGTGAACAGTGAACACTGACCGCTTCTATCTTAGTGCGCTCTGGCGCGCGGGCGCGGCGTGCGATTGCGCTCGAAGAGGATGCGCAGCCCGTCGAGCGTGAGCATTTCGTCGATCTCGTCGATCGAGCGCGAGTCGGCGGCGACCAACTGCGCCAGACCGCCGGTGGCGATGACGCGCGGCCGCGTCCCCAGTTCGGCGAAGATGCGCCCCAGGATGCCGTCGACCAGGCCGATGTAGCCGTAATAAAGACCTGTTTGAAGATGCGCGACGGTGTTGGTGCCGATGACCCTGGCCGGGCGCCTAATCTCGATGCGGCCGAGCTTGGCCGCGCGAGCGAACAGCGCATCGGCGCTCACGCCCAGACCCGGCGCAATGGCGCCGCCCAGATATTCGCCGCGCTCCGAGACCACTTCAAACTTGGTGGCCGTGCCGAAGTTGACTACGATGCAGGGGCCGCCGTAGCGCTCGAAGGCGGCGATGGCATCGGCGAGGCGGTCGGCGCCGAGCTCGGAGGGATTGTCGATGAGCAGTTGCATGCCGGTCTTGATGCCGGGCTCGACGAACAGCGGCTCGACATGGAAGTAGACTTCGCACATCTGGCGCAAAGTGGAGTCGATGGGCGGGACTACGGAAGAAATGATGATGTGCGTGACTTCGGCTGCGGAGTGGCCGTTCATCTGAAAAAGATTGACGAACAGCGCGCCGTACTCATCCACGGTTTGCGCGCGATGCGTGGTCAGGCGCCAGTGCGCTGCCAGGGACTGGCGTTCCACGCGAGGTTCTTTCGTCGAATTCGGGCCGGAAATCCTACCGTCGCGAGCGTGGCCGGGGGCAGCTTCTCCGTCGAGCCGGTAGAGGCCCAGCTTCATATTGGTGTTGCCGACATCGAGCGCAAGCAGCATGCTCTCAGATTAACGCGCCGCGAAGGCCGCCCGTCCGCACAGTGGCCAGGCCGGCAGAGGTTTGCACGCGCAAGAATCCGTGCTCGTCGAGCCCGGAGGTCACGCCGGTGCAGGCTTGGGGGCCGTGCACTTCGACGCGCCGGCCGCGCACCCACGTGGACGATTGCTCTACGCGGTGGATGATCGCGCGCGCTGCGGATGGATCCAAGAGCGCGGAACCGCCGAGCTCCAGCGACTTGAGCAGAGCGATGAGCAGCGCCTGGCGGCCGATGCGCGTGCCAGCCTCGAGATCGAGCGAAGTTGCCGGAGTGGCCAGATCGGGAGTGAAGCTGCGCTGATGCACGTTGATGCCGACGCCGACGACAGACCATCCCAGCGATGAAAACGCGTCGCCGGAGAGCGCCGATGTGGATGCGACTTCACCCGATTCGATGTGCGATTCAACGAGAATTCCGCCGGTTTTGCGCGGACCGATGAGCAGGTCGTTGGGCCAACGCAGATCGATGTCGAGGCCAGCGGCCGCGCGAACCGCATCTGCAGCGGCGAGGCCGGCCGCCAGCGGCAACAAAGTGAGTCGCGCAGGCGGAATGGCCATGCGCAGTAGTACGCTGACGTAAAGCCCTTCACCCGCAGCCGAGTGCCACGCGTGATCGCCGCGTCCTCGGCCGACAGTCTGCTCATCGGCGAGAAAAACCGAGCCGTGCGGAGCGAGGTTGCGAGCGGCGGTCTTGGCGTCGTCGTTGGTCGAGCCGGTGGTGGGTGCGTAGCAGAGCTTACCGGCAAATACGGTGCCGGCGAGCGCGGCGTCGAGCGAGGCGAGGTCAAACATGTTGGGCGCGGCGCTAGTGCGCTGCCGCGCTGTCCTCGGCCACAATTCTCATGGAGATGTTGGCGGCCTTGGCGGAGTGGGTGAGCGCGCCCACGCTGATGAAGTCGACTCCGGTTTCGGCGTAGGCGCGAATGTTGTCGAGCACGATGCCGCCGGAGGCTTCGGTTGGAATCCAGCGCTTCTCCTGCTTGATGCGATCGATCGAAACTTTCACCTGCGCGGGCGTCATGTTGTCGAGCAGGATGGCCTCGGCGCCGTGGGTCAGCGCTTCTTCAAGCTCGCGCGGGTTGCGCACTTCAACCTGCACGCGCTGGCCGCTCTGGCGTTTCTCGAGCGCTCGCGTCAGCACCGCCGCAAGGCCTCCGCCAAGCGAGGTGTGATTGTTCTTGATGAGGATTCCCGAGGCGAGGTCGAGCCGATGATTCGTGCCACCGCCGCAGAGGACGGCGTATTTCTCGAGCGCGCGCAGGCCGGGGACGGTCTTGCGGGTGTCGAGCACGCGCGCGGTGGTTCCCTTGATCGCGTCGCAGTATTGGCGCGTGAGCGTGGCGATGCCGCTCAGGTGCTGCATCAGGTTGAGGATCACGCGCTCACAGCTCAAGAGCACGCGCGCGTTGTGGCGGATGACGGCGAGGACCTGGCCGGCCTTCACGCGCACGCCGTCGAAGATTTCGGGATGGCTGACGATTTCAAAGCGCGTCTGCGCCTGGGGGCGCTTGTCGAGGTGCGCGAATATCTCCAGGAAGCACGGCACCGAGCCCAGGCCGGCGACCACCATTGGCTCGCGCGCGATAATAGAGGCCGCGGCGCGCAGATCGGGGTCGATGGTGAGATTGGTCGTAGCATCGCCCGCGGCCTTGTCTTCGATCAAGGCCTGCTCCAACACGGCGTGAATGCGGCTGCTCTTCCAGTCCATGGTGAACGGAGACGAAAAACGATGTTATCTCAAAATGAGGAGGCTGCGCTTGGCGTCGTTCTCAAAGTCGAAAAACCGAATTGCATTGTTGCGCATGATCCTAACAATCTCAACCGTCGAGCAGTTACCGGTCTGCAGCAGAATCACCTTCGGCGGCGCACCCCTCGTAATACTCAGGCTCACAAAATCCTTGTCCTTGGTGAGAAACGCAAAACCGCGCGCCTCCGCGTAATCCCAAATCGCCAAATCGGAAGTGCTGCCCAATCCTGCAGAACCAACATGAACTGAGTCAGGAAACAGGTCGGCGAGGTCCTCGACGAGCCGCGGCGGAAGATTCTCGTCAACGAGAAGCTTCAAGAACCGCAATCCTCTCTGGAATGCTGGCGAAGAACTCGTAGACCGCCTGGAAGTCTTCCTTTTCCAGGTAAGGGAATTCTTTCAGAATCTCTTCTTCCGTCATCCCCGAAGCCAGATACGAAGCGAGATCGTACACCGTGAAGCGCAGACCGCGGATGCAGGGTTTTCCCCCCATCTTGCCCGCTTCAACCGTGATACGAGCATTGAGGTCAGCCATCGATCCCTTGCCTTTCCTGCCACAACTCATTCTAGGCCATTACCGCATGCACAACGACTGCGAATGCCGTGCCGCACCCTCACTCCGGGTGCAGCCCATCGAGGGCCTCGCGTGCCTTCTTGAGAAGGAGCCGATTCTCCTCTAGCTGCTTCTTCAGGCCTTCGACGATATGCGCGGGAGCCTTGGCCAGAAAGCTTTCGTTGCCCAACTGCCGCTCGGCGGATACAACATTCTTTTCGAGCTTCGCGATGTCCTTTGTCAAGCGCTCGCACTCGGCGGCGACGTCGACGGTGCGCTCGTAGACGACTTTTCCCGAGAAGTAACCGAAGAAGTCTTGGCGGAAGGCATCAGGGTGATCAATATCTGTGTCAGAAAACTGAACCGTCGAGACATGCGCCAACCTTTGAATCACGTCCAGATTCTCCGAGAACGCCTTCGGTGCTGGCGTTGCTGGCGCAGCGTGGACGACGATTGGAACAGTTTCTTTTTCGGGAACATCCAACTCCTTGCGTCGAGCGCGAACCGCCGTGACCAATTCCTTGATTAAGGTCATTTCGCCGACAGCTGCATCCGTCCAAGTTTCCCGTGCTCGAGGATAAATTCCCAGGGCGATTGACTTGGTTGGCGGATTTCCATCGTACACGGCGTGCCACAATTCTTCTGTCAGGAAAGGCATGAACGGCGAGAGCAGGCGCAGAGCGGCTTCGAAGACCGAAACCAGCGTGATGAGAGCAGATCTTGCCTTCGCCTTGTCGGCCGTTTCAGAAAAGTCCAGACGCAACTTGACGATCTCGAGATACCAGTCGCAGAAGCTGCCCCAGAAGAATTGATAAACTCTACCGGCACCGTCGTCAAAGCGGTGTCTATCGAATGCAAAATTCACGTGGGCCGCCGTCGAGTGAAGTTCTGCAACGATCCAGCGCGCTTCAAGCGGCGCGTCTTCGCCGACGCTCGGCATTCCGCCCAGCGCAGCGCGATCAAGGGTAATTCCAATCTCCGCAGCTTTGTCCACATTCATGAAAATAAACCGCGCCGCATTCCATATCTTGTTGGCAAAGGCGCGGTAGCCTTCGGTGCGGGCCTCGCTGAAGGCAATGTCGGTGCCGGGCGAGGCCATCGAGGCCAGCGTGAACCGGACCGCGTCCGTCCCGTACTTTTTGACGATCTCGATGGGGTCGATGACGTTGCCCTTGGTCTTGGACATCTTTTCGCGGTTGGCGTCGCGCACCAGGGCGTGGATGTAGACCTCGCGAAAGGGGACGGTCTCGGCTAGCGGGCGCTCGCTGCCATCGGGCATCGGGATGTCCTTCGAGAACCAGCTTCCAAGCATGATCATGCGCGAGACCCAGAAGAAAAGAATGTCGAAGCCGGTTACGAGCAGGCTTGTCGGATAGAAGGCGTCGAAGTCGGCCCGATCTGAGGCCGATTGGGTTTCTTGGTCTCCCACCCTTTCCGCTGAAGAACGCGGAACGGATGGGGCACGGGAATCGATGTTGGGCCAACCGAAGACGGAGACCGGAAGCAGGCCCGACGAGAACCAGGTGTCGAGGACGTCGGTCTCCTGCGTGATCTGGGTGGAGTTGCAGTGCGCGCAGTTCGTGGGGTCCTGGCGCGCAACGGTGATCTTGCCGCATACCGCGCAGTGCCACGCGGGGATGCGATGGCCCCACCAAAGTTGGCGCGAAATGCACCAGTCGTAGATGTTCGACATCCACTCGAGGTAGACCTTTTCGTATTGCGCCGGCGTAATGCGGATGGCCTTGTTGCCGTTCTCGTCGGGCTTCACTGCGGCGATGGCGCGGTCGGCCAGCGGCTGGATTTTGACGAACCATTGCGTCGACAGGCGCGGCTCGACGACTGTCCTGCAGCGGGCGCAGTGGCCGATGTTGTTGACGTGGTCCTTCACGCCAGCCAGGAGGCCCTGCGCTTCGAGGTCGGCGACGATCTTCTTGCGCGCAACGTAGCGGTCGAGGCCTGCATAGGGGCCGCCTTCGGCGTTGATGTGCGCGGTCTCGTCCATGACATTGATCTTGGGCAGGTGATGGCGCTCGCCTAGAGCGAAGTCGTTGGGATCGTGCGCGGGCGTCACCTTCACTGCGCCGGTGCCGAAGTCGCGGCTCACCCACTCGTCGGTGACGATGGGGATGACGCGGTTCAGCAGTGGCAGGCGCAGCTTTTTGCCTTGGAGATGCTTGTACCGCTCGTCCTCGGGATGAACCGCCACGGCCGTGTCGCCGAGCATGGTTTCGGGGCGCGTGGTGGCGACCGTGACGAACTCGTCGGAGTCCGTGCCATCGTCGTAGAGCACCGGGTAGCGAATCTCCCACAGATGGCCCTTCTGCTCTTCGTGCGTCACTTCGAGGTCGCTGATGGCGGTCTGGCAGCGGGGGCACCAGTTCACGATGTAGGCGCCGCGGTAGATGAGGCCCTGCTCGTAGAGGCGGACGAAGGCTTCGCGCACCGCGACTGAGAGGCGCTCGTCCATGGTGAAGTACTCGCGGTCCCAGTCGACCGAGGCGCCCAGGCGCTTCATCTGGTTGAGGATGTTGCCGCCGTAGTGCCGCCGCCACTCCCACACCCGCGCCTCGAAGGCTTCGCGGCCGAGCTGCTGGCGTGAAGTGCCTTCGGCATCCAACTGGCGTTCGACGAGCATCTGCGTGGCGATGCCGGCGTGGTCGGTTCCGGGGATCCACAGCACCGCGTCGCCGCACATGCGCCGCCAGCGGATGAGGATGTCGCTCTCGGTGTGCTCGAACATGTGCCCCATGTGCAGGTTGCCGGTGACATTGGGCGGAGGGAGCAGGATAGTGAAGGGGGACTTGCCGTCCAGGCGTTCGCCCGGTTCGGGGGTCGGTTGCGCGAAGAGCTTTTCGCGCACCCAGTAGGCGGCCCAGTGATCTTCAATGGCAGCGGGATCGTAGGCTTTGGGCAGGTCGTGGGGCATTTGGGGGTTGTTCGTCGAGCCCCCGAGGGTCTGCGCCGAGCCCGAAACAGAAAGGCTCGCAAGCGAGGGGACCACTCTTCAAGTTAGCACATGGGAATCAACGAAGAGGCCCCTCCAATCGAGGGGCCTCTTCGACTATCAGGGCTAAGGCCTGCTTACTTTGCCGCAACCGCGATTCCCGCCTGCTCGGCCAGGACGGCCGCTTTATCCGTCGCTTCCCAGGTGAATTCGGGCTCGGTGCGGCCGAAGTGGCCGTAGGCGGCGGTCTGCCGGTAGATGGGCCGGCGCAGGTTCAGGGTCTCGATGATGGCCTTGGGGGTGAGCGAGAAGTTCTTGCGCACCAGTTCGGTGATCTGCGCGGGCGAGAGCTTGCCCGTGCCGAAGGTCTCCACCAGAACGCTCACCGGCTCGGCCACGCCGATGGCATAGGCGAGCTGCACTTCGGCGCGGTCGGCGAGGCCGGCGGCGACGATGTTCTTGGCGATGTAGCGCGCCATGTAGGCGCCGGAGCGGTCGACCTTTGTCGGGTCCTTGCCGGAAAACGCGCCGCCGCCGTGACGTCCCGCGCCGCCGTAGCTGTCGACGATGATTTTGCGGCCCGTGAGTCCGGTGTCGCCCATGGGTCCGCCGATGACGAAGCGGCCCGTGGGGTTGATGTGGTACTTGGTGTTCTCGTCGAGCCAATTCGAGGGCAGCACGGCCTGGATGACGTGCTTGTGGATGTCGGCCTTCAGTTCTTCGTTGCTCACGCTCTCGGCGTGCTGAGTGGAGATGACCACGGCGTCGATGCGCGCGGGCTTGCCGTTTTCGTCGTACTCCACCGTGACCTGGCTTTTGCCGTCGGGGCGCAGGTAGGACATCTTCCCGGTCTTGCGCACCTTAGCGAGCTGCCGGGTGAGCTTGTGAGCGAGCGAGATCGGCGCCGGCATCAGCTCGGGCGTCTCGTTCGCGGCATAGCCGAACATCATGCCCTGGTCGCCGGCGCCGCCGGTGTCCACGCCCTGGGCGATGTCGCCGGACTGCTTGTTGATCGACGAAATGACCGCGCAGGTGTTGGAGTCGAAGCCGTAGAGCGCGTTGTCGTAGCCGATGGAGGCGACCACGCCGCGCACCAGTGTCTGGAAGTCGACGTAGGCCGTGGTGGTGATTTCGCCGGCGATGACCACGAGGCCGGTCGCGGTGAGGGTCTCGGCGGCCACGCGGCTGTAGGGGTCCTGCTCCAGGCACGCGTCCAGAATGGCGTCAGAGACCTGGTCGGCGATCTTGTCCGGATGGCCTTCAGTGACTGACTCGGAAGTAAACAGGTAGCGGTCGCTCAAATTCGCACTCCTCCCATTCAAGGGTTCAAGATATTCGCCGGCCGCGGCGATGTAGGGTATGACGGCCCGGAAATCGGCGGACGCTCCTCAATGGGCCGCTCTCGAGAGGCAGTGCGAGACGCGGCTGGAATGTCACCGGCCCTGGCGCATCTGTCCATGGTAAATGCGGGCAGGGGTTTGCGGCAAAGGGCGGCAGCGAATGGGGAGCGAAGATAGGCGAAGAGGGAATTCCGCGCGATGAGCGGGAACGTCACGCCGCACCCTCAGTGCCCCACCCGGACTGTTCCTGTCTTCCCCGGTTTTCGCATCAAGAACGGCAGCGGAATCAGGATCGTGGTGACGGCCACCATGATCCAGATCACGTCGACGTAGGCAAGTAGCCGCGCCTGCACCTGCGCCATCATGTAGATCTGCGCTCCGGCGCGGTGCATCGCGTCGGGAGGGCCGCCTCCGCCTCCGCGCAGCATGGCCGCGGCCAGGCCGTTGCGCGTGGCTTCAAACGGGCCGTCGCCGCTGACGGTATGCGCCGAGAGCATGGCCAGATGCTTCTGGCTCAGCCGCGACAGCATGGTGGAGACAAAGCTGATGCCCACGCTGCCGCCCAGGTTGCGCGACAACGCCGTCATGCCGCTGACCTCGTTGTTCTTGTGCTGCGGAATGCCGGCGTAGCACAGCGTGTTGATGGGAATGAACAGGAACGGCAGGCCGAGCACGATCACCGCGCGCCAGCTCACCGCCGTGCCGAAGCTGATGCTCTGGTCGAGGTTGGTCATGCGCCACAAGCCGAAGGTGGTGACGGTGAAGCCGATGGCAACCAGCAGCCGCGGGTCGAATTTGGGTGCGATGAAGCCGGCGATTGGGAACAGCACCATCAGCACCACGCCGCCGGTGGAGATGGCTTCGCCGGCCTGGCGCGCGGAGTAGCCCATGATCTCCTGGAGATAAAGCGGGATGAGCACGGTGCTCGAATAGAGCGCCACACCCACCATGAACATGACCAGTTGCGTCATGCCCACGTTGCGCTGGGCGTAGAGGCGCAGGTCCAGGATGGGATGCTCGACGTGAAACTCGCGCCACAGAAACAAGATCATGCCCACCGAAGCGATCACCGCGCAGGTGACGATGAACCGCGAGCCGAACCAGTCGTCTTCCTGGCCCTTGTCGAGCATGGTTTGCAGGGTGCCGATGGTCACCACCAGCAGGCCCAGCCCCCAGTAGTCCACGCTCTCGCCGCGCTTGCGAATCTCGGCGAGATACGGCGGGTCTTCGACCAGCCGGTCGGTCAAAAACAGCGAGAGAATGCCCACCGGAATGTTGAGGAAGAAGATCCAGCGCCAACTGTAGTTGTCCACGATCCAGCCGCCCACCGTGGGGCCGATAGCCGGCGCCAGCACGACTGCCATGCCGTAAACGGCGAATGCCATGGCGCGCTTTTGCGGCGAAAACGTATCGGCCAGAATGGCCTGCTCGCTGGGCTGCAACCCGCCGCCGGCCGCGCCCTGAAGCACGCGGCACAGGACGAGGATGCCCAGCGTGGGAGCCAGGCCGCACATCAGCGAGGTCAGCGTGAACAGCGCCACGCAGCTCATGTAAAAGCGCTTGCGGCCGATACGGTTGGCCACCCAGCCGCTGATGGGCAGAACGACGGCATTGGCCACGAGGTAGCTGGTCAGTACCCAGGTGGCTTCCTCGGTGCTGGCGGAGAGATTGCCGCCGATGTGGGGCATGGCGACGTTGGCAATGGAGGTATCGAGCGCCTCCATGAACGTGGCCATCGTCACCGTGAGGGCGATCACCCAGGGATTGGCCCTGGGCCTCCACGTGTCATGGAATGAGAGTGTCGCCGCGGCCGCCGCCAAGGGCTCATCCTTTCTGTTTTTTCGGTCCTTGTGCTGCGCGCACAGTCGCGCTTATCTTGCCGCGGATGGCGGAGCCGGATTTTCGAGTGACGCTGAGAACAGAGTAACGGAAGCAGGGCACGTTGTCCTGCTGTGTCATGCTGGTGGAGTCATGATGGGCAATCACGTAGCGGCGGGTCATGCGGATGCCGGTCCGTCCACACCGGAAGCGATGCTTCTGCTGGGAATTGATACCTGCGGGCCCTCTGGGTCGGTTGCTTTGGGACGATTGAGCGAGGCGAGAAGCGCGGGTCTCGAGGTGGAGGTTCTCGGCCAGATCGAGCTTGAGGGACGCAGTTATTCCGCAACGCTGGTTGCGGCGGTTGGAGATCTGTTGGCTCGAGTCGGATTGCGGCTGAAAGATGTGGGCAGAATCGTGGCCGTGAATGGACCGGGCAGCTTTACCGGTGTGCGTGTTGGCTTGAGCGCGGTGAAGGGTCTGGCGGAGCCCGCTGCGACCCCCATTGTTGCCGTTTCGCGGCTGGAGGTGCTCGCCGCAAAGGCTGGTGCACCGTCCGCGGCGCTGGATGCGCACCGTTCGGAGGTGTTCCTGCGGCTGGCTCCGCCGGGCAAGGAGCCAATCGAGCTGCTTGCCGGCGCGGCCGAACTTGTGGTTCTTCCTTCGCCGCCGGCCGAAGTTGCAATCTGCGATGACGGCGTCGCTGGTCTTCTCCACGCAGCTTGGCCTTCTGTCCAGCTTGTCTGCGTTCCGGAGCCGACCGCTGCGGACGCGCTCCACCTTGTGGTCCCGCGTGTCAGAACCGGCGATTTTGCCGATCCAGTGCTGCTCGATGGAAACTACCTGCGCCGCTCCGACGCGGAGATTTTCGGCGAGCCGGTTGCGGCGGCGCGGCGACAATGACCGCGAATCCAGCCTCAATCGCAATCCGGCCAATGACCGCAGACGATGTGGAATGGGCGCAGAGGCTGGCCGATGGATCGCCTCTCGCGCCCCACTGGCCTGCGGCGGCCTATCTCGCGGCCGTCGATCCTCAGGCTTCGCCCCGGCGGATTGCCCTCGTCGCAGAGTCTCCCAAAACCGTCCCGCATTTAGGCCGGATTGCGCCCAAACTTGGATTTGCCATTGCCAGCCTGCTTCCTCCGCAGGCCGAGTTGGAGACAATTGTCGTGACGCCCGCAGTACGCCGGCAGGGCGTGGCGCGTGAGTTGTTTTCCGCTTTGGTCCGCGGACTCCGGTCCGCAGGCGCATCCGAGGTAATGCTGGAGGTACGCGCCGCCAACCGGTCGGCGCTGGCGCTCTATCTTTCACTGGGATTTGCCGAATCCGGCCGGAGGCCGCGCTATTATGTTGATCCTGTTGAAGATGCGGTCCTGATGCGGATTACTCTGGAGTGACTCCCGGAACCGCCTCCTAACCGAAATCCGACCGTCTCAACCTGCCATCCCACTTCCCGTTCCAGAATTCCACAGCAAAAATCTTCACATCCCCGTAATACGCCTTGCCGATCGTCCACATTCGGCGTTATATGTAATTGTTCTTTAAATACGGAGGTGCCGGATGGATGAAGTACAGGATGCCACGCTGAGCGAAGAACTGGAACGCCTGCATGCCGAACATCATCGCTACGCTCAGCGGCTGGAAGAATTGCTTCAAAAACGTTATCTCTCCGAAGACGAACAGCTCGAGGAAGTGCGCTTGAAGAAGCTCAAGCTGCACGCCAAAGACCTGATCTACGCACTGGAGCGCAGGGCGCTGGCAGTCGCTTAAGACGGGTCGAACGAGCGGAAGCAAGCAGGATCAGGGCTCCACGATGGCCTCGGCAGGCATCGCCGGGGTGGGTGTGCGGGAGGTCTGCCCCGCCCCGCCAATCATCACAATCGAACTCACCGTATAATCGTTGGGAACCATGGTTCGCGACGGTTACATCTACGCGTTGAGCTTACTTTCGGTTGCGGTTGTACTGGCCTGGGCTACCAGTCAATGGGAATGGGGCATCGTTCCGGTCATTCTTTCCGCATTCTTTCTCTGGTTTTTTCGCGATCCCCAACGGGAGGTACCCGCAGGCGCCGGGTTGATCGTTTCCCCAGGAGACGGGAAAGTGACTGAGGCGGTCACGATCGCTACCCCGGACGGCCCCAGGCAGCGGATCAGCATCTTCCTGAGCGTCTTCGATGTGCATGTGAACCGCTCGCCCATTGCCGGCGTCCTGGTTGATGTGCGCTACCAGAAGGGCCAGTATCTCAACGCCATGAACCCAGCGTCGGCTGACCGCAACGAACAAAATGTTGTCACGGTGCGCGGCGAGGGCTGGGAAGTCACCTTCAAACAAATTGCCGGGCTGCTGGCGCGACGCATCGTCTTCAAGCCCTGCCCGGGGGACCGCGTGGAGCGCGGGCAGCGCGTGGGCCTGATCAAATTCGGCTCGCGCGTGGACGTGCTCATTCCCGCCGAAGCGGTGCTGCGGGTAAGACCCGGCGACCGCGTGAAGGGCGGCTCCAGCGTGTTGGCGGCGATGGCTGCGGGAGGCAAATCGTGAACCACCCCGACCCGGCACAGGCCAGAGCGCGGAACAAGGCCCGCATTCGCCGCGGCATGTACCTGCTGCCTTCGCTTTTTACGGCCGGCAACATCGCCGCGGGCTATTGGTCCATCACGCAGACCATCGCGGCCATCAACGGCAACGCGCAGCACTACCTGGACTGGGCGTCGATCGCCATTCTCTTCGCCATCCCCTTCGACTCGCTCGACGGCCGTATCGCGCGCATGACCAATACCACCAGCGAATTCGGCAAGGAGCTCGACTCGCTGGCCGACGTGATCACCTTCGGTGTGGCGCCCAGCCTGCTCGCGTGGGTGTGGGGATTCCATTTCCTGCCCGACTCGATTAACCCGGAGTTGCGGCAGCACCTGATCCAGGGCGGGGCCTTCATCTGCTTCCTGTTTCTCATGGGCGGAGCGTCACGCCTGGCGCGCTTCAACATCAGCCCCGACGCGCAACCGCGCAATCCCGGCCGGCCGGGGCGCAAGTACTTTGTGGGCATGCCCATTCCAGCCGCGGCCGGGCTGCTGGCGGCCACGGTGCACTTCTTCTACGGCATTCCCGTGCAGTCCTGGTGGATCGCTATTCCATGGCTCATTCTTGTGGGCCTGGCAGGATTTCTCATGGTCAGCACCTGGCGCTTCTGGTCGGGCAAGGAGATCAACTTCTCCCGCAGCCATCCCTTTCAGGTGCTGCTGCTGATCGCGATCATCGCCTACATCGGCCTGCGATTCTCCAATGTCGTTCTGTTCGCCGTGGCGCTGATTTATATGTTCTCGGGAATCTGGGCGCGGGCGGCGTATTCCTGGTCGCGGCGGCGGCGCCGGCGGCCCATCGGCGCTCCGGTACCGGAACCGCCGCCGCGCACGGAACGTGAGCCGTGGAATGAGTCTGAATCGAGACTTTGAACTGCCTCTATCTTGCTTCGGCAAGCAGGCGCGCTGGTCCTGAGCTTTCCTTCATAAGGTTCTTTTCTTGAATTGAAGTTCGCAAGCGGCCGACGAGCGGCGAAAAATCGGGCGCGCTTCGCAATCAAGCGCGATTGACCCGACGATTCTGTTTTGTCACTGTGGACATAGGTCAGCTTCGGCTTCAAATCGTGCATCAACGGTGGGCCCGACTCGGTACCGACGACGAATCCTATAGACGCTCAGGTGAATCTGAGTGTTGTCAGGGAGGAGCCGAGATGGTTTTCGCGATAACAACCATTTGCGCTGCTGTATTGCTGGCCGTCGCTCTGGCCAAACGCAGGAGAGACCGCCGTGAAATCGAACGGCACACCATCACACCGGAAGCCCTGCGTGTTTTGTTGGCTTCAAACCAGGAAGTGCTTCTCATCGATGTTCGCCAGGCTCTCGACTTGTTGGGAGATTCCGTCATCATTCCGGGGGCGCAGTGGCTCGCACCCGAGGAGGTGCGCGCGAATCCTTCGCTGCTTCCGAAAGAGCGGGACCTGATCGTTTACTGCACCTGCCCGAGTGATAAAACCAGCCGAACCATCTTGCGTCGAGCGCTGGCCGAGGGATTTGTGCGGATCAAATTTCTGAGAGGCGGCCTCGATGGCTGGAGAAAGAATGGCTTCCCGGTCGAGCCGTACGAGAAACCCTTTCACCTCAACTCGGGTAAAACCAGTCACCTTGCGACTGCGCGTCAGTAGATTGTTCTGGAATCGTGGGCGCCGGCCTGCGCCCGACAATGCGGCGCACGGGAAGAGTTCGTCCACCATCGCCTCGCTCCTGGCCTAGAGCGCCCTGGGCGTGCTCCGGATCCACGACTTTGTGGAATCAACGGCGCTTTGGAAGAGCACCGCGAGCGCTCAGTGGTGAGCCACCCCGCCTCGGTAGTTGCAACGCGTCCCGATTCAGCAGGCGGAGTGCGCCGTCAGATTCAACTCGTGGGCCTTCTGTGGAGGTGTCGCGCTCTTCACAACCCTGCCCTGCGCTGTCAGTTCGCACAGTGTGGCGCGCGCTCGCCATAG
>JBAUBR010000270.1:0-12312 GCA_049676965.1 Occallatibacter sp.
CTATTCTTGGTCGCACGTCTTCCCCCGAGAGGAAGTCTATCCCGATCCGCGATTCAATGGTAATTGGCGCGCCAATATCAACGGCGCAACGCGCTTACAGCGATGTGCCCGATCGATCTCGGAATAACAGTCGAGAGACGGCATCACCCAAATCTCTGGTTACAGACTTGAATCGCGAATGGAGCCCTTATTTAAGGGCGCCTTGGTGGGTTCCGGGCGTATGACCGGCAATGGGGAAGTTTCGAGCGAGCCAAGTGCCGAACCGGACCCGGTATGGTGAGGCTCCGGCAAAGGGAAGCATTGGCGGTGACTCGCCAACTGCAATCTTTGCAGCTTGTCTGGAGCACACTCAGGCCCGGGGACTTGTCACTCGAACGTAAGTCCGACTAACTTGTACGAAGAATGATGTCCACTCTCGTTCGCGCAGCCGCCTTGCTGTTCCCGCTCTTCGCTTCAATGGCCATCGGACAACCATCTCGCGAATTCATCTTCCCCGTCGGCTCTGCGCCCTTCGCTGCTAGCCACGCTTCCACCATTGTTCAACTCAAGAATGGCGATCTCCTCGCCGCCTGGTTCGGCGGCACCGACGAGGGCTACCCGGACGTCGCGATCTGGGCGGCCCGCAGGTCTACCTCTGGCTGGTCCGCGCCAATCGAGCTGGCGCGCGAGCCGCACATCGCCTGCTGGAACCCCGTGCTCTTCCATTCTGCCAACGGCCTACTTTGGCTCTATTACAAATACGGACCCGCCCCATTCAATTGGGTAGCCGCGCGCAGATTCAGCCTCGACGAAGGCCGCACATGGTCCCCAGTCCAGCATCTCCCCGCAGGCTTGCTCGGCCCCATCCGTGCCAAGCCATTGCTCCTCGACAACGGCGTCATCGTCAGCGGAACTTCAATCGAGGCCTATCACGCGTGGTCCATCTGGATCGAGCGCAGCACAGACAACGGCGCAATTTGGTCAACCATCGGCCCGATTCCGCTCGCAGCCGGCGACGCTGCCAACCCACCTGCCCTCGATCGCACGCACGGACTCATTCAACCCTCCATCGTGCGCCTCGAGAAACATCACCTGCGTCTCTTTGCAAGGTCCACTGAAGACATCGCACGCATCTGCGTCTCTGATTCATTTAACGACGGCCTCACCTGGTCTGCTGCGCGTCCACTCGACCTGCCTAATCCAAACTCCGGCATTGATGCCGTCTCTCTGCGCGACGGTAGAGTCGTCCTCGTGTACAACGACTCAACCATCGCACGCTCGCCGCTGAACATCGCCGTCTCCCACGATGGAGAGCATTTCCAGAACTTTCGGACTCTCGAATCCCAGCCCGGCGAATTCTCCTATCCGGCCATCATTCAGGAAACCGGCGGGGATCTCGATATCACCTACACCTGGAATCGCAAATCTATCGCCTTCGTCCACATCCCATTAAAAGACATCCCAAACTAGAACACTCGCCCTTCCAGATGAAGCAATTCCTCGGACGATCGGGTGCGTCATTCTGCACAAGTCCGCGGCACAGGCGCGCGCGCATTCCAGAGGGGCTGCGCCGACCATCAGGGTGAAGATACGATACGCGCGTCGGCGTGAAATAGGTGATAGTCCGAGTAGTGATGGCTCTCCTCGGTCGGGCCCGCGCCCTGGTCGCTGGAGATCTCGACCTCGCTGGGCAGCCAGAATACTGCGCCGAAACCCTGGATGGGTACAGAGCGAAAGGCGAGCTCGGTGGTGAGTTGGCGCAGGTGAAGCTCGGGAAGCGGTGAGAGCAGGTCGGTGCGCAGGCGGACGATATCGAAGCTTGACTGGTCGACCCAGATCACTCCCTGAAAGTAAAACGGAGCCGTTCTGCCGCCGGCCTGAAAATAAGCCGGTTGCCGCACCTTGCGCGGATCCTGCGCGAAGGCGATGACAAACGTCTTTCTGTCTTCCTTCTCCTGTTCGCCCAGGTAGCGAAAACGAAACGCGGCCTGATTGGCAGCGGAGAAAAAAAGCCACTGGTAGGCGAATCCGTAGCCGCGAAGGGCCGTATAGGTTTCTTCGCCATTCACCGGGCGCCCCTTGGAATCGATGCGCGATTCGGAGATCGTCGTGCTCCCGTTGGGGCTGTGCCGGCATTGCAGAAGGTACTTGAATTGGCGCGACCAGGGCTGCGCAGCCGCGAGGCCGCCCGGCGCGGTCGAGTCCCAAGAGCCCTGGAAATGGTTGACCTCCTCGCGGGAAACCAGATCGGGCAGTCGCGGCAAAACGTCGGCAATCGTCTTTGCTATTTGCGCAAGGATCGACTGCAATTGCTCCTGGCCGGCGTCGTATTTGATCCCCCTGAGCGCCGGAACCGCGTCTTTGAGCCTGCCGATCGGCAATTCGACGTAGTTCGTCGCGTCTTCCGGTGTAGGGGAACGATCTTGCGACTGCCTCACTGCCTCATGGCTCGATTGCGGCTGAGGCGTGGCGCGCGGCGGTGAAACCGTAGCCGGCCGAGCCGCTTCGGCTGTAACCGTCGGCGCAGCTTCCGGTGCGGGTTGTTGGGGAATGGGCGGCGCAACCTCCGCTCCTTCCTTCGCGTTCTTCGGCGCCCGCGGCGCAAAATACCCCTCGCGCGCCTGCACTTTCGCGTCTTTCCGGTCGACTTCAACCTTTAACACATGATATGAACCGTTCTGCTTTACATCGTTCAGGGAAAGCTCGAGGAGGTACTTATAGGCCGGGCCCGCGGCCAGGGCGGCTAATCCTCCCCGCAGATCATTGTTGTTGCGGAAGAACGTTCCGCCGGTTCCGTCGGCAAATTCGGCCATCACCTGCATGCTCTGGCGCATGGAATCGTCGCGATCCTGCACGTTTTGTCCGATAAGCAGGGACTGGGTCGATTCCCCGCCGGCCTGGCTTGCCGGCACCATGATCGAATAGAGCCCACGCGCATCGAGCGTGCTGATCGTCACCCCATCGTCCACGGCGAGGTTGATGACCGTCGATTCCATCGCCATCGATCCCTGCGCGACCGAAAGGAAGCCAGGAGAGACAAGGATGAGCGTGCGTTGACCTGGGAGCGCGGAGATGCTGTGCACAACATCTCTCAGGTAGCCGATGGTTTCAGTGGTGTCCTGATCGCCTTCCTGCAGCGATATGGTCGCGGCGTCCTTGACCGCCATCTCCGCCTTCAACAAGTCCCCCGTACCTACGCTATCCACGTTGATGTTGCCGCCTGCGGGGGGATCCCCAAGGAGATGCAGACAATTCCAAGCCTTCTCCAATGCAATCCCGTACTCAATGCGGCTGTGTTTGTTCAGGATCTGGTCGGCTGCGTAGTAGTCGATGGCGGGGCATTCGCTTGCGGATTGCTGAAAGGCCTGGCGGGCCTTGAGCTTCATGATCGTGGCCTGCAACGCAAGTTTGCTGTGGGTCAGCCCGGAGTTGACGCCCAGGAACGATAGCACCAGTCCCCGGGTTCCATCCGGCAGCGGCTGATCGAGCATCTGTACGGCCGCCTGCTTTACCTGTTCAAGGTCGCCCACGGCCAGGTGCCGGTCATCGAAGAGAAACACTATGACGCGCTGAGGGGCGGCTTCAGCCTGCGGAGTTCCCGGCGCTGGCTGGATGCCAGGAGAAGTTGCCGGCGCGGCGATCGGCGGGGCGATTTCCAGCGGCGCGCCTTGCTGCATCGTAAATCCCGTGATCTGGCGCGGTTTCCCCTGATCGAAGACCATGAAATCTTCCAGTTTGAGGTTGCCTACCGCATGGCCCTGCGCATCGCGCACGACCACTGGCACGAGCACCGATCGCACGTTGAGTTCGAGAGTGGTGCCGGTGCCGGGGGTTTGCGGCGCATTTTGTTGCGCGTGCAGGCTCAGAGCCACACAGGAGAGAGCGATCGCAGTGAGGTTGTCTCGCATCGAGAAACATCTTGATGCGGCGATTTTACGCCTTGTCTGTCTGATCCGGCGCATTTCAGGTCTATCAGCCTTTTCGGGCGGCGACCTCCACTCGCCGCACCTCAAAATCGATTTGCGCAGGTAACTTTTGGCAAAGGGAATTAGAATTTCGCCGGTCGTGCCGCGAACGATCAGCAGGGCCACCGGGCTGTTGAGATTCGGGCAGGTTGAACACGAAAGCAGTATAGGCGGACAGAAGGGAGCGAGAGGGTGGGTCGGCGACCTGTGGGAACAGGAACGAGCGTAAAATCAGGTGTGCTTCGCGTCGGAACAATGACGGCTGTTTGCTGCGCTCTGGCGGCTGGCGCGATGGGTCGGCAGAATACCTCAACTGCAACCGTCGCCTCAGGAAGTGCCGCGGCGGCTAAGCTCACCTTCGAGTTTGCCGGCTCTTCGAGGACATATTACTCCTTCATACCGGATGCTGAAGGCCCGCTGCCCATTGTGCTTCTGTTGCATGGCTCAGGGCGAGATGGAGAGGTGATGATCGATGCCTGGAGGGACTTGGCGTCGAAGGAGCACTTCATTGTCGCCGCGCCGAATTCCTACGATCCTGCGGGTTGGGCCTTCAAGACAGACTCGCCCAGCTTCTTCCATGCGGTGGTTGAGCAGGTCAAGGCAAAACACGCGGTCGATGAAAGTCGAATCTACCTGTTTGGCCATTCGGCGGGAGCCCTTCACGCTCTGGTCCTAGCCATTGTCGATTCGCGGTATTACGCTGCCGCCGCAGTTCACGCTGGGGCATTGCCCCCCGGATACGAAGGACTCCTATTTGCCCAAGCCGACCGGCGAACGCCCATTGCAATCTGGGTCGGAAGCAAGGATCCGCTCTTCTCAGTGGAAGCGGTGACAGCGACAAAACGGCAGTTCGAGGCGCATGGCTTTCCGGTAAAGCTTTCCGTCATTCCCGATCATGACCATAACTATTACCTGATCTCGCAAGAGGTAAACAGAAATGCCTGGGATTTCTTGAAAACGGCCAGATTGGAGCGATCGCCGTTCGTCGATCGTCACGACTGAGCAGTCTGTCGAGATTCATTCCCGACGCGCTTTCCCTCAGATTGGCCGCGATGCATTTTCTCCGCTCACCAGTCGCCGCATTGAGCACTACGACATTTCTCCCGATGCAGGCGAGCATCCGGCCGTTGCTCATGGAAGGGCGTATCAGGGCGCGCTCAGACGAAGAAGGTTCTTGCGGCCGGCGACGAGCTCAATGTGAACTGTGCCGAGGCCCCAGGAGCGAAGATCCTCGCTCAGGGCACTCGCGATCTCAGTGAGAATCTGGAACACCTGTCTATTTCGCTGCACACAAATCGGGAAACCGTGTGCAGTCTGAAACCGTTACGTTCAGGTTCAGGGTTTGCGGCCGGTTCAAGTTCTGCAGCATCAGCCAACTCTGAATCATCTGCGAAGTGGTGTGATGTTCGTCACAGCCTGATCCGTGCTCGCTTGACACGGTGACAGAATGCCTACGAGACCTGAATTGGTCATCGGATACGACGAGAAGTCGCGTCCTATGTCGGCGGCGTGCTCCGCGTGCGGAGAAGAGATGCCAACCGGTGAGCCGCGCGTAACAAGCGCTCCCGAGTTAATTCGGTGGTTTTCACGCAGTTCGTATTCCATGTCCGACGCAAGCACAGGCGCCCTGAAGGCCCTCCCGACGCGCCCGGAAATGCATAGACGCATCGCAAAAGCGAAGCTAAACTTCCTGTTTTCTACAGAATCTGAAAGCAAGGCCGCCCGAATTCTTCAAAGTGATGACTTTACTCATTCTTGGTGTGATTTAACGGCGGATTCATTCCATTCTACGCAGTTTCGATTTCGGCGGCCGAAACCACCTTCCAAAAGCCATATCGATCCATTTCCGGCGCAGCTCGTAAGTCCTTTGAGATCTGCAATGCCATTTTGGCGCTCCGAGTGCAACCCACGCAGGGACGGCGAAGATCTCGCAAACCCACATAGCTGGTAGAGACCTTTCCCCGAGGAGGCTGCACGATGGGCTACGGCAAAACGGCATTCCGCTGGACCTGCAGAATCACGATGCTGTCTGTTCTCTGTGCATTATCGCCTGCGCTTTTGAGCACACGCGCATCCGCCCAGGGCATCATCACCGGATCCATCGCCGGCTCGATCACGGATCAGACCGGCGCGGTAATTCCCGGCGCAACCATTACTGCCGTCAACACCGCCACACAGACTACGCTGCAAGGCAAGTCGACGGGCATGGGCGACTTTTTCATTTCCAACGTTCCCATTGGAACGTATTCGCTCGCTATTGAAGCGAGCGGCTTTGGCAAATCCTCGCTCAGCAATGTCCACGTTGCGGCCGGCAACACGACATCGGTGGGCAGGCAGATACTTGCCCCCAACGGCACGGCTGAAACCGTCCAGGTGGAGGCCGGCGCAGCGGAGCTGATGAATACCGAAACGGCGCAGGGCGAGACCGTCATCAGTTCGGAGCAACTGCAGACGATGCCAATAAACGGCGCCATGGACGACACTACGCTGCTTGTACCCGGCGTTGTCGACACGCACGCCGACGGCATGTCCAACACCAACGGCGTGAACTTTTCCGCCAATGGCCAGCGCGGCCGCGCCAACAACTTCGAGATCGACGGACAGTCGAACAACGACAACTCGATCGCCGGCCCGAGCTTCTTCTTCTCCAACCAGGACGCGATCTCAGAGATCGAGGTGATCAGCAACAACTTCGGCGCCCAGTACGGCCGCAACATGGGCACCGTGGTCAATTACGTCACCAAGACCGGCACCAACTCGTTTCACGGCACCGGGTTCGAGTTGTATACCGGCTCTTGGCTGTCGTCGCTCACGCAGGGCGAAAAGGACTCGCAGTTCGGCTTCTGCCCCTCGGAGGGTCCATCGGCAAGCTGCTACCCAAACGTGCCGCGCTACAACCAGAACAACTGGGGCGGAACGCTGGGCGGACCGATCCTCAAAGATAAGCTGTTCTTCTTCGGCAGCACTTACTGGAGCCATTCCTACCAGGGAGCGCTGCTTTTCTCGTCCGCGCCCAACGTCTTTCCCGACGCCACCGGTCTGAAGGAGCTGCAGGCGGACTTCCCCAATAGTCCCGGCGTAGCGGCTTTGGTGAACCAGGGGCCCTACGCGATCTCGGCGGGCAATCCCGTCCCATTTGGCGCCACCTCTACCCTGCCCGTCACCGACGGAAGCACCATCCAGAACATCGAGGTCTCGCAGTTTGACCGCACCTTGCCCAACTACACCCTCGACCAGGAGCACCTTGGCCGCATCGACTATCAGATGACGAACAAAGACCGCTTCTTCCTCCGCTACAACTACCAGAACAATCCCACCGTCCCCGGCGCCGGCAGCTTCGCCAGCGGGGGGTTCGTGAACGTCACCGGCATCACACACGAGGTTGGCGGAGACTGGACTCACATGTTCACGCCCTCCGTCACGAATCAGGCGCGCTATTCCTTCCAGCAGTCGACTATCGCCTTTGAAGCAGGCGGCGTCTCGAGCTGCACCATCGCGAACTTCACGTCCTGCCCCTCGCAGGTCGGCCTCGGCGCGGGACTGGAGGGCTTCGGCTACGCCTCCAACCTGCCGCAGGGCCGCGTGATCAAAGTCAATCAGATACAGGACAACGCGAGCTGGACGCACGGCCGGCAGACCATCCAGTTCGGCGGAGAGTTCGATCACCAGGACTCGCCCAACGTGTTTTTGCCCAATTCCGGAGGGGCGTTCAGCTTCGCACCCGGCGCCGCCAACATAGCGTTCCGTAACGTTTCTTCCAACCCCGCGCTCAACAACGGCCTTACCGGATTGCTCCAAGGCATCACGGAGACGGAGCTGGCCTCAGGAAACACCGGCGTTCCCTTCCGGGAGCCGGACTTTGCCCTTTACTTCCAGGACGACTGGAAAGTGCACTCGAACCTGACGCTCAATCTTGGGCTGCGCTACGAATTCTTCGGGCAGAGCGTGAACCTGCTGCACGACGAGAGCTTCGCGCAGCAGACGGGATCCCATCCCTTCTGGAGCACGGCGCTGCCGCTGTCGGCGACGACCTTCCCTTACGTCAATCCGTACTATAAGAACATCGAGCCGCGCATCGGCTTCGCCTACACCCCGGACGCAGTCAGGAAGATGGTGGTGCACGGCGGATTCACCATGGGTGTCGATCCGGAGTTCTACAACATCTTCCTCAACATCGCTACCAACGCGCCCATCACCAACGAGGGGGCATTCGGTTGCGATGGGGTCACCATAAACTGCGTACCGAGCGGCGGCCTCACCTTTGGGACCGTGCAACCAGCGGACACGAAGTTCATTCCCACCGGCGGCGATCCGCGCGCGAACCCCTACATCAACGTTCCCACAAACTTCCACAATCCCATGGCGGAGAATTACACGCTGGGAATCCAGTACCAGGTCTTCCCCGCCGCCGTCATGGAAGTCCGTTATGTCGGCAACCACACGTTCGGGCAGTTCCAGGCTTTGGATGGAAACCCCGAGCTGGCTACGGTTCAGGCGTTCTATCCCGGCTACGGCTCAGGTCTGACGGCGTGCTCCGACCCGACCGCCTTTGGATACGGCCGCGAAAACTGCAGCTATGGATTGATCGACACGACCGCCAACTCCGCGTTCTCGATCTACAACGGGCTACAGACCGCGTTCACGGTTCGCAACTTCCATAACTGGACGGGGACGGCCTCTTATACCTTCAGCCGCACCATCGACAACACCAGCGAGATCTTCTCGACCGGCTCAGGCGGCAACACCAGCGCGTACGCTCAGGACCCGCTCAACAGCGACGTCGGAGAGCGCGGCGTAAGCGGTAACTCCTATCCCAACGTGATCGGCCTGCAGATGAGCTACCTGGAGCCCTGGTTCAAGGACCAGCGGGGCATTCTCGGTCGGGCTCTTGGCGGCTACAACTTCAACGCCTTTTACACCTTCAACAACGGCCAGCCGTTCAATCCCATTCAAAACCAGGTCTCCGTCCAGTCTCCCAACGTGCTCACCTACATCTGCACGGTGAACAACTGCAACGCAAAAACGCCCCCGCCGCCGACGATCAACGTCACCGAGGCGGAGACGAGCTTCTGCGATCTCGGCTTTGCCGAGGTATTCGGCAATCCCTGCCGTCCGATTCTCTCCAATCCCGCAGCGCCGATGACGTCGGTGGGCATCAACACCGGTCCGGGCGGTTACATCAACTACGTGACGGGAACTCCGACCTCGCCGTCGGCAGTTCACTGGCTGTGGAATAACCAGTACGAGGCCCTCGCGCGGCATAATCCTTTCCCCGGCGCGGGCCGCAACATCCTGCGCGGGGACAGCTTCAACAATCTCGACCTCGCCGTCGGCAAGAACTTCAAGATTGCCGAGCACGTCACCATGATGCTTTCGGCAAACGCCTTCAACGCGCTCAACCGCGGCTACTACGGAACCCCCGATCCCAATATCGAGGACACTTTGTATCCGGCGCTGTATGGGGTTCCCAACAGCTTCCTCAGCAACTATTACTCCGGTGGCGGGGGCGAGAGCCCGGCTTCGGGAGGCGCATTTGGCCAGGGTCCTGGCAACCGTACCATTCAGCTTGGCGGCAAGGTCATTTTCTGATCGTCGCGCCCGTGCGCGGCGAAACCGTTTTTGCCGCAACCATACGCTTCACGAAGATTGCGCGCTCTTCGTGAAGCGTATCTCTTCTGGCTCGAAATGGGCGCAAGGACGCGATTCCATACCTGTGGGAGCGATGGAACCTCGTGCAAGAATCTGCCCGAAACGCAACCGCCATTCTGCACTAGTCCGTGCGCACAGGTGCGTGCGCACGCGCACACATTCCAAAGGGGTTGCGCGGGTCAGACTCGACCGAGGACGTGCAGGGCGCGCCGGCGCAGCAGATTCGCAGGGAACTGGCCGAGCTGCGCGAACCGCTCACGGCCGCGTCGACTCGGCAGCGCGAACACAGCCAAAAAGCTTGACGAATTCCTGACTGCAACTTGACGACTTAATTTTTGGGGATCGCTAGTCTCCTGAGTCATTGATTTCTTGCATAAGTGACAGGTGCGTGGGCGGCAAGAGTGGAAGTGGCGAAGCGGGCGATAGAGGCCAGGATCTGATCCGCGGATTTGGTCCAGCGGAAGGGCTTTGGCTGTTGGTTGTGGACCGTGATGAACTCCCGGATCGCTGTTTCCAGTTCTTGCACGCTGGTGTGCGAGCCGCGCTTAATTTGTCGCTGTGTGAGCAGGGCGAACCAGCGCTCCACCTGGTTGAGCCAGGAGGCGTGGGTGGGAGTGAAATGCAGGTGGTATCTTGTCCGTTTGTGCAGCCAGCGCCCAACCAGAGCTGTCTTGTGAGTGCCGTAGTTGTCCAGCACCAAGTGGATATCCAGATCGGCAGGAACCGCAGTATCGATCTTTTTCAGGAAATCCAGGAATTCGACAGAACGATGGCGTCGGTAACATTTGCCAAGGACATTGCCGGTGGCGATATCGAGAGCGGCAAACAGGCTGGTGACGCCGTGCCTCTTGTAGTCATGGGTGCGTCGCTCCAACTGCCCGACCCGCATAGGCAACACCGGTTGTGTCCGGCTCAGAGCCTGAATCTGCGACTTCTCATCGACGCATAAAACCAGCGCATGATGCGGCGGATCGAGATACAGACCGACAATATCTCGCACCTTGTCGATCAGCAATGGATCACTCGATAGTTGAAAGCCTTCCGCGCGATGCGGCTTCAGTCTAAACGCTCGCCGAATGCGGCTGATCGTCGACTGGCTCAACCCGGTCTTGGCCGCCAGCATACGGCTGGACCAATGGGTGGCGCCCTGCGGGGTTTTCTCCAGCGTCAGTCGTACGTTCCGTTCAATCTTCTCGTCACCGATCTGGCGCGGTGCTCCCGGACGCGATTCATCCCCAAGTCCGGCAACGCCCTCGGCAATGAAACGGTTGCGCCACAGAACGACCGTAAAACCGGTCGTGCGCAGCTTCGCAGCTACTGCGGCATTGCTTGCTCCCCCGGCGCACTCCAGAACGATCCGGGCACGAAATGATGCCGATCTGGCGCTACGCGACTGCCGCGCAATACGCTCTAACTCCATTGGAGTGCCCGGCAAATTCTGTACCAGCGGGAATGAGACAAACTGGTATGGAAGGAGCCTGGAATGGCACGAGGGAGGAAGCATTCACCGGAGCAGACCGTGAGCCTGCTGCGGCAGATTGAAGTGGCAGTGGCCGAACGGCAGCGGCACGACCACACTTCTGGGCTAGAATACGGAGCGTGTTGAAGCGCGACGACCTTGGTTTTCCGACGTCTTGGCCGCTGCAGATCGCGGGATGGTGCTGCTGCTACCTGTCGGTGTTTATATTGCTGCTTCTCGAATGATGGACGCGTCGTGTGGGCGGCGCCGCTGGACATTTATGGCCACCTAAGCCACATCGACGTACACGAAGGCGACATGGTGAAGCGCGGCCAGGTGATGGGCCAGACCGCCATGACGGGAATGGCCGGCGGCGATCATATCCGTTTCGCGATGCAGCTCGATGGCGTGCAGATCGACCCCAAAGAGTAGTGGGATCCCCACGGGATCCAGGACCACATTGCCCGGCGGGTCGAACTGCCCGGATTCCATCCATAATGGCTTGTCAGTTTTCAGCCTCCGGATTCCTTTTCGGGATCAACCGTGGGAGGTTGCAGCGATCTCCTCTTCGATCACTACGAACTCTTCAGCCCTACAGTAGGGCGCCACACGAAAGATTTGACGTGCCATCCTCGCAAGCAGCGCTAAGCGAAGCGCTTGGAGGATTTCCTGCTTGAGACCTGGAACCTATGAAGCTATATGTGAGGGTTTGGTGCAGGTTTTATCGGTGTTTTTGGTTGGAGGGTGCAACTTTGATGGAATGGCGCCCAAACGCAAACAGAACCACAATCGCCTTTAGAAGCCACCATTCTACGCTGCCCGCCGACCAAATTTATTGATGTGGCATAAATTGGGCTGATCGGCAGTTAGGAGATGTTGCGTTGGGACTTTTTCGCAATCGTACTGCGTGTTCCTGCTCGGAAGATAGCGAGAATTGGAGTTGGCCTTTCACCCGTGCTCACGAACGCTATCACGACCTAACCGTCACCACGGTGACCTGCCTGAAGCATCCCTGGTCCGTGCGGCTGTACGACCCCAAGACAATGAGATTCGTGAATGCCGCGGAGGAACGTAAATTCCAGCGTCAGATTCAATCTGGGGTCGATCAAGCTCGTCAAACAGTGGTGCACACCCTAGGGAACCTCTGCACAAGCCCGCATCCCGCGTCATTGTTGAATAAACTATAAGCATGAAACGAAGGGCGCGTTTTCAGCAAACTCTGGCATCGCAGGCGAGTTTTGCCAAGTATGGTCGCAAGAG
>JBAUBR010000271.1:0-3394 GCA_049676965.1 Occallatibacter sp.
GTCTCCGGTGCATGGACGTTGCCGATGCGTGCCTGCGTGTAACGCTCCAATTCACCGAGCGCGACGCGGACGCTTTCACGATGCGCCTCCCGCACACGATCATCGCGGCCGACGAGCGCGGTGAGAGAGACTGACTTGGGTGCAGAGAATGTGGCATCCCATCCCGCGCGGTGCTCCACGCTGGTGATTTCCTTGCCGTACTCGTTTTCGTAGGTGCGTGCTGGCTGATGCTTGACGAGCTGGACGCCGTTCTCGGGATGCTGGCCTTCACTCAGGCGGGCGAAATGCTCGGAGCCGACTTCGCCATGCAGGCCCCACTCCTGCGCGAGCCTGCCCTGCCACTCGCTATGCGTCTGCTGGTCACGGCTCCAGTAGTTCTGCTCTTCGGAAATAAACTCGCGGGAGTGATACGTCCTGGCTTGGCCCGCAGATAGCGATTTGGAGATGGTCAACATGCGCATATGCTCCAGAACGTGCGCGGCAGCATCTCGCTTCTGCCTGATGCGATTCTATCTCTACCCGCTACTCTCCCGCCCGTGCATCGGCGTCGAGGTTAAACCGATTTCCGGTAATCCTGACCCGGCCCATATTTCTACCAGCTACTTCGAGCGCCAGAATTGGACCGTCAGAACCAAAATGAGGCGGTACACTCCCCTGTCGATTGGATTCAGCCGGAAATTGCGGAACCACGAAGCAGCGACGGCGCTTAATTACTTTGCCTACAATTTCATCCAGATTCATCGCACCCTCAGAATGTCTCCGACTATGGCCGCTGGCGTTACCTCGAAACTATGGGGCGTTAAAGACTTGGTTGCCCTATTGGAGTCCTACGAAGCTAAACAGATCGCAGCTTAATTATTGGTCTTGGGAGCGTGAGTGTATTGCGGATTATAAGATGCGAATAAATTGCTGATCGTCTGGTCCCACTCTCTCGCCTTCTTTTCTAAATCGTCTATTGACTCCCTAGATAGGTGATTTACTCCATCCGAATCGCACAGAACAATTTCCAGACCGCTTATCCACTTCGGATTAAGTTGGTTAGCACAAACCACCAGGTGAGCGGCAAGGGGAATCAATTGCTTGATAGGGAGTTTATTTATTCCGTCGTAGTGTTTTTCTAGCCAAAATAGAGCAGCGCTTATGTCATCCCCTGCTACTGCGGCTGATTGCTCTTCCTGGCATACGGGAAACCATTCGGGAACTACCACGTCATTCTGAATGATGTTGTGCATCGTCTTAACAGAAAACAGCCGTCGCTCTGGGAGAACAACCAGGCATTTAGCACCTGTTCGATTGAATGGCGGAACGGTTGCCATAATCTGTTGAATCGTCTTGATCGGGTCCGACATGCCATTCGCCTTGAATGCCAATCGAAGATTGTCGGCAATGTATCCAGATGTATTCATGTCCCCGGCGCAAGAGATTGCAATACGCTGGTCATAGTCGATCTTGATCTTAGTGCTGTTGCGTCCTTCCCGCCCCTCTTGCCAGTATTGCCCTCGCAACTTCAGCGGATCACGCTGCTGCGTATCGCCTGCCAACAAAATGCCATCGCTGCCATGCATCGCAATCTGTATTGTCATCCAGTCTTCCTCTGAATTGAGGATACTAGGAAGCGGAATATCGAAAATCACCCACCTAGAGATTTGGCTGGATTTGGATTACCCGCCCTCGACGGGTTTTCGGCCCCTCGCCCGTTTAACATTTTGTCGAGAGTTCCTTCTGTCGAAGGCCCCGAGAACCCGCGAAAACACGACAGGGGCCTTTTCGACTCTCGACGAAAGGATCTAATTTGTCGAGAGATTGCCCTGGAGCGTTTTCATTTTCTCCCAGTCCCCTGCGGAGCCGTGCTTTCGGTGATAAGTCTGAATTTTTTGCTCCAGTACAATTGTCACCACATCTTCATCAGAACATTGAAGTATGGTCGCAATTTTCATCTTGATCGACTCGTTGATTATTTTTTGAACGTCCATGTTTTCTCCTTGGGGGTGGCCCATTCAAGCCTTCTTTTGGCTTGAATGGGAGAGTTGACTCTGTGCAACGCCCCTGAACCAGCATAATCAGAGCGGGGGCTTCCGAGTATCGACGAAATGACGCATTTTGTCGAGAGTGGGCCAAGGCGGACACTGAATAGTGGGACCGGAAGCTGCCCCTGGTCCCGTCAGAATTCAAATAGAGGCCGTCCGATGGGTCTCTACGAACGGCGATGCCGCCCGGAACCTTCTCGCTTCACCCCAAATTGTCAATGCGCGTTTCGAGCAACAGGTGTTCTGGAAACGTGGTTTGTGTGGAGTCGTACCGTTCTGGCGACTCTTTTAGGGCTTCACTCAATCCACTCTGATTCATCCCAGTCACGCGGCTTTTCATTTCCGGCCTTTTGTCGCGCAGACCCAGGGAATACCATCTGCTTTTGGACCGGCTTCTTTGGCGGTTCGTTCGAGCCTGCACTCGCCGCCCGTTGAGAGTTGACCGCTGCCTGCTGCACGGCAACGGCACGCGGCGATACCGATACGGCTCGCTCGATGAATCGCGGCTGCTTTTCTATCGGCGCGACGTACGGAAAGCGTACAGGGACGACGTAGTTCTCCTGCTTGATGTAACCGTGCAATGGTTCCAGTCCTGCAATCTCCGAGGCCATGACGAGCGGCTGAGTCGTGATCTCAAGGGTGTACTGCTTTCTGCCACCGATCAGACCCGCACTGCGCGACTCCTTCAAACGCTCAAGTTCCACCTCTCCGATCGCATCGGAGACCCACTTTGCCGAGTGTGGCTCGGAGGTCTTCAGGAATATCTTTGTCGCGGGCTGCGAGAGGATGACTTCGGCGTCCTTGCCGTAGCGCTTTTCGAGCTGGCTCCGGCCCTGGAATCCGAGTACAACCGGGTTGCCGGATTTGCGGCTCTCCGTGACGACCGTATGGAGCTGCGGCAGCTTGTTCAAACTGGCCAATTCGTCCAGAACAAACCATACCGGCTTTGCCGGATTCACGCAGGGTGCCAACATGCGGAGAATCAGCATATCAAGCCATACGCTATGCAGCGGCAATAGCTTCTCACGGAAGGTCGGCCTGGAGGTAAGAAACACCCATTTGTTGCGCTCGAATTCCCAGCGCGAAGTGGAGAACCGTTGCCGGTTGTCATCCTCCCTGGGCAACAGCTCGAAGCTGTCCGCAATCATGTTGAAACTGGAGATGATTCCGGCGCTCTGGGCTGGCGCGCTGGAATCGAGAAAAGCGGCATACGGGGTTCCTTGCACCATGCGTGCGATCTCCGCCGGATCACTCATCCATTGCACAAGCTGCTGCGGGGTAGGCCGCCGGCACATCAGACGGGCGAAGATGCGCCGTGGCGCGTCGGTAAAGAATTCCTTTTCGTGGTCCTTTTCAGGAAACAATGC
>JBAUBR010000272.1:0-17679 GCA_049676965.1 Occallatibacter sp.
CTTGGGCCGCATCGTTTTTCCCCGCTTTCCAGGCCATTTGCTGCGCCTTCAGGGAAATTCTAGACCATAAAACAACGCGTTTCATCAGGTTTTATAGGAGTATTACCTGTTTTTCAGGATCGACTACATTAAGAGCTGATTTTGGTCTCCGGCTTTAGCCGCTGCGGGAGCGCAAACTCCTCAAAAACGTTGCCTCAGGGGACAGATTCTTAGAACGGCCGGATCTCGCTCGACGTGCCTCCGGCCGCCGGAATGTAGCACTTCGTTGTGTAGTCCATGACCATGCGGTCAGCGTTGAAGCGCCAGCCCAGCGTGCGGATGGTGCGCTTCATGCGCTTGATCCAGCCGCGCGGCAGGCCGTCGCGATCGCGGCAGTAGTAGAGCGGAATGACCTCGTCGCGGAGAACGGTGTAGAGGTCTTCGCCGTCGCGGCTGTCGTGCACATTCACCTTCGCGTGGGCGCGGCCGATGCCAATGGCGAATCCGTTGAGCCCGTCGTAGGCCTCGGCCCACCAGCCATCCAGCACCGAAAGATTCAGGCCGCCATTGAGGACGACCTTTTGCCCGCTCGTCCCCGAGGCCTCGAGCGGCCGCCGCGGGTTGTTGAGCCACACATCGACGCCCTGCACCAGATAGCGCCCCACATTGATGTCGTAGTCCTCGACAAAAACGAATTTATCTCCGAGTTCGGAGTCGCGCATCATCTGCGCGATCTGCTGAAGGACGGTCTTTCCCGGCTGATCGTGGGGGTGGGCCTTGCCGGCAAATACAAATTGCACAGGGCGCTTGGGATCGTTGACCATCGAGGCCAGTCGTTCCATGTCTGCCAGCAGCAGATTGGCGCGCTTGTAGGTAGCGAAGCGGCGCGCAAAGCCGATGGTCAACGCATCCGGCGACAGAATCTTGCCCAGCCTCGCCAGAACTTCATGCGGCTCCCCTCGGCGCTCTGCCTGCTCGCAGGCGCGCCGGCGGGCGAAGTCGATGAGCTGCGATTTGAGGCTCAGGTGCGTCTCCCACAGCTCGCCGTCGTTGACTTTTTCGATCTCTTCCCAGATGCGCGCGTCCCGGCTCTTGCTCTGCCATCCCACGCCGAGGTGGCGATCGTAAAGCCGGCACATCTGCGGCGCCAGCCACGACGGAACGTGAACGCCGTTGGTAATGTGCCCAATAGGCACGGCATCTTCCGGCTTGCCCGGATAGAGGCCCCACCACATGGCGCGCGAAACTTCGCCGTGCAACGATGAGACGGCGTTGGCGCGGCGCGACAGCTTGAGGCCGAGCACGGTCATGCAGAACTGCTCCTGGAAATCGGTGGAGCGTTCGCGGCCGAACCCCATCAGGTTTTCCTGCGACAGCCCCAGTTGCTCGCGCAGAGGTCCGAGGTGCTCCTCGATGAGTTCGGGACTGAACCGGTCGTGACCGGCCGGCACGGGCGTGTGCGTAGTAAAGACCACTTCGCGGGGAATCTGCCGCGCGGCGGCGTTGAAATCGATGCCCTCTTCCTCCATGCGATTGCGAATCGCCTCGAAGACCGCGAAGCCGCTGTGGCCTTCGTTGAGATGAAGCACGCCCGGAGAAACGCCCATGGCTTTGAGCGCACGAAATCCGCCAATGCCGAGCAGCAGCTCCTGGCGAATGCGCGTGCGCCCGTCGCCGCCGTACAGGCGCGAAGTCAGCTCGCGATCCTCCGGCGCGTTTCCCGGCACATTCGAGTCGAGCAGAAGAAGATCGCAGCGCCCCACCTTCACGCGCCAGACCTTGGCGCGGATGGAGCCGCCGCGGGTCTCGATTTCGACGGAAACCGGCTCGCCGTTCACGCCAATCGCCGGCTGCATGGGCAGCCGGTTGACGTCGGTCTGCAGATACTCCTCCTGCTGCCACCCCTTCTCATCGAGGCGCTGCAAAAAATATCCCTGCCCATAGAACAGGCCAATGCCGATCAGCGGAATGCCGAGATCGGACGCGCTCTTGATATGGTCGCCGGCCAGCACGCCCAGCCCGCCCGAATAGATGGGCAGCGATTCGTGCAATCCGAACTCGGCGGAAAAGTACGCCACCGGGCGCGGCCGCAGCACGCCGGCATTGATCGCGCCCCATGTGCGGTCGGCGTTCAGGTACTCGTGCTGGCGGCGATACACATAATTGATGCGGCTGTGCAGGACAAGCTCGGTGGCGCGGCGCTCCAGCTCGCCCAGCGGCATCTCGCTCAGCAGCGAGATCGGATTCTGGTTGAGCTGCCGCCAGCGCGTAGGATTCAGGTCGCGAAACAAACTGACGCAGTCGTGGTCCCAGCACCACCAAAGGTTTCGCGCCAGCCCCCACAGCCGCTCCTGCGCCGGACCGATGAAGCGATCCAGGGTGCGCGCCTCGCTGACCACCGGCGCAACTTCGCTTGCCGCTTCAACCAGCATGCGAATCTCATCTTCGCGAAAGATGCGCGGATCCTTGGTTTGAACAATGAGCACGCCCTGCAGGATTCCGCGGTCGATGAGTGGCACGCCGAGGAATGAGTGGTATTCCTCTTCGCCGGACTCCTTGAAGTATTTGAAGCGCGGATGCTTTCTTGCGTCTTCGACAGCGACCGGCAGCACCTGCTCGGCAACCAGCCCGGCCAAGCCCTCGTGGAGCGGCATGCGCAGCGTGCCGATACAACTGGGATGGAGGCCGAGCGTAGCAGCCAGCACCAGGTTGGAGCGATCCGGCTCGAGCAGATACGCCGAGCAAACGTCTGTCCTGAAGCGCGTGGCGATCAGCGCCACCACGTTCATCAGAGTGTCGGCAGGCTTGCCGCCCTCCTCGGTCAGGTTGGTGATCTCCTCCAGCGTCAATACAGGCTTGGCGTCGGCCGCATTGTAAGTCTTGGTCATCCGCATGTCCCCGGATCGAGAATCGAATCGCAGCTCTCGCGGCGAAACTGGCGTCACTCCCGGCGAAACGTGCAGCAAAGCGCGATAGAAAATACGGCGAAATGAAATTACCGAACGCGAGCTATCGGTGAGAGGGCTTCGTGCTGTTCGCCCGGGGCGATGGATACGACAATACCATCAATGCGCGCGCAACTGCGAATCGATTGATTCGGCGTCGCGTTGCGCCGGCAGCCCTGCGCGCATCGCCGCGACCTGGTCGTGCGTAGACTGTGTCGCGGTGCGTCGATTCAAGTACACCTGTGGCCCGCCGAAGTGCACCACGGCGAAAAAGCCGCGCGAACCAAGCACCTTCCAGAGATGGGGCAGGAACGGCATATCGCCATACCAGCACAGCTCGCGCTCCTCCGCGCCCTCGATGACGTAGCGAATGGCCGCAGCCGTCACCGGCGCCGCGGCGATGATCGCGGGTTCAAAGAGCCGCGGGTGAAAGTGCTGTACCTGGGCGCCGTCGGTGCTGGTGCCTTCGGGAAAAAGCACGACCGGCACGGCAAGTTCGAGCCGCTCCGCCATCGCTTGCGCCACGGCATTGGCGCTCGAACGCCTGCGGCGATCGAGAAAGAGCGCTCCGCCGGTGCGCGCCGCCCAACCGAAGAACGGCCAGCTAACCACTTCAGCCTTGGAGATGAAGAAGCACGGCATGATCGCGCCGTAGATCAGAATGTCCACGTAGCTGAGATGGTTGGAGACGACGAGGCCGCGAGCCGGCGCCGCACCCTCGACACGGCTATGGACCCCCATGGCGGCCATCACACGCTTGCACGCCGACTGCAGCCAAAAGGCGCGGCGCTCGAGCGTGAGCGGACCTTGAAGGCGCGTGAGCCAGTAATGAAGAATGCAGGCCGCCAGCGCCAGTCCCAGCGTCACAGCGCGCCGGAAGGCTCGCAGTGTGGCTATGTGAGCGGCGCCAGAAAGCGGTTGCGCGCCGAAGGCGAGAGCAACTCAAGATCGAGCAGGGTGAGGAAGTCGATGGTGCCGAACTCGCGGTCCCAGGCCGGCGGCCCGCAGATGCGCGCGCCAATCGCTAGGTAGGTCTTGAGCAGCTTGGGAACCTTGGGTGAAGCCGGCAGATCCTGTGGGCAGGGCGACGGCTGTGAGCATTCGCCCTCGTGCTCGCTGGGGCAGGCATACGCGGCGGTCGGCACAGTCTCGAACTCCGGCGCCACCCGGTAATGCTCAAGCTGGCGATACATCTGCCAGCCCTCGCGCGGATCCTTGGAGTTCAACGACGAGCAACCGATCAGGTAGCGAAGTCCCATGTCGGTAGCATACTGCGCAATGCCCCTCCACAGCAGAGTGAGCACCTCCGGCGTGCGATGGTCGCGATCGATCGAGGCGCGGCCCAGCTCCAGCGTGGCGCGCCGCAGCGGCTCGTAGGGCGCAAAGTCGAACTCCTGCTCGGAGTAATAGCCCAGATTGCGCGCCGCGGTTGCGCCCGATTGCATGCGATAGGTTCCCACGATGCGGCGTTCTACCTTGTCTTCCACCAGCAGGTGCTCGCAGAACAGATCGAACTGGTCGGAATCGAGCCCGGTTTCATAGGAGCTTTCGAGCCCTTCACCGAGCTCGATGTTGAAGACCTTGAAGCGCAGCCGGCAAGCTGCATTACGATCTTCGACCGAGTGCGCGAGGCGCAGACGGTAGCGGCCGACCTCAGCATGGATTCGCGGCCCAACGGGCGTCGGCTGCGGAGAATGGACGGGAAGGGAAACTTCGACGGGAGGCGAAGGTGCAAACGCGAGCTGGAGTGAGCCTTTTTGGCGCTCGTGTGCAATCACGAGTGTATTATTTCCGCGGAACTGTAACGAGACTATGAAAGAGCGGCAAAAGCCGTGCAAATATCTACATCGATTTGTAACTGCGTAGCAACAATCGCTCCGCCCCGAGAACTTGTCCAGAAACCGTCGTCAGTACGGCTGCTTTGAAAGGGCACGACTTCAGTCGTGCCGATAACAGGCCGAGATGACGAGGGGTTTTAACCCCTGAGGGATGCTCTTTTGCCTCCGGTTCCACAACTCATCAGAGTTTCTGGACAGGTTCTGAGAGAACCGTCTGCGCTCACAGGGCGGAGGAGATGAATTTGCGGTTACTCGCAGCCGCCGGCAATGGACGGAATCACCAGCACCTCGTCGCCCTCCTGAAAGTTGTATTTCTCATTCCCGAGGAAGCGAATATCTTCTTCGTTCACATAGAAGTTGATGAAGCGGCGAATCTGGCCGTCGTCGCCGCGCAGGTGCTGGCGCAGCGCGGGAAAACGGCCCTCGATTTCTGCCACCAGTTCGGGCAGGTTGGCGGCGCTGCTCGCGATTTCGCGCACGTTGTTGGTGTGCTTCTGGAATGCGTTCGGCAACAGGACCCTGACGGACACGGCTATCTCCCTGCCAGGCTCAGTCCCTGGCTTGCTGCGGTGTGTTCTTCAACGAATTCTTCAAAGTCGGCAAGCCGCGGGCGGATCGCCCTTTGTTCGCCGTAGGCGCCATTCAGGCAATCGGTCGTCTTCAGGCCGTTTCCGGTGATGCAGGTGACGGTGAGATCATCGGGTTGGATGCGCCCGTGCGCGTAGAGCCGCGCGGTGACCGCGGTCGCGACTCCGCCAGCGGTCTCGGTAAAGATGCCCTCGGTCTCCGCCAGTTCCTGGATGGCCGAGACGATTTCGACGTCGGAAACATCTTCGGCCCAGCCGCCGGAGGAACGAATGGCGCGCGCCGCATAAACGCCGTCGGCGGGGTTGCCGATGGCCAGCGAGCGGGCGATGGTATTCGGCCGCTGCGGCTCGATGAAATCGCTTCCGTTTTTGACTGCGGTTGAGATGGGCGAGCAGCCGGTGGCCTGCGCGCCGAAGAAACGCACTTCGCGGTTCTCAACGATTCCAAGCGCAATCAATTCGTCGAATCCCTTGCGGATCTTGGTGATGAGCGATCCGCCGGCCATGGGCACAACCACGTTGTCAGGCAGGCGCCAGCCTAGTTGTTCGGCAATCTCGAAGCCGACTGTCTTTGAGCCCTCCGCGTAAAAAGGCCGCAGGTTCACGTTCACAAAGCCGCAGTTGTAGCGGTCGGCGATTTGCGAGCTGAGCCGGTTCACATGATCGTAGCTGCCATCGACGCGAATGAGAGTTGCGCCATAGACCTGGGTGTTGAGGATCTTCGCCGGCTCAAGATCGGCGGGGACGAGAATGAAGGTCTTCAATCCGAGGCGCGCGGCCTGCGCGGCGACGGCGTTGGCCAGGTTGCCCGTTGAAGAGCAGCCCACCGTATCGAAACCGAAAGCCTGCGCATTGGCCAATGCAACCGCGACTACGCGATCCTTGAAGCTGAGCGTGGGCATGCAGACGGCGTCGTTCTTGATGTAAAGATTGCGCGCGCCGATGTGTTGGCCAAGCTGCGGCGCAGTCACCAGCGGCGTAAATCCCGCAGGCGTGCGCGGCACGTAGCTGTCGCTCACCGGCAGCAGCGCGCGATAACGCCACATGTTCAGCGGTCCCTGGGAGATGGCCTCGCGGGTAAAGCGGGTGCGGGCGTAGTCGAGGTCGAACGCAACCTCAAGGGGAGAAAAACACTCATCGCAGATCGATTGCGGTTGAAGACCGTAGGCCTTTCCGCATTCCCGACATCGCAGCTCGTACGCATTCGTCACAAATCCCTCGCTTCGCAGAGCGAAGCTGCGGGTACGCGGGCGCGTGACGGCTCAAAACGAAGAGCGAACCTGATTCGACTCGAAAAAACTTGCGAGCCGCTTTGGCAAAGGATGCCGAAGCGACCCCCGAATCTCATGTTCCCCGCCTCACGGCGAGCGAGAGTTGACACCATACTCCTGGTTTGCCCAGGCAGGTTGTCGTGGCGTCACAGGGCCCGTCCCTCAGCCACTCTGCATGAAATTCAGGCCTGCCCTTTGGGGGCAAACTTGAATGATCTGTTTGTACCACATCGGCAAGTGGAGCGCAAGCGGCTTTGCAATGAAAGGGGATAAGGGCGGCATGAACCGCCGTGGCAAGGAGCCGAACGGCTGCAAATTTAGCACAAACCCCAGAATCTCCGGCCAACTCGCGCTGCGGTCCGATTTCAGCCGCGTTCCGGAGGCGCGGGCAAATGCTGCCGGAACGCCTGCTCCAGGCGCGGATTGGCGGCGTTGCGCACCGTCCGCTCTACGCGGGTGCGCAGCTCCGCCGAGGGAGCCGTGCGGCCAATCGCTTCAATGGCCACGGGCGCATCGCGCTCGTCGCGTTCAATAATGGCGAGCAAATAGTCCATCGCCTCGGGCAGGCGGCAGAGCGCGATGGCGCTCAGCAGCACCGAGCCGAACCAGGAGTCGGCTCCCTCGCGGCGGCGAGCGATCAGAGCGGCCATCGCCTCCGGTGAATGCGTTTCAGACAGCGCGAACGCGGCCTCGGCAGAAGTGTCGTCGCCGTCCTCCAGGTACCTCGCCACAAACGGGATGGCGCGCGAGCCATCCAGAGAGAGCAGGCCCGAGTAGCAAGCGCCAAGCACTTCGGGCTCGTCTTTGCCCAACAACGCGCGCAGGCGCAAGAGCAGCGCGGCGCTTGGGCCGCCAATGTTCCCGATAGCGCGGGCTGCCTCAACGCGCACGGCCTTGTCGGCATCCGCAAACAACTCCAGCAATGTCGCCAGTAGCTCACGGTCGGAGATGCCGGGGCAATTCACCAGCGCATGCGCGCAGGCGCCGCGCAGGGTTCCGGCCGTGTCCGAAGTGCCGCCCCACGTCCCTTCCATCTGGTGATGGCGCAGGCCGCGAAGATAAGCGTCCTTGTCGCGATGCTCCAGCTTGACCAGCGCCTTGACCAGCGCATTCTTCGCCCAGCATTGCGGATCGGCCTTTTCCGCATCTTCGAAGAAACGATCGTAAGCCGCAAGCACCTCGGGCAACAAAGCGGAAAGCTCGTTGGCTTCGACCAGCTTTGCCGCCTTCGATACGACGAAGTTGTTGCGATGGCCGAGCGCTTTGCGCAGCTTCTCGATAGCCTCGGCGTCCAAAGTCGCGCCTTTGAGCACTTCGAGTTCGGCCAATTCTTTATCGAAGCTGCGCGAAGAAGAGCCGCGCAACTCGGAACGGGATGTTCGCTTTGCGCTCATGGACGGGTCTTGCTTACGCTTCGAACTGGATGGCTGGAATCGCCATCACGCGGGGTCGTAGTTCAGGTTCGGCGCGAGCCAGCGCTCGACCTCCGCCACGCTCATGCCCTTGCGCTCGCTGTAGTCGGCGACCTGGTCGCGGTCGATCTTGCCGACGGCGAAGTATCGCGATTGCGGATGGGCGAAGTAGAGTCCGCTCACGCTCGAACCCGGCCACATGGCATACGACTCGGTAATCAGCATCCCGGTATTAGCCTCGACGTCGAGCAAATGCCAGAGTGTGCCCTTCTCGGTGTGGTCCGGGCTTGCCGGGTAGCCAGGGGCCGGACGGATGCCGCGATATTTCTCCCGGATCAGGTCCGCGTTGCTCAGGCCTTCGTCGCGGCCGTAGCCCCATTCGTCGCGCACGCGCTTGTGCAGGCATTCGGCGAAGGCCTCGGCCAGGCGATCGGCGATGGCCTCGGCCATGATCGCGTTGTAGTCGTCGTGCTTTGCGCGGAAACAGTCGCAAAGCTCTTTAAGGCGGATTCCGCTGGTGACAGCGAATGCGCCGATGTGATCGGCGAGACCCGTCTCTTTCGGCGCAATGAAATCGGAGAGCGAGCGGCAGGGCTCACTGCCTTCTCTATTTGCCTGCTGGCGGAGAAAGTGGAATTGCTCGATCACCTTTGCGCGCGAACAGTCGGTGTAGAGCTCGACATCGTCGCCCACGGTGCTCGCTGGAAAGAAGCCATAGACCCCGCGCGCCGTGATCAGTTTCTTCTCGACGATCTGGTCGAGAAGTGCATTGGCTTCAGCGAAGATTTGCCGCGCCTGCGCGCCCTGCCGCTCGTCGTCGAAGATGCGCGGGTAAACGCCCTTCAGCTCCCAGGTATGGAAGAACGGCGTCCAGTCGATGAATTCGCGCAGCGTGGCGAGAGGAAAGTTGTCCAGCACGCGCACACCGGTGAATTCGGGTGTAGGCAGGTCTTCGGCGCGCCACTCGATGGGAGTCCGCCGGGCGCGCGCGATCTCAAGCGAGACCACCGGCTGGCGCGGCGCGGAGTAAGCCTTGCGAAGGGCCTCGTAGTCGGCGCGATGCTGCGCCACGAAAGCCGGCTTTCCCTCTTCGCTGAGAAGGCTAGTGGTCACAGGCACCGCCCTGCTGGCATCGACCACGTGGACCACCGGCTGGCTATAGTGCGGCGCGATTTTGACGGCCGTGTGCGCGCGGCTGGTGGTTGCCCCGCCGATCAGCAGCGGCAGCTCGAAGCCCTGGCGTTCCATCTCTCGCGCCACGTGCACCATCTCGTCGAGCGACGGCGTGATGAGGCCGCTGAGCCCGATCAGGTCGGCCTTCTCCGCCTTGGCGCGTTCGAGAATCTTCTCGCAGTGAACCATGACCCCAAGGTCGATGACGTCGTAGTTGTTACAGGCAAGCACGACGCCGACGATGTTCTTGCCGATGTCGTGAACGTCGCCTTTCACCGTTGCGAGAATGATCTTTCCCTGCGCCCTCACGAGCTGGCCGGCCGCGGCCATCGCTTCCTTCTCGGCCTCCATGTAAGGCGTCAGGTGGGCGACAGCCTTTTTCATCACGCGCGCGGACTTGACCACCTGCGGCAGGAACATCTTGCCGGATCCAAACAGGTCGCCCACGACGCTCATGCCGTCCATCAGCGGGCCTTCGATCACCAGCAGGGGACGGCCCAGCTTCACGCGCGCTTCCTCGGCGTCGATCTCGATGTAGGCATCGATCCCCTTCACCAGCGCGTGCGTCAGCCGCTCTTCGACCGTGCCGTTGCGCCATTCTTCGGTCTTCTTTTCAACCACGGCCGCGCCGGCGCCCTTCAGCGTCTCGCCGTACTCCACCAGGCGCTCCGTCGAATCGGGACGGCGATTCAGCAGCACATCCTCGACCAGCACCTTCAGCTCCGGTTCGATCTCCTCGTACACCTCCAGCATGCCGGCATTCACAATGCCCATGTCCATCCCCGCTGCTATGGCGTGATAAAGAAACGCCGAGTGCATGGCCTCGCGGACCTTGTTGTTGCCGCGAAAGCTGAAGGAGATGTTGGAGACGCCGCCCGAAACTTTGGCGTGCGGCAGGTTGGCCTTGATCCAGCGCGTGGCGTTGATGAAGTCGACCGCGTAGTTGTTGTGCTCCTCCATGCCCGTTGCAACGGTAAGGATGTTGGGATCGAAGATGATGTCTTCGGGCGGAAAGCCGACCTCGTCGACGAGAATCCGGTAGGCGCGTTCGCAGATGCGGATCTTGTCCTCGTAGGTCGCCGCCTGGCCCTGCTCGTCGAAGGCCATCACCACCGTCGCGGCCCCATATTTGCGAATCGTAGCCGCGTTGCGGCGAAACTTCTCCTCGCCTTCCTTCATCGAGATCGAATTGACGATGCCCTTGCCCTGCAGGCACTTGAGCCCGGCCTCGATGACCTCCCACTTGGAAGAGTCGACCATGAAGGGAACCTTGGCGACTTCGGGCTCGCTGGCCAGCAACTGCAGGAAGCGCGTCATGGCCGCGACGCCGTCGATCATGCCCTCGTCCATGCACACGTCGATGACGTTGGCGCCGTTCTCCACCTGCTGCCGGGCTACTCTGACCGCCTCTTCGTATTTGCCCGCCTTGATCAGCCTGGCGAACTGCGGCGAACCGGCTACATTGGTCCGCTCGCCGATCATGATGTAAACGCCCGGCTGTTGCGTGAACGGTTGCGAGCCCGACAAGCGAAGCGGCTTGGTTTCCGTGGCCTCGCTCACGCCGCGGCCTCGAACTGATCGAACCTGCGTGGAGGCAGTCCTTCGATGGCCTTGGCAATGCACGCGACGTGCTCCGGCGTGTTGCCGCAGCAGCCTCCGGCAATATTGATCAGCCCTGCCCGCGCAAAGTCACCCAAATACCGGGCCATGTCGGAAGGCCCCAGATCGAAGCCGGTCGGCGAGAGCGGATTCGGCAAACCGGCATTCGGATAGCACGAGATCGCCACGTCGGCTTTCTCCGAAAGTTCGGAAAGAAAGGGATACATCAGGTCGGGACCGAGTGAGCAGTTGAGGCCCACCGCCAGCGGCTTGGCGTGCTTCACCGCGTTCCAGAATGCTTCAGTGGTCTGCGCCGAGATCAGCGTCTCGCCGCCGCGCCCTACGGCCGCTGAGATCATAATCGGCAATTCCCTGTTATGCGCAGCAAGGCCGTCCTCATCGAACACTTCGCGGATAGCGACGAGCGCTGCCTTGGCGTTCAGCGAGTCGAAGATGGTCTCGATCAAAAGCAGGTCGACGCCGCCCGCGATAAGGGCGCGGACCTGCTGCGCATAGGCGGTCTTCACCTGGTCGAACGTAACTACGCGGAAGCCCGGATCGTCGGCATCGGGTGAGTTGGAGAGAGACACGGTCAGCGGCCCGATGGCCCCGGCCACAAACCTCTGGCTGCCCGTCTCGCTGGCGACGCGATCGGCCCATTCACGACACTGCCGCGCCGACTGCTCGTTGATCTCCCAGGCCACGTTTTGGAGGAACGGGTCGTCGATCACCTGCTGGTAGAACGTGGGATCCTTGCGGCCGCCATGCTCCCGCGGATCGTCCACGAAGAATTCGCTCTGGGTAATGCTGGTCGCGCCGAAGGTGTTGGTCTCGATGATGTCGGCCCCAGCCTCGAGAAACCGGCGATGGATGTCGCCAATGATCTCCGGCCTGGTCAGACTGAACAGGTCGCCGTTGTTCAGCAGGTCCTTCTTCGCATCCTTGAAGCGCTCGCCGCGAATGTCGGCTTCCTTCATCCCGTAGGAGCGGATGGTCGTCCCCATCGCTCCATCGATGATGGCGATGCGGCTTTCGAGAATTTTCCGCAAAGGGTGTTGAAGCGCTCGAGTCATTGCTTTTCCCATCGCAAACTGAACCGGCAGGCGCCAGGACTGCCTCTTTGACGAACGGCTGGGAGGAGCCTGCCGAGTCGGCCCCCCTCGGAAACAAGGATGGCCGCTCACTTCAAGGATAAATGGTGGTGCAATCAGGCTTCGCCCAACGGTCGCCGCAGCCGTGCGAATCGGGCAATTGCGGAGTTGAGCGGCGGCTACAGCATCTTCCGAGACGATGTCGACCAGAGCCACGAAAGTCGAGTCGATTTTCCTCAAGAAAATCGACCTCCTCTGCTTTCAGAAAGTTCACAGTATTTCGGAAAGATGATTATCAATTTAGCTCCGGCATTCCGGCAAACTCGTCGGATCCGGCTTTGTTCGGAGGGCGAAGGGGCCTTCAGGCCCCTGGATTCGGCAGATCGATTCGAGGGCCTTTAGGCCCGGGCCTTCAACCCGGCGGCCAGCTCAACCCTTCTAGCGGAGTGGCGCGTCACCAAACGGGCCGCGGAAATTCCTGCTCCTGCAATGCCCTTCGCCGGAGCAAACTTGATATTCATCTTCGGAAAATGCCTTAAGTGCCTGCGGGGGTGAAGACCTGGAACGCATTTCTGCCGTGCGCTTTCACCGCGTACATCGCTCCGTCGACGTTCTGCATCAGGGTCTCGGCGTCCCTGCCGCCCAACGGATATGTGCAGATGCCGACACTGACGGTGACCGACACAGCGTCCGCTCCAAGGTCAATCGGAGCAATGACGGACGCGATGATTTTGGCGGCGATCGATTCGGCTTGCGACACCTCGCGCAGATCGGGAAGCAGGACGATGAATTCGTCGCCCCCGATGCGCGCGACAGTATCGGTCAGGCGCACCGATTCGAGAAGCCGCTTGGCGATGATAGTCAATACCTTGTCGCCGGCCTGATGGCCGTGAACGTCGTTGATCTGCTTGAATCGATCGAGATCCACCATCAGGATGGCAAGGCCTTCCTTGAACCTCTCCGCGCGATGGAGCGCGACGGTCAGCCGATCGTGTAACAAGAGGCGGTTGGGCAGTCGGGTCAGCGCATCATGCTGGGAGAGATGACGCAGCCGCTCTTCGCTCTCACGCAAGGCCTGCGTCTGTTGGTCGACGCGCCGCCCCAGCACCACGATCCAGGCAAACGCGGCCAGCGAAACCGCGCCGGCGGCGGCCAGGCCGGCCAGAGCGTGTTCCCGCGTCCACCAGGACGGCCGCTGCACGATTTGGACGTCGCCGATCGAGCGCAGGAGAATCCGGACGGAACCGGGCTGCACCTCGCCCTCGCGCAGATCCCAGGTTTCGGCGCTGGCCAGGCTCACACAGATTCCCGTCAAACGCAGGATGCTCCCGTCCTTCCAATCCGGCGTACCGCGGCCGGCAAGATCGGACGGAAGAATGGCAGGAACAAGGATGCTACCGGCGCGCAGCATCAGTTGCACGTCGCCAAGGGCGTGCTCCTTACCCACGAGCTGCCCTTCGATCTCCACCAGGTCGCTGTCGTATCTCCCGCTGAGGGCCTGATCGGCGGAGATTCGCGTTGCGCCAGGCGGGGCACCGTCGGCCGCCTTGCTGAAGTTTGCGTTCTCCAGGGTGCGCTTGTAATCGTGGATGGCGGGAAACCCAATGGCGTCGACGACGTTGCCCGGGCCGAGGCGATCCTGTTGGTCCGTATCCATGCAGAGACTATTGCTCTGCTGCTGTATGCATAGGGTGCGGCCCGGCCATTGCAGTGTCACCGTTCCCTTCACATGAACCCGGTGCGGGATTTCGAGCGAAGGCGAAAAGCGCATCAGATCGGAGAGCGGAACAACCGGCGTGGCGAAAGGATCGAGCGGCGCGGGCATCATCACCGCAATCTCGCGCAGGGAGGGAAAGAAGATCTGCGCGCCGACCATCTGCTGTTTCCAATTCAGCACCGGAGCGGCATTTCCATAAAACCGGATCGACGAATCGACTAACCCGTCGTAATTCACTCCCGCTTCGCGGCGCGTGGTGGCGCGCACCGACCCATCGAGTGTTGCAACATCGAGCGTCACGTTGGTTGCCGTGGAGTGCGCCGCATGAACCACTCCTTCGATCTCAACCCATTGGCCATCGAGGCTCCCTGAAAGCAACTGGGGATAAGTTGCCTTGATTGCATTTTCGGGAAGCGACGACCTGCCCACAGTGCGCACTTGCGGACTGCGGATCACCGGGGCAAATTCTCCCGGCCCGCTTTCGCCAGTCACGTCGACAAGATCGCCGGCCTGCAAAGCAAGATTCGGAGGCTGGGAGAACTCCACGAAAATGCCTCCGGTCGAGTCGCACACGAAGAGATCGGGAAGCTGATTGAGCTCCGGATCGAAATAAGTGACGACCGCGCGCATGTGAACAGGATAGGCGCGAGCAGCCTCTTCCCTGGGCAGGTCATGTATCTGGCGAGCCGTGACCAATGTGCGAAGCGGAGGTTCGGGGGACGGGCGCTGTGCGGATGCCTGCGCCGCCAGGAGGCACAAAGTGAGGGAAACCCCGACGCGGCGCATCGACTGCGCACGAGTACTTTCCGGGGTACGTGCCGGCCGCTTGGGGCGCATGAACACGAATTACCACCCCACTCTCGAACGAGCTTCTTCCTCCAAAGCATAATATCGGCATTGCGGCACGGCAACTTGAAATCGTTCAGATGGAGAATGCTCCCTCAGACGATCAAACCGATTGCGGGTGCGGCAATAAACTGAAGGAGGAATGCAGCTACCTGCCGATCTGCGCGAGGCGATCTCGCACGCGCTCGAAGGCGTTTCGCGCACAGCGTTGAGCGAACGCGCCGCCCGCATCTCCGCGCTCTACCGCACCGGCGCCCCGTCCGCGATTGCGGTGCGCGATGAAGCCGATGCTCTGGCCTACGCTGTCAGCCGCCTTCCCGCCACTTACGCCGCGGTCCGGCATGTTCTGGGAAGACTTCAAGAGAGATGTCCCGACTTCCGTCCTCGCAAATTGCTCGATCTAGGCGCAGGACCGGGAACAGCCAGTTGGGCGGCCGTCGAATCGTTCCCGCGGATAGAAACCATTGCACAAATCGATTCGAACCAGGCATTGTTGAACTTAGGCATTAAGTTATCGGAATCGGATTCGTCGTCGCCTTTACGCAATGCTCTCCGAATAAACGCCGACATCGTTCGCAAAATAGAAGAGAGTTTATCCGCGGAGTTAGTCATCCTAAGTTACACTCTTGCCGAACTGGCTCGCTCCGCCATGGAAGATGCCTTATCAGGCGCCTGGAAGCAATGTACCGGCGCGCTGGTTATCGTCGAGCCGGGCACACCCTCGGGATACGAACGCATCCTTCGGGCCCGCGAGTTCGCGACAGCCCAAAGAGCCGGAATCCTCGCCCCCTGTCCTCACCAACTCAAATGCCCCCTGGTTCCGCCCGACTGGTGCCATTTTGTTCAGCGTATCTCCCGCTCACGCGACCATATGATCGTGAAATCCGCCGATCTGTCGTATGAAGACGAAAAGTTCTCTTATCTGATCGTTGTGCGCGAGCATCTCTTCCGTCCGGCGGAAAAGAATCGGATCCTGGCACAGCCGCAGATCGGCAAGGCCGGCTTCACCGCCAAATTGTGCACCTTAGCGGGACGATGCGAGTCGGCGAGCATCGGCCGGCGAAACAAGCAGGCCTTGAAGCGGGCAAGAAAGATCGACTGGGGAGACCAGTTGCAGCCCCTTTGAGATTGACGGCAGAAAAACGTCGTGGTATAACAGTTATACCAGTGCGCTTGGAGTTCGATCCCGAGAAGAGCCGGCGATTGAGGGAGAATCCGCGGCGTGGCATAGGCTTCGAAGAGGCGAAGGAGATTTTCGACCACCCGTATTGCCTGGATCAAAGATCGGACCAGCCTGAGCAATACTGCGCCATAGGGTGGGTGGGACAGCGCCTATACTCGCTCGTCTATGAGGTTCGCGAGGACGTGGAAGGCGAGTTCTACCATCTAGTTACGCTTTGGAAATCTACGCGCGAAGAAGAGGAATTCTATGCCCAAAACTATTGAATCGCCGAAGCCCCCGACCGCCGATGAAATCGCTGAGCTGGCCGATCGCGGCGAAGACATTTCGCGGTTCTTCGCCAGAAAAGGAAAGATGATGCCACCGATTCAGCGAGTCAATGTGGACTTCGCTGCCGGGATGCTGAAGGAGCTAGACGATGCGGCGCGCGAGCTAAACATCAGCCGGCAGGCTGTGATCAAATCGCTGCTGCGGCAAGCGCTCGATCAGCGGCATCTGGCGCGAAGCGCGCGGGTAAGCCCTGTTCATTTCAGATCGAGAAATGGTCTTTAATCGATCGGCAGGCAGTTCTATTTCGTCGCCGTCAGCGCGCTCACCGGCACCAGCATGTCTTCCTTGCGCATCACCAGGTTGGTGGCGTTGAGGGTGGCGAGTTCGAAGCCGTGGCCATGGGTGATGGCGTCGGTAGGGCAGGCCTCAACGCAATAGCCGCAGAAGATGCAGCGGTTGTAAGCGATGTTATAGACCTTGGCGTAGCGCTCCGAGGACGAGATGCGCTTCTCTTCGGTATTGTCAGCGGCCTCGATATAGATGCAGTTGGATGGGCATGCCGCCGCGCATAAGAAGCACGCGACGCATTTCTCCAGGCCGTTCTCGTCGCGCTGCAGCACGTGCGCACCGCGGAAGCGCTGCTCGAAGACCGCGCCGCGCAGCGGGCCGGGGCCGTCAGGGTAGTTTTCGACCACCGTGGGCTGCAGCATCTCCTTGAAGGTGATGCTCATGCCCTTGGCGATTCCCGCGAGATTGCGCACGACCGACATAAGCCCAGTATACGATGGATGCCGGGGAGGGGACTCCGGATGCGCTTGAAGCATGTTTGCTGGATGTTGTCGGTTGCGGTAGTCGTTTCAACGCTGGTCTGCGGGCAAACACCGGGCGAGAACCAGGGAAAGCCGATAAATGGCTCGCCCGCGCCGGATACCAGCCGCGCGCAGCAGGAGATGGCGGAGGCGAAAGCGCCAGCGGCCGGTCCCCTGAAGATCACCTACGGCGACAATTCGGCCGAGTGGACCGCGACAACGCTGGCCCCCCTGCCGCACACCACGCTGACCCTCTACAACGAGCATGCCAAGGCGAATGAGACCTACTCCGGCGTGCAGCTTATCGATCTGCTCGCAAGGCTTGGAGTGCCGGCGAAGCCCCGCGGCAAAGAGTTCCGGATTTATCTCGTTGCGGAAGGTTCCGACGGCTATCAGGTCGTTTACTCCATTGGAGAAGTGACGCCAGATGTTCACGATGGCACTGTCATCGTCGCCGACAGCCTTGACGGAAAGCCGATCGGCAACGACGGACCACTCAAGCTGGTCGCCACCGGAGAGAAGCGCCCGGCGCGGTGGGTGCGCAATCTTGTCGCCATCAAAGTGATGACGGCGCAGTGATCGCGCACCGTTACTTGAGCGCCTGCACAAGTCATTCTGAACGGCGCACTGCCCGCCCTTGGAATATGCGCCAGCCAGGCCGCGCAGCTTCCGTTCTTCGCGAAGTCAGCCGTTACTTGCGCTTGTCGTCCGGCCGCGCCAGCGGACGCCGTTCTTCAGGCCTGGCCGCATGGGCCGCCGGTTGGGGGTGCTCCTCGGGCCGCGCAACCGGCCGGACCTCGGGATGGACGTCGCGATCCGCTTCGAGCGGCCGATCGAGTGCCGGAGTAGCCGGGCGGCCATGGTTGACTGAAACGAATTGAGTGTGGTCGGCGCGCGCCGCCTCCACATGCTGGATCTGCGTGCTCATTCTCGGAGCGCGCGGTTCGCGCACCGCGGCAAGC
>JBAUBR010000273.1:0-3989 GCA_049676965.1 Occallatibacter sp.
GTTGCCCCACTGGGCCGCGCCGGGCTCGGTCACCGCCGCCGGGTTCAGGTTCGTCCGGCCGATGCTGCTGCCGATCTGCACGGTCTCAAGGGATTCGCTCCCCAACTGGCCGGCAACGCAATCCGGCCGCGGCTGGTAGGAGCCGGTCAGCGAAGCCGCCGTAACCGGCGAATAATCTCCCATGTAGGCGCCGGCAAAAGGCGTAATCCCAAAGCCGGAGTGGAAGTCGAGATCGAGCGCCGTCGACCAGCCGCCGATCACCTCGTTCACCGCGGTATTGGAATTGCCGCCCAGAGCGTGGCCCCTGCCGAAGGGAAGCTCGTAGAGCGCATACCCGTTGAACGCCTGCGCCACGTCGGTGGTGCACCGTCCGTAGTCGGCCATCGGGTCGTACTCGTTCTGGAAGAAGTTCTGCGTGGCCTGCGTCTGCGATTCGCCCGCGCCTTCCTCGTCGCCGTAGGAGCCGAAGTATCCCAGCGAGTTAGCCAGGCACTTCGACCAGGTATAGGAGAGGTTCATGTCCAGGCCGTGGTAGCTTCTCTGCGCCACCGTCGCTTCCAGCGCGTTGTAGCGCGAGATGCCGTCCGAGGCGTTGTACCGCGCCTGCGCGCCGGCCTTGACGATGGGCTGCATGTAGGGGCCGGGAACAGCCACGTCGGCAGAGTTGAGCTCTTTCTGGTTGTAGAGGTAAATGTCCGACATGTGGTCGATCTTGTTGCCCACGTAGCCCACCGCCACGGTGGCATTGGCTTTGAGCTGGTGCTGGACAAACAGGTTCCACTGCTGGTCGACCGCGGGCTGCAGGTGCGGATTGGTAGCGTGCGCCTGGCCGCTGCCGAAGCAGTTGGGCGCAAAGGCCATGAGCTGCGCCACCGTGCACTCCGCTGAGAAAGCCGAGTAACCCTGGTCGAGCGTGGTCACGGGCAGGACGAGCGCCGTGCCGGTGTTATTGAGCTCGTTGTGCAGCTCCACGTTAGGCGGATTGATCACCGCCATGTTGTTCACGCCGTTCCCTTCCATATAAGTGGAAATGTCGTAAGCGCCGCGCACCACCGTATTGGGCGCGAAGCCGGGCTGCCACGCGAAGCCGATACGCGGCTGGAAGTTGTCGATTCCGGTGTAGGTGTCGTAGTTCGTGCCGATCTCCGGTGTTCCCGTCAGCAGGTCGAAGTTCACGTTGTTTTGCGCGTCCTCGTCGCCGCGGGGCGTGGTCAACTCATAGCGCAGGCCCAGGTTCAGCGTTAGTGTTGGTGCAACGTGCCACGTGTCCTGCGCAAACGCGCCATAGAGGCTGTTGCGCAGGTGGAAGTTCAGCGGCACCCCCTGCTGCACGTCTTGCGGAAGCCCGAGCAGGAAATCCGCGAACGGGCTGCCGGTAGCCTTCACGGTCGGGTTGCCCGTGTATTGCCCCGAGAACGTGAAAGACCCCGACGCGCCCTGGTTGCCGGCGTACACGTCGTTCATGATGTAGTGATAGAGCTCGAAGCCGGTGTGGATGGAGTGCTTGCCGTGCGTCCACGTCAGCGAGTCCTCGGCCTCGACCGTGGTGTCGTGGAAGATCTCCACGCCGTTCGAGCTTCCAATGGTGGTGTAACCGAAGCTCATCGAGGGCAAAATGTCGCCCTGCACGCCGGGCAGCCCGAATTGAGCAGGAAGATTCCCGCCCGCCGCATTGGTGTAAATCTGGTCGTTGGCGGGGAAGATCTGCATGCCCGCTCGCGCTTCATTCACCAGCGTGGGCGAAAACACGTGGTCCCAGTTGGCCACGTAGTTCTTCAGCGGATACTCGCGCGTCAGGTTGGGCGACAGCACATCGGTGCCATTGCTGCTGGCATTGAGCGTGTACTGCTGCGAGTAGCGGCCCATCACGTGGTCGTTCGGCGACGCCTGCCAGTCGATCTTCACATCGCCCTGGTAGTTATGCACGTACCCGCTGGTGAAGTAGCTCAGTTGTTCTTCCTCCTGCGAAAACAAGGGCGATGCGATGATGGACGAAGCCACCTTGCTGGTGATGGGAACCTTGTTGTTGATGGGAACCTTGTTGTTGAGGAACGGCTGGCGGCTGCCCGGAGCGATGCCCGTGCCCGGCATGTAGAGCTGATAGACCGGATTCGAGCAGACGCCGCTTACAAACGTGGCGCCTTGGCTAGTGCACAGCGCTGCAAAATTGCCGGCCAGATACGCCGATGGAATGATGCTGTTGGTCTGCGCCGTCCGCGGCGTGTTGTTGAGCTCCGTCACATAATCCGCAAAGAAAAACAGCTTATTCTTGCGGATCGGCCCGCCCACCGTGCCGCCAAAGTAATTCCATTGCAAGACCGGCCGCGGCAAAGCGGACGATGTCTGTCCCGGGATCACAAGGGAGGCATTGGCCTTGTCCTGCCACGTATTGGCGTCGAGATCGGTGTTGCGGATGTACTCGAATACATTGCCGTGAAACTGGTTGGTACCCGACTTGATCGATTCCACGATCACGCCGCCCGTATAGTTGCCAAAATCCGCCGGCGCATTGCTGGTAATGATGTTGAAGTCCTGCACCGCGTCGGGATTGGGCACATAAGCCACGTCGTTGTTGTCGGGCTGGTTCACGTCCATGCCGTCGAGCGAGGCGTTATTGTCCTGCTCACGCGAGCCGTTCACGTAGGGCCGGCCGGTTCCAAACGTGTTCTGCGACGACTCGAACGCGAAGATGTTGGGGCTGATCACGCCCGGCGCCAGCAGGGCCAGTTGATTGATGTCGCGCGTCGCCAGCGGCAAATTGGCCGTGGCATTGGCGTCGAGCTGCGTCCCCACTTCCGTGGAGACGGTCTGCAGCAGCGGCGGAGCCGCGCTCACGCTGATCGTCTCGTTCACCTTGCCCATCGACATGCGAATGTCCACGCGGGCCACCTGGTCCAGCGCCAGGGCGAACGCGCTGCGCACCTCCGACGAGAATCCTTGCGCTTCCACCTTCAACTCGATGTTGCCCAAGGTGATCTGCGGAAATTCGTAGATGCCCGAGCTGTCCGTTTTGGTCACCCACGTTGTGCCGCGGTTTATGTCGCGCGCGGTCACGGTCGCATTGGCGATCGGCGCGTTCGAAGGGTCGACGACTGAGCCGGTAATCGAGCCGGCCGCTTGTTGTGCGTAGAAATGCGACGATGCCGCGAACAACATCGCGATCGAACAGACGGCCACCGATAGAGACAGGGATATCCTGATGCGCAGCTTCACTGTGTCCTCCTTACTCAATGCAGGATTCAAGAGAGGGTTGCGGATTGTTCGCTCTGGTTGGCGGAGATGTCCTTTTAGAGCTTGTTAGAGCTATATAGCACATGGATTTTGATGTCAAGACAAAATTTCTGTGGAAATCTTTTTGCCCAGTTCGGACTTGCCGGAAATGCACGCCCAAGCCGTCGATAACTGCAAGCGAATCTCTTCGCTCCGGCGCGCGCTATGAAGCTTTGCGAAGAAATTCAGGCAGATAGCAGTTGCGCAAAGGGCATGGATATGCTGTATTCTCGCACGAGCAGGAAATCGCTTGTCCGGCCTGGCTCCAATTGCCGGCTCAAGCCGTGAAGTCCATTCCGCAGCCTGCCCGGCAGGTAAAAGGCGGGAGCGCTGTGCGCAACGCAGCATCGAGGCACAAAAAGCGAGCTATATAGCACGCGTTGATTCTTTTAAACTGCTCTATAGCGATCCTCTTCACACTGTAAGCCGGGCGCTTGCGGTATGTTGAACTCGGGATCAATCCGGCCCGGGCGAACAGGCCGTCATTCGTACGATCGAGGCTTTCATGACCATTCACGTCAACGGCGCAGAGCCGGCCTACAAACGGATACAGAACGCCATTCGTCAGCGCATCGAGTCCGGACGGCTCAAGCCCGGCGACGTCGTCGACTCCGAACGGGAGCTGGCAAAAAGCCACAGCGTGAGCCTGATGACCGCGCGCCACGCGCTCGCCGAACTGGCGCGCGAGGGCCTGGTCGAGCGCCGTCACGGCGCCGGCA
>JBAUBR010000274.1:0-6938 GCA_049676965.1 Occallatibacter sp.
AAGCGCTAAGTTAAGGCGTTTTCGCCCGCTTTCGACCAGCTTGACACGCAGCATGTGGGGTAATCAAGGTGATAACCGCACAATGGGATGGGTTACCAAATCGTTATCTTAACGCTTATGGGTTAAACCCCCCGCCTCCCTCCGTATCGAGTTTTTCCGCAGCCTGTAAAGCCCCGCTCAATAAGAAGGGGTTCAATGTACGGGCTAAAGCCCGTACCCTTCCGAGCCATTTCAGGACCCTCCGAAATTGGAGTTGTCCGGCAGCCTGCGGTGCAACGTGTGCGAGTTGCGATTTGGCGCAGGCAGTGGCGCGGGTCATGCCGCGCCCCGTCAAGGATTTCGAGTCTTGCAAAGTTTCTCTGCTTAGATTCATCCGTGTCTCTTCTTTCTTCCTGGGAACGCGGCAATGATCGAGCCACTTCGACCCGTTGGTTGCCGCGCTCCCGGTCAAATCGGCCCGCGCTGCCGCTGTTCGCCTGTTGGGCCGCGAATATGGGCCTTACGGCTTACTCTTTCCCGTCTCGAAATCGGGATAGAACTCGTCGTCTTCCGGCGGACACTGCGGCATGGCGGCCAGGTCCATGGCCACGCTTTTACCGAGCTTGCTCTCGACCTCGATTTTTTTCTTCTTCCTTTTGTCCACCAGGGAAACTACCAGCCTGGCGTTGTTGGAGTTGCCCGCGAGTGTGCTTTTCACGAGAGATTGGGCGATCTCCGTGCTTTGCTCGCGTACTTCTTTCCCGACTGCCTGGCGCAATTGCTTGAACGCATCTTGATTAGCCGGCTTTTTCGGGCGTTTTTGAGTTAATTGATCCTGTGCTTTGCTTTGCTCTTTCTCTTCCATCTGTCCGCCGTTCCCGTGACCCAATCGCGCGGCCTGGCGAAAGGCGCAGAAAATAGAAAGGGGCAATTCCCGCGCGGGAATTGCCCCTTGGCTATCACAGAGTTATTGAACCCCCTGGATCGCTTTCTTCTTCCTACGCCTGCCAAGTCGCTCTGGTGGCACGAAGAAGATCAGGAGAGCTTCATTTACTCTCCCCTGTCGAATCGGTGCTAGTGAGTGTTATCAGGTTAGCCGAATGCGGGGAAATTAAGTGCAACGGTTGGGGTTCGATGCGGGACAGTCTTTTCATAGACTTGCGTGGTCGGCTCGAAAAAATCCTCTTGACATGCGGCAGGACCGCACCAAGTGACCGGCGGCAATTCACCGCCCGCGGCCCGATGCACTACCATATCCCGGTGACTCTGCAACCCACGCACTCGCCCACGCTGCTGGTTCACGGCGGCGCGTGGGCCATTCCCCCCGACGCCGCCGAGGCGCACGAATCGGGTGTGCGCAGGGCTCTCGAAGCGGGGTTTGAAATCCTGTCGCGCGCCGGCTCGGCGCTGGATGCGGTGGAAGCTGCGGTGACGATCATGGAAGACGATACGGCGTTTGATGCCGGGCGGGGCAGCTTTCTTACCTCCGACGGGCGGGTGCAGCTCGATGCGCTGCTGATGGATGGCGGGCGGATGAGGGCCGGAGGCGTGGCCTGCGTGGAGCGGCTGCGCAACCCCATTCGCGCGGCGCGGCTGGTGCTGGAGAAGAGCCCGCATGTGTACTTTGTCGGCGAGGGAGCGGAGGAATTTGCGCACGCGCACGGGATGGAGCTGATCGACAACTCGGAGCTGGTGCTGGACCGGGAGCGCGAACGGCTGGCCCTGGCGCAGGCGCGGCAGGCAGCGGGGATGGCCGACGAGTCGTTCTCCGGCGGGGCGCTGAAGGACGACAAGAGCCCGGAGACCGCGTTTCCCGAGGAGCCAGATTCCGCCTCATTCAGCTCGCACGATACGGTGGGAGCCGTGGCTCTGGATGGTCGCGGCAATCTGGCCGCCGGGACCTCGACCGGAGGCACGCTGAACAAGACGCCGGGGCGCGTGGGCGACTCGTCGCTGATCGGATGCGGCTGCTATGCGGACAATCTGGCGGCCGCAGTGTCGCTGACCGGATGGGGCGAGCCGATTATGAAGCTGGTGCTGGGCAAGTGGGCGACGGACCGCGTGGCGACGGGCACGGCGCCGGAGATTGCGGCGCGGGAGGCTATTTCGTATCTTTATAACCGGCTGGGCGGGCATGGAGGCATTATTCTGCTGGGGCCGGACGGACGATTCGGTCTGGCGCACAATACGCCCGCCATGGCCTGGGGGCTGGCCACGCCGAGCGGGCTGCAGACCGGGATGACGATTTAGGACTACTCCTCCCGCAGCGTCTTTGCCGGGTCGATGCGCGCTACGCGCAGCGCGGGAACTGTCGCCGCGAGCACCGTAATTGCGAACAGCGTGAGAACAACGGCGGCGATGGTCGGCCCATCGTAGACGCCTACGCCATAGAGCACGCTGCGCATGGCGCGCAAGGCACCCGCGCACAGCGCCAGGCCGGCGATGAGACCGAAGGCCGATGCCCGGATGCCGGAGCCGACAATGTGCGCCATGGCTTGGCCAATGCTCGAGCCGAGCGCGATGCGGATGCCGATCTCGCGCGTGCGCTGCGCCACCATGTTGGCGACCAGGGCGAAGATGCCCACGGCGCTCAATAGCAGCGCGAGGCCGGCCATGGCGCTCAACAGGCCCACTTCAACCCGCTGCGTGGCCAAAGTCTGGGCGCGAAGGTCGTTCATGGCGTAGAAGCCGGAGAAGGGCAGGCCGGGATCGACGTCGGCGAGTGCGCGCTGCATCTCGGCCGTCAGGCCATCGATGGGATGGGCGGTGCGGACGATCCAGCTTGGCTGGAACCAGGTGTGAACCAGCGTGAGGCCGGGCCCGTCCATCTGCGCGGCGGGGGAATAAACAGTCTCCTCGCTTTGCAGGGGGGCTACCGGATCGAGGCCGGAGGAAAGCTGAATATCGGAAACCACGCCTATGATCCTCATTCCCTGGTCGAGCGAGCGGCCGACGGGATCGATTCCGGGAAAGAACTTGCGCGCGAACGAGCGGTTGACGATGGCGACCGGCTGCGAATTCGGGCCGTCCGAGTCGGTGAAGAAACGGCCGGCGATCAACGGAATCCGCAGCGTTTCGAAGTAGCCGGGCGAAATGTAGACCTGGTCCGTGCCTACCTCTTTGCCGGTGAACGGGCCATCATGCAGCTTTACGCCGCCATTCAAGGCGCGCTCATAGGGCAGGGACAAACCCATTCCGGCATTACGCACGCCGGGAATGCGCAGCATGGCGGCGGTGCTCTCTTCGACGAGCCGGCGAAAGGCCGCCGGATCGTGATAGCGGGCGTCGTCGAGCGAGGCCTTGGCGGTCATCACGCCATCGGGATTGAAGCCGGGAGGCAGGGTCTCCAGATGGATCAGGGTACGGATCAGCAGACCCGAGGCGGCGAGCAGGACGACGGAAAGCGCGACCTCGCCGCCAATGAGCAACTGCCGCAGCCCAAGGGTTTCAGCGCCCACGACGCCGCGGCTGGAGATCGATGAGCGGAGGTCGACTTTGCGTACCGCGAGCGCAGGCAACATGCCGAAGAGAACGCTGGTCACGAGCGTAACGGAGAGCGTGAAGAGCAGCACCGGGGTGTCGAGGGTTACACCCTCGACCGGGAGATAAGCCTCAGGGAGCAGCGAGAGCAGGCCGCGCAGCGCAACAAAGCCCACGCCTATGCCGGCAGCGCCACCGGCCAGAGCGAGCAGCAGGGTTTCCATCCAGAGCTGCTTTTGGATCTGCCACGCCGATGCGCCGAGAGCCAGCCTGGTGGCGATCTCGCTGGTGCGGCGGGCCATGCGCACCAGGGTGAGGCCGGCAAGATTGGCGCAGGCAATCAGCAGGATGAAGCCGGCGGCCAGCATGAGCGACAGCGCCTGCGGTCGGAGCTCGGCGGTCTCGCCCTTCTGCAGAGGAACCAGGTAGTAGACGACGCGCCCTCCTGGATTATGCGAGACGTAGCGCGCGATCCGGTCAGCCCAGGCGCGCTTGAGCTCGGCATCGGCCTGTTGCCAGGTGGCGCCGTCGCGCAGGCGGGTGATGACTTCGAAGTTCGATCCCGCGCCTTCGCCCTCGCGGCTGGGCTGCAGCGCCGTGTAGAGATCCGCATTCAATGGAGTGTGGGCGCCGGCGGGCAAAACGCCTACCACGGTGTAGGCCGTACCCTTGAGACGGATTGCCTGGCCTATGATCGAGCGGTCGCTGGCGAAGGTGTTGCGCCAGAGGCTGTAGCTCAACACGGCGGCGTTGGGGCCGTGCGGACGGTCCTCATCCGCGGTGAAGGTGCGGCCGAGCAGCGGCTGGAGTTCCAGGGCGTCGAAGTAGTGGGCTGAGACTCGCGCCGCATGAAGGTATTGCGCATGCTCGCCTGCCTGCAGGTTCACGCCGCTGGCAATGCCGCTGGAGAGCGCCGAGATCAGCGAGGGCACGTTGTCGCGGAGGCCTTCCCACTGCTCGCCGTCGAGCGACCGCCGCCCATCGAAGACACCGCCCGAACCCTCGTAGCGGGCGAAGATCGTGTCCAGCCGCTCCGGATGTGCATAGGGCAGGCTCTTGAGCATGAGCGCATTGACGATGGAGAAAATGGCGGTGTTGGCGCCGATGGAAAGTGCTAATGTGACGATCACCGTGGCGGTGAAGCCGGGGTTGCGGCGCAACTGGCGGAAGGCCAGCTTAAGATTCTGGCTGAGATTCTGCATGGGTGGCCTCCGGGTGCAGTTTGCCTTCTGCGATGGATGCGGGTACGCGCGCACGGGATGGGCGGTTCCATTCCGTACCCGCCGGCATGCCGCGCGCGCAAATCCACCTCAATGTGGCAGTCTAGAGTATTGGGGGTTGTGCTCGTCATGCCTGTTGAAACGGCCGCCGCTGGCGGTGTCACTGAAGAATTGCATGTTTGGGAGACCGGAGGAGCGAAGTCGCCGGAGGCGCTTGCCGGCTGGGTGGGAGCGCGACTGGCCGCGCATGAGGCTGCGCTGGCCGCGCTGCTCGGCGTCGAAGGGCCGCGCACGCCGGAAAACTCGCTGCGGCTTTACGATGCGGCGATTGAGCAGCTGGCACTGGCCGGCTCGCAGGCCGGCATTTTGAATTCCGTCGCGCCCTACAAGGCGGTTCGCGACCAGGCGCAGATGGAGGCGCAGAAGGTGGCGATGGCAGCCAGCGCGCTGAGCCTGAACCGCGCGGTCTACGATGCGCTGACGGCCATCGATGTCGGCGGCGCCGATGCGGCGACCAAGCATTTTGTCGCGCGCACGCTGCTCGGCTATCGCCTCGCCGGCGTTGATAAGGACGAGGCGACCCGCAACCACCTGCAATCGCTGCACGAGAAGGCGACGCGGCTCTCGCTCGAGTTCAGTCGCAACATTCAGGAGGGCGCGAAGACTGTTGTGGTCGCGAAGGACGAGCTTGAGGGGCTGCCCGCCGACTACATTGCGCGGCACCAGCCGGATGCGGACGGACGCGCTACGCTGACCACCGATCCTCCGGATATGCAGCCGGTGATGACGTTTGCGGCGAGCCCGGCGCTGCGCGAACGCATGTTCCTGGCTTACAACACGCGTGCGTATCCGGCGAACAAGGCGCTGCTGGAACAACTGCTGGCGACGCGGCAGGAGATCGCTTCGGTGTTGGGATTCCGAAGCTGGGCCGACCTGGCTACGGCCGACCAGATGATGGGTTCGGCGGCCAATGTGCGCACGTTTTTGACGAAGCTGAATGATGCCAGCTTGGACGGCGCGCGCCGCGAGCACGAGATGATTCTCGAATTTGCGCGCGGCCGGGAGCCGGGGCTTGGCGAGATCGACATCACCAGCCGCGGCTACTGGTATGAGCAGTTCCGGCGCGCGCAATTCGACTTCGACTCGCAGTCCGTGCGGCCCTACTTTCCTTATAAACGGGTAGAGGCGGGCGTGCTGGAGACGGCGGCGCGGCTGTTCAAGATCGAGTTCCGACCTTCGCCGGCGCCGGGTTGGGACGCGGCGGTTTCAGTCTTCGATGTAATCGAAGACGGCGAAGTTGTGGGACGGTTTTACCTCGACATGCATCCGCGCGAGGGCAAGGACAAGTGGTTCTCTGCCGCGCCGGTGGTTACCGGCGTGCGCGGGCGCTATTTGCCCGAGGCTGCGCTGATCTGCAATTTCCCTGAGAGCACCGAGAGCGACCCCGGATTGCTGCAGTATTCCGATGTGGTCACGTTCTTTCACGAATTCGGCCACCTGATGCACGCCATTCTCGGCGGCCGGACTGAGTGGGCGGGGCTCTCGGGATTTGCGACAGAAGGCGATTTCATCGAGGTTCCATCGCAGATGCTCGAAGAGTTTTTCCGCGACGAAAAGCTGCTGCAGGTCTTTGCGAAGCACTACCAGACGGGCGAGGTGCTGTCGTCGGAGACGATCAGGAAGATGAAACTCGCCGGTGCGTTTGGGCGCGCGGACTGGGTGCGCTCGCAGCTCTACTACACTACGCTCTCGCTCGACCTTCACGATCAGGACCCGGCCGGAATCGACCTCGACGCAACTACGAAGCGGCTCTACCAGAGCCTGCAGCCGTGGACGTGGATGGAAGGCAACCGCATGTATGCAAGCTTCGGGCATCTCACCGGCTACTCGTCGAACTACTACACCTATGCCTTCGACAAGGTGATTGCGCTCGACTTTTTCGCGCAGTTCGATCCCGCCGACCTGCTGGGCGGCGATGCCGGAGCGCGCTATCGCAAGACCGTGCTCGAGCAGGGCGGATCGAAGCCGGGACGCGAGATGGTGCGCGATTTTCTGGGGCGCGACGAGGAGTTCGAGGCGTTTTCGAAATGGCTGAATGAGGAGTTTGACGGACAGGGACTAGGGACTAGGGACTAGCAGGCTGCTGAAAAACTAAGTTGTTTGCCGGTCTTACTCCGCTTTCGGTTCCATTCCGGCTGGTTTTGTGCTGCGTTATGGTTGATTTCTGTGCTCTGCGGGTCGTTCTTGCGGCCCGCAGAG
>JBAUBR010000275.1:0-59815 GCA_049676965.1 Occallatibacter sp.
GCGCCGCCGGCGAGCTCGAAGCGCTGAGCACAGCGGCCTTCGACGCCAACGATCCCGCTGCACTCGAGCGATTCTTCGGCGGCCTGCCGGCCACCATCGACCACGTGATGGTGACGGCCGGCCAGCCTCACTACGGCCGCCTTCTCGACATGGACCTCGAACAGGCGCGGCGCGCCCTCGACACGCACCTCCTGCTGATGCTCGCGGTCGCGCGCAACGCCGCCCACAAGGTAAGACCGGGAGGCACACTGCTGTTCATGGGCGGCGTCGGCGGCCGTCGCGCCCGCATCGGGCTGGGGACCGTGTCGACAGTCACCGCTGCGCTCCCCGCGCTCACCGCCAGCCTCGCGCTCGAACTCGCGCCCGTCCGAGTCAACCTCATCGCCGCCGGCTTCGTCGACACAGGGCTGTCGGCATCGCTCCTCGGCGATGAGTTCGACAACCGCCGCAATCAGCTTCGCGCCACGCTTCCCATCGGGCGCGTCGTCTCACCGGCCGATGTCGCCGCGCTCGCCGTACACATCATGGCCAACACGGCCCTCACCGGCGCGACCTACGACATCGACGGCGGGCAGCAGCTCGTTGCTGGTTAGCTAACAAGGACAGCATGATCGTCATCGGCCGCGACGCGCCGGCGAGCACCGCATCCGTGCGTTGGCCAAAGGTGGCCTGAGATACTCCCTGAAGGAGGTGCCTCGTGTCGCGGCATTTCGATGCGATCATCATCGGGACCGGCCAGGCAGGCCCGTCGCTGGCGGCGCGGCTAGCGGGCGCGGGCAGGTCGGTCGCCATCATTGAACGCCAGAAGTTTGGCGGCACCTGCGTGAATACGGGATGTATACCGACAAAGACCCTCGCTGCCAGCGCGAACGCGGCCCATGGTGCCCGCCGCGGCGCCGAATTTGGTTTTGTCGTCAATGGCGATGTGCGCGTCGATATGAAGCGTGTCAAGGCGCGCAAGGACGAAATTTCCGGACGGTCGAACCGGGGCGTAGAGGAATGGTTGCGAGGGCTTGACAACTGTACGGTCATCCAGGGCCATGCCCGCTTTCAATCGTCGCAGACTGTGGCGGTCAACGACGAGGTACTCGAAGCCGACAAAATCTTCATCAACGTGGGTGGGCGCGCCTCTGTTTCCGCGATCCAGGGGATTCACGATGCGCCATTTCTCACCAACTCATCGATGATGGATGTCGACTTCCTGCCGCAGCATCTCGTGGTTGTCGGCGGAGGTTTTATCGGGCTGGAATTCGCTCAGATGTATCGCCGCTTCGGGAGCGAAGTCACGATTGTAGAGATGGGACCGCGCCTGATCGGACGTGAAGATGAAGATGTCTCCCAAGCCGTACGCGAAATCCTGGAGACCGAGGGGATACGGATTCGGCCGAATGCGAAATGCATATCGCTGGCGAAGCGCGACGGCGGCGTTGCCGTCAGCGTCGTATGCGATGAGAGTCCGCCGGAAGTAATGGGCACTCATGTTCTTCTGGCGACGGGACGCACTCCGAACACCAACGACCTGGGTCTCGATCGGGCCGGAGTTGCGACCGACGAACGCGGCTACATTGTCGTAGACGATCAACTGCACACCAGCGTGCCCGGCATCTGGGCCCTGGGTGACTGCAACGGCCGCGGCGCCTTTACGCATACGTCGTACAACGACTACGAGATCGTCGCCGACAATCTCCTCGACGCAGGCCATCGCCGCGTGTCGGACCGAATCCAGACCTACGCCTTGTTTACCGATCCGCCCCTGGGCCGATGCGGCATGACGGACGCCGAAATACGGAAGTCCGGGCGCGCCGCACTCACTGCGAAATATCCGATGAGCCGGGTGAGCCGGGCCTTTGAGAAAGGTGAGACACAGGGTTTCATCAAAATCTGTGTGGATGCGGAATCAAAACAGATTCTCGGCGCTGCCATCCTTGGCACTGGAGGCGATGAAGTCGTTCAAATTCTGCTGGACGTCATGTATGCGAAGGCGCCGTATACGGTGGTACAGCGCGCAATGAATATTCATCCCACGGTTGCGGAATATCTGCCCACCGTCCTGTCCAAACTGGAACCATTCGCCTGACAGGCAGCGATCGGCGGCCTCTCGCGACCGATTGTGCGGCCAGCGTATTTCCTAAAGATGAATATCAATTCGGCTCCGGCATTCAGGCAAACTTGTTACATCCGGCTTTGTTCGGAGGGAGAAGGGGCCTTCAGGCCCCTGGATAAGGGAGATCGATTCGAGGGCCTTTAGGCCCGGCCTTCATCCCGGTGACCGGGCCCTCAAAAATCGTGATGCGTATCCAGCAGCGTAGCGATGGCGCTGGACGGGTCATGTGGTTGCTCCGCGGCACCCGGGCCCGCATTTGCCGCTTCAGTCTGGGCGCGAAGTTTGGCCACGGCGAGCCAGTTATCCTTGCGCGGATGCTCGGCCATCCACGGCGGCAGCGGCATGAAGAGAAACTGGCTGAGCGCCTCCGCGTAGCCTTCGTAGAGCAGCCGCATCTCGCGCAGGCGTTCGAAGGAATGGCCGTCGCGGCAGACGCTCACCCCGGCCTGGCAAAGTGTGCTGTAAAGCTGCTCGTAGCGTTCGGCGGGAAGCCGGTCGGGTGCCGTGTTGATTGGAGGGAGGTTGAAGATCTGCGCCAGGTCGACCAGCGCGTGGCGCGCCATGGCGAAAGTGAGCTGGGCCTGGCGGGCTTCGTGGCCGCGCACCCCGGCGATGAGCAGCGCCGAAGTGTCGAGGATGGAGGTGAGTGCGCCGATCCAGCTCTGGTTGTTGTGCTGCGAGCGGAAGTAACAGAGCAGCGGATAGGAGATGTGGCTTTCCAGCAGTTCCGCCGACCAGCGTTCCCACTCCATTAAGAGCACCGAGAGCGATTGCTCCGCGCCCTCATACGAGTGGCGGCGCAACAGCTCGGCGGCCGTCGGCGGCGAGCCGGCGCGCGCGTCGAGCAGCGAGATGCTGACTTCGCGGCGCGAGAAGGCGCTGTAAAGGACCGGGAAATAGCCCACCACCACCGCCAGCAGGAACAGGCCCGTGCCCGATTCCAGGATGATGATTGCGCGCGCCCAAGGGTCGTGCGGGACCACATCGCCGAGGCCAAGGGTAAAGATGGTGGTTCCGCTCACATAGAGGTCCGATCGGAAGCCCGACTGTTGCGGGTCGGTGAATGGGTTTCCGAGGGAGTAATAGATGAGTGCGAAGCCCACGAGCAATGCGCCCGCCCAAACGGCAAGCAAAAGGATGAGCGAAAGAGGGCCGTAGTAGCTGAGGACCGTCTCGCGCTTGCGCACATCGTGAAGCCGCCGGGCAAAAAACGACCAGGGCCTCCAGGTAAGGATGTAGAAGATGCGCGTGAGGCGCAGGCGGCCGATGGCGCGGCGCGGCAGAATGATGGTCTGGAAGGCATCGAAGAGCACCGCAATGAGGCAGACCACTCCGGCGAAAAAGATCGAAATCCGCATCCGTGCTCCTTTCCGCAGATCGCGCGATGGGGTTCCGGCGCTCTGCCGATTCCCTGTATTCTAAAGCGGTTCCACAATTCACGGCTTCCTTTTTTGGACAGAGGAGGGTGGCATTTTCTTGAGGAAAATGCCACTCTGCAGCAGCGGCTCTGGCGTATGGCAATTGTGGAACCGCTGGAGCCGGTAAAGACGTGTCGAGGCAGCCAATGAGCGAGCTGGGCAAAGCGCTGATCGGCCTCGGGGTTCTGATTACCCTGATCGGTGCGCTGGTTCTGCTGGCGGGACACTTCGGCCTGCCGCTGGGCCGGCTGCCGGGGGACTTTGCCTACAGGGGCAAGAATGTGTCGGTCTACTTTCCCCTGGGCACATGCATTCTGATCAGCGTTGTGCTGTCGGTCATCCTGTATCTGCTGACGCGCTTCCGGCGCTGATTGGATTCGATGCCATGCGTCTCTTCGTTGCGCTGCCGCTCCCTGCCGAGACGCGCGCCGCACTCGTGGCCTGGGCGGGCCAATGCGGTGCGCAGCCGGGGTTGCGCTGGACGCCGGAAGATCAGTTGCACATCACGCTGCAATTTCTGGGCGAAGTTGGCGTAGATCGCGTGGGTAGCGTCGGCGAGGCGCTTGACGGCATTCGTTCGCCATCGTTTTCCGTTTCGTTGGCTCGGGTTGAGGTGCTGGGGCGCGCCGGAGTTCTTGCGGCCGCTGCCGAGCCGATCCCCGCGCTTCTGTCGCTGGCTGACGCGGTGCAGTCGCACCTGGCTTCTTTCGCTGCGAATTCGGAAGAGCGCGCATTTCGTCCGCATGCTACGCTGGCCCGGGCCCGGCGCGGAGCGCAGGTGCCGAAGCCGCGTTCGCTTCCTGCGTTGCAGGAGCTGCGGTTCAGGGCGAGTTGTTTCCGCCTCTATCGCAGCGAGTTGCGGCCCGAAGGCGCAGTGCACACGGTAATTCGTGAGTGGGAATTACAGCGGGACTAACTCAACGCGTCTCAAAGAGCTAAAACTCACGGCGGCTATTCGAAGACCGTATTGTCGATGAGCCGCGTCGCGCCCACCCACGCGGCCACTGCAAACAGATTGCCCGGGCCGGCATTCTCCAAAGGCGCGAGCGTTGCCCAATCCACCAATTCGATGTAATCGATGCGGATCGCCAGTTCGTCGGCCAGGATTTCCTTTGCTGCTGCGATGAGCAGATCGGCGCGGCGCTCACCGGATGCGAACAGTTCTTCAGCCTTGCGGATGGCGCGGCTGAGAGCCAGCGCCTGCGCGCGTTCGGAGGGGCTGAGATAGACGTTGCGCGAACTAAGTGCGAGGCCGTCGGGTTCGCGCACGATGGGGCAGACGACAATTTCCGTCGCCAGGCGCAGGTCAGCGACCATGCGGCGCAGAACCCAGACTTGCGCTGCGTCTTTTTGGCCAAAGAAGGCGCGGTCGGCTTCGGACGCAATGAGGAGTTTGGCGACAACCGTAGCCACGCCGCGAAAATGGCCGGGGCGGGACTTGCCGTCCAGGCGATCGCTCAACCCCGCAACTTCGACGAAGGTAGCTGCGCCGGCGGGATACATCTCTTCGACCGAAGGCGCGAAGATTACGTCTGCGCCTTCGGCTTTGGCGAGAGCACAGTCGGCTCCGAAGCTGCGCGGGTAGCGGGCGAAGTCCTCGTGGGGGCCGAATTGGGTGGGGTTGACGAAGATGCTGACCGCGACGAAGCCGACCGAGTTGTGAGCGGCGCGGATCAGCGAAGCGTGGCCTGCGTGCAGGGCGCCCATTGTCGGAACAATGCCGATCGTATTTCCGCCGTCATTACGCTCCTGGCGGGACCACTCGCGCAACTCGGCGCAGGTGCGAAGAATCTCCATCAGTCCTGGCCGATTTCTCCCGAGTCCGGCAACGCATCGTGATTGACGACTGCATCCGCGTCCTCGTATTCGGCCAACCGTGCGCGAAGGCTGCGACGCGCCGAAGCCGGAAGGTGATAGCTCTCCTCGTCGGCAGGAAAGACCCGATGCTCCACGTCTTCGCGGTAGTGTTCGATGGCAGTCCGAATGAGGGCCGCGGCGTCTCCGTAGCGGCGAACGAACTTGGGCGCGGGTGCGAAGGTGAGATTGACGAGATCGTGGAAGACGAGGATCTGGCCGTCGCAATCGGGGCCGGCGCCGATGCCGATCGTGGGAATGGGAAGTTCCGCCGTGATGGCCGCAGCGGCTTCGCGCGGAACGCCTTCAAGCACCACCGCTCCGGCGCCGGCACGCGCCAGTGCGAGCGCATTGGCCTTGAGCTCGCGTGCCTCATCCGCGGTGCGCGCCTGCACGCGATAACCGCCCATACGGTGCACGCTTTGCGGCGTGAGGCCCAGGTGGCCGATGACGGGAATCTGCGCGTCGGTGAGCGCGCGCACCAGCTCGAAGCGCGGGCCTTCGATCTTCACCGCTTCGGCTCCGGCCTCTTTCACAAAGCGGACGGCGTTGGCCAGGCCTTCGCCGATCGTTCCGTGATAGCTGCCGAATGGCATGTCGGCAACCACCAGGGCGCGGCGAACGGCCCGGCGCACGGCGCGTGTGTGGTGGAGCATTTCGTCGACAGTGACGGCAAGAGTATTCTCGTGGCCGAGGATGACCATGGCCAGTGAGTCGCCCACCAGCAGAAGGTCGATGCCGGCTTCGTCGACGAGGCGCGCGGTCGAGTAGTCGTACGCGGTGAGCGCGGAGATGGGCTTGCCCTGGCGCTTCATCTCGGACAGCGCGGGCATGGTGACTTTTGTGATCGAAGTAGGGCTCGGCGAAGAATCCGCGCCGCCGGGGAAGTGCGTTAGGCTCATAATTTCTCCAGTGCCGCTCCGGGGACTCAGGATGCGGCCCGAACAAGAAGAGTATACGCCTTTCGCGGATGAGCGGTGGAAGGGCGCCCGATCCTTGCGACGGGAGCCGCGTTCGGCTGTTGCAAGCTATCCACGTCGCGCCGCAAACTGGAATGCAAGAGGACGTTGACATTGGAACCATGGATTTACACCGGCATTGGCGCCGCGGCCGGCGTTGGACTGGTGTGGGGCGGATGCGCGTATGCGGCGATGCACCCTGGCTCGCGGATCTTCGGGAAGGCGCTGACTGCGCCGCCCTGTCCGGGCGAATTGGCGCTGACCTTCGACGATGGGCCGAACCCGGCGTGGACGTCGCGGCTGCTCGACATCCTGGCCGGGCATGAGATTCGCGCAACGTTCTTTCTGGTTGGAAGCTTCGCGCAAGCCGAGCCGGTGCTGGTGCGGCGCATCGTGCAGGCCGGCCACCTGATCGGCAACCATTCGTGGAGCCATCCCAACCTGGCGCTCACCTCTGCTGACAAGGTGCGCGATGAGTTGCATCGAACCAACCGGACCCTCGAGCAGATCCTCGGGCACGCCGTGCGCCACTTTCGGCCGCCCTTCGGCGCGAGGCGCCCGGTGGTGTTCCGCATCGCAGCTTCGCTGGGCCTGATGCCGGTGCTGTGGAACGCCATGACCAGCGACTGGAGCGAGCCTTCTGCGGACCGTATTGCGCAGACCCTGATGCGCCGGATCGATCGGCTTGGGCATCGCGGCCGGTCGTCGAACATCGTGCTGCACGATGGCGGCCATCTAGGCCCCGGCGCAAATCGCGAGCCGTCAGTGAATGCCGCCTGGCAACTGATTGCGAAGTACAAGCAGACGCACCGGTTTGTGACGCTCGACGCATGGAGCTAAGACTCGGCCTTTGATCTCTCGACGGGGTTCATTCCGCGAGGAATTGCGCGACATCGTCCGATTCCCGGAACACGAGGACTATGGTTTGGGCGCAGTCTGCGGCGGAGGAATTTTGGGCGGGCCCATCGCGTCGTTCAGTTCTTTTCTGTAGCGATCGGTGAGGTCTTTGCTGCGCGCTTCCATCTTCTTCATCACCATCGGCATCACTTCCTGCGCCATCAGCGGCTGGGCTGCCACCAGGTGCTGGCCGGGTGGTGAACGGTAGAAGGCGATGATACCGTCGACGTCGTCGCTGCTGAGATGGCGCTGGTAGACCTCGACCATGTCGGTGAGCATTTCGTTTACGGGATAGATGTTCGCGGTCTGAGCGATGAACTTGCTGGTGACCTTGTCGCTGGCCGCCTTCTGGTCGGGCGTCAACTGCCCGCCGCCCGCTGTCTGCAGGCTGATTTCAACTTCCTGCTCCTCGCTTTGCAACTGCTGCTCGATGGCCGTAGGCACCATTTTCAGCATGTCCTGCATTTGCGAGCGGATGCGCATGAGATCGAAGAGTGTGATCAGCTGCTCTCTCGATGGCTTGTTCGCGGTGGAGATGGTGCGAGAGGAGGAGGCAACATCGTCGGCCGGCGGAGTGGCTGGGTTTTGCGCTCCGGCGGCGAGTGGAGCGAAGACGAGAGAGAACAGAATCATGAGAGTCGGCCGGGAAAGCATGGGGCGGGGCTCCTGAAGGAAATTGCGGGGACCAATGAGTTAGACGTTCTGAACCGCGTGAAATGCCGCTCGCGCAGCTTGGATCGTGGCCTTAATTTCGGCTTCGCCGTGCTCGGTGCCCAGAAACGCCGCCTCGAATTGCGACGGCGGAAGCCAGACGCCTTGCTCCATCATGGCGCGGTGAAAGCGGCCGAATGCGGCGGTGTCGGACATTGCGGCCTGCGTGTAGTTCGTAACGGGTGATGATGTGAAGAACCAGGTCCACATGGAACCGACGCGGTTGAGCGTCAGCGGCACACGGGCGCGGGCGGCTTCCTCGGCTACGCCTTCGGCAACGGCTTGGGCCGTGGCTTCGAGCTGCGGATAAATTTTGGTGGAGTGCTCCTGCAGATAGCCGATAGTCGCGATTCCCGCGGCCATCGCAAGCGGGTTTCCGCTCAAAGTGCCCGCCTGGTAGACGGGTCCCAGCGGCGCAAGAAGATCCATGAAACGGAGTTTCCCGCCGAAGACGCCGACGGGCAGGCCTCCGCCGACGATTTTGCCCAGCGTGACAAGGTCGGCGTCGAGGTGGTAGAGCTCCAGCGCGCCGCCCAGGGCCACGCGAAAGCCGGTCATGACTTCGTCGACAATGAGCAGCGCGCCTTCGCGAGCGGTGAGCGCGCGCAGGCCGGCAAGATAGCCCGGAGCCGGCGGAATGCATCCGGCGTTACCGACAATGGGCTCGAGGATGACGGCGGCGATGGCGCCGGGGTGCGCGGCGAAAGCTGTCTCGACCGCTGCCAGATCGTTGAAGGGCAGCGCGAGGGTAAGACGCGCGATCTCTTCGGGAACGCCCGCCGACCCCGGAATGCCGAATGTGGCTACGCCGGAGCCGGCTTTGACGAGCAGGCCGTCGGCGTGGCCGTGATAACAGCCCTCGAACTTGACGATGATTTTGCGGCCGGTGGCGGCGCGGGCCAGGCGAATGGCCGACATCGTGGCTTCGGTGCCGGAGCTGACGAAGCGCATCTTCTCGATCGCCGGGTAGCAGGCGACGACGCGCTCGGCCAGGTCGGCCTCGGCCGCGGTGGAAGCGCCGAAGCTGGCCGAGTTGCGGCCGGCGATCTCGATGGCGTCGACGGCCTCGGGGAATGCGTGGCCCAGAATCATCGGACCCCAGGAGCAGAAGTAGTCGATGTAGCGGTTGCCGTCGGCGTCGATGAGCCATGCACCTTCGGCGCGTTCGATAAACGGCGGCGAGCCGCCTACCGCATTGAAGGCGCGGACCGGGGAGTTGACTCCGCCGGGGAAGAAGTGCTGGGCGCGCTCGTGGAGGGCCTGGGACCTGGGGCCGGACATATGGGGATATGGTATATCGGGGTCGAGCAGCGAGCCTTTGGGGTTTCCCGCCCTTTCGCCAAAAGCGGCGAAAGGACGGGGCACGGAGAGTGGTGCAGCTTCCCGGCACAAAATGCAGGTCCTTCGACTCGGTCGCCGCCGCGACCTCGCTCAGGATGACACGACTTATGAGGCGAGCTGTGAACTCGGTGCGTTAGAAGACGCGCACGCGCAAGCCGGTGCTGATGCCCCAGGCGGGCATGCTGGCGTAAGTGAACTGGGGCCAGAACTGGTACTCACCATCGACCCGCAGGCGGACCCGGTACGTCAGGCGATAGTCCAGGCCGCCTCCGGGCGCGGCTACAAGGTAATCGCCCTTCGCATAGCTATAAGGAAAATTGAATTGCGTGAATCCCACCATCCCTTTCACATAGGGATAGAATTTGCGATCTAAATCGGGTGCGGAATAGCGGGCTCCGATGAGCCACGTGGTGTCGTGCACGCTGGCGGTCTGGGGAAACAACAGCCATCGCGCTTCACCTTCAATGCCGAAGTGGTGCCGGGTGTCGATATCGACGAACGAAGACGGCCCGGCGATTTTGCGCGCGCCAAAGCCAAGGTAATAGCCCGAAACCGTGCTGCCGGCAGAGATGGCGAAGCCGTTTTCGAACGCGGACGGCGCCGACTGGCCGAGTGCGGCGCCCGGGTGACCGGCGTAAATCGCCAGGCACACTGAAATAAGACGGCCGGGGAAAGCTGCGACGGAGCCGAGCGTGGCCCGCCAGGACTGAGCAGAAAAGGTCTTCATTCTGTCTCCTGCGACGAACTCGATTCAACTCATGAGGATGAGGTTTGTGGGCTGAGAATAGCCGCAGAGCGGTATCAACTACAGGGCGAAATTGCAAATTCGGTACTATAGTTTGATTACTTTCGATTGAGTCAGCTTTCCGGGACGGGCGAGGTGAAACGTGCGGCTGCGCCCCCAAAAGAAAATCGGGTGGCTGCCCAGTGAGGGGCGGCCACCCGGAAGTTACGCTCTACTCAGATAAAGCGGTCAATCAGGAGACATCCACAGCCTATCGGCGTTTTCCAATGCCGTCTTGGGCCATTAGTGGGGCATCCGGGTCCATCCATAGATGGAGGAGCCGGCGCTATAACAGCGGTTGATGCTGTGCAATGCGGCATCGCCGGAATTACTGTGAATACGTGCAGCATTGCATTCGGTGGATCGGGTGTGTCGAAGATCCACCCGCTCGAGTGGACCAAAAGAACCTGAATTCGAGGGAAGTGTTGCGCCCGTCCTGTTATGGAAAAGCGCGCAAGCTAGGCCGGTGGCTCGCTGCGATTCTGCTCGTGGCCGGCGCCTTCCCGGGCCGCGCACTCGAACCGTCGACGCCGCTCGCCAACCTGATGAGGCAGTCCTGGGCGATGGAGAACGGTCTGCCGCAGAACACGGTGCAGGCGCTGGCGCAGACGCGGGATGGGTTCGTGTGGCTGGCAACCGAGGTGGGGCTGGTCCGGTTCGACGGCAACGGGTTTGCGACCTTCGACACGACCTCGACTCTGGCTCTTCCCGGCAGCGACGTTCGCTGCCTGCTCGCATCTGGCGACGGTGCATTGTGGATCGGCACCAGCGCTGGATTGGCGCGCTGGAAGGATGGCGCCATCACCACATTTACAGCAGCCAACGGGCTGCGGGGAAACGACATCAAGGCGCTGGAGGAGGCGAGCGACGGCACATTGTGGGTGTGGACGGATCAGGGTCTGTTGCGTTTCGAGGAAGGCCGCTTCGTGGAAAGTTCGGCGGCGACAAGATTGCCTTTCAACGCCATCGCTAATGTCACCTCGGATGGTCAAGGGACGATGTGGGTGGGAACCCAGGATCGGGTGTCGCTCTATAGCGACGGCCGATGGGAAATCCCCGAACCGCAAGCTGGGATGCTTCCCTGGATTCCGAGAGGAAGCATTCGATTCCTGCAATCGTTTCGAGGGCGCGTTGCCTCTGCCGACAACAGCACAGTCGCCATCCTGGACGGCGATAGGAAGCGAGGAGGCAACGCCCTCGATCGCTTCAGTGTCGGCAAGGAACTCCCCGGCAGCCGGATTCAGGCTCTCCTGTTCGATAGGGAAGGCACGTTGTGGATCGGCACCAACGGCGGATTGGCCCGCTTCGCCGGGAACAAACTCGAAACGCTCCCGGTAACGGACCCTTTGTCCCGCAGCTCTGTGCTCTCACTCATGGAGGATCGCGAGGGAGATCTTTGGGTGGGAACCGAGAGCGACGGCCTGCACATCCTGCGCGATCAGCGCTTCAGGACCTTCGGGATGCGCGATGGCCTGTCTTCGGAGAATGTCTCGGCGGTTGTGGAGGACAAGGCTGAGACGCTATGGGTAGGCACCAGCGGCGGCGGCCTGAATGAGCTCGAAAGAACGCCGGACGGCGCGAAGGTAGTCCGCACCTTCACGGTTCGCGACGGCCTAGCAAGCGACGTGATTTTATCGTTGGCCGCAGCGCCTGACGGCGACCTCTGGGTAGGCACGCCGGATGGCCTGAGCCGCATTCGCTCCGGCAGCCTAGCGACGTTCACCTCCGCCGACGGCCTGCCCGACGATTTCATCCGCTCGCTACTGGTGGACGCCGACGGATCGCTCTGGATCGGCACGCGCCGCGGATTGACGCACTGGGCCGGCGGCACTGCCCAACCGCGCATGGAGGTTTACTCCCAGTCGAGCGGGCTGGGCAACGATCTGGTCGGAGCTATGGCACGAGATACAAGCGGTGACCTGTGGGTGGCCACACTGGCCGGTCTTTCGCGAATCAAAGACGGAAAAATCGCGAATTACACCACCGCCGACGGGCTTTCGAGCAACGTGATTACAGCATTGCTGCCGCGCGCCATGGGAACGCTGCTCATCGGTACACAGGACCATGGATGGAATCTTTGGGACGGCCGGCGGTTTTCAAAAGTCACGGGAAACGGGCTGGATCGGGCTACGATTCACGCCATTCTCGATGATGGCGCCGGGCATCTCTGGTTCGCTACCGGAAACGGCATTGCCCGCTGCGACTGCAACGAAGGCACGGCCGGAATGACCGAAGCGAACTGCTCGCACTGGATGGAGTTCGGCTCCGCCGACGGCCTGCGCAGCCGCGAGACGGCAACCAACAGCCATCCTTCCGCATGGCGCTCGCGCCTCGGCTCGTTATGGTTTGCCACGCCCAAGGGATTGGTCGAGGTCGACCCCGCGCATTTCCCGGTGAACACGGTGCCGCCGCCGGTGGCCATCGAGCGCTTCGCCGTCGACGACGTCGACCAGGCATTGCATGCGGCGGGCTCCTGGTTGAGAGTTCCAGCCGGTCACGTCCATTTCCAGTTCGACTACGCCGGGTTGAGCTTCGTAGCGCCGCAAAAGGTGCGCTACCGTTACAAGCTCGACGGATTCGATCGCGACTGGACCGACGCCGGTGCGCGCCGCAGCGCCTACTACACCAACATTCCGCCGGCCCGCTACACGTTTCGTGTGCAGGCGGCCAACAACGACGGAGTCTGGAACACCGCGGGCGCGGCGATCGAGTTCGATCTGCGGCCGCACTTCTACCAGACAATCTGGTTCTACGTTTTGGCGATAGTGGCCATGGCCGGAGCGATCTTTCTGCTGCTCCGGCGCCGCTTGCGGCTCGCGGAGAGCGAGTTTCGCGCCGTGCTGGGCGAGCGCAACCGCATCGCCCGCGAGATTCACGACACGCTGGCACAGGGCTACGTTGGAATTTCAGTGCAGTTGGAGTTGCTGGCCGAGCTGCTGCGGCTGAAAAAGCTGGACGCGGCAGAGAAGCATCTCGATGCAACCCGCGGCTACGTGCGCGAGGGGCTGGACGAAGCGCGACAATCGATCTGGGCGCTGCGCTCGCAGGACACCGGAGAGCAGACGCTTCCGGTGCGCTTGCGGCGCATGGTGGAGTCCTCGGGCGGCAATGGCTTCGAGGCGAAATTCAGCATCTTCGGCGCCTACCGGCCGCTGCCGCTGGGCACGGAACGCGAATTCCTGCGCGTGGCCCAGGAGGCAATCCATAATGTAAGCAAGCACGCTGGAGCGAAGAACGTGACCGTCCGGCTGGAGTATGGGCCGGGCGAGATCGCGCTCGAAGTGCGGGACGACGGCCGCGGATTCACAGCCGGCGAGGAGCACGAGCCGCCCCCCGGCCATTATGGTTTGACGGGAATGCGTGAGCGTGCCAAGGCCGTTGGCGGAACGCTTGAGGTAAAAAGCGAGCCCGGCGCCGGAACCACGGTGAGGCTGGAGGCGCCGGCGCGGCGCAGCCAGCGGAAGGAGAGCAATTGACGGCGAACGCAGCAGGAGAGCCCATTCGCGTGCTGGTGGTGGAAGATCACCACGTGGTGCGCCAGGGCCTGGTGGCGCTTCTCAACGTGGCTGAAGGGCTTGAAGTGGTGGGCCAGGCGGCCGACGGCGTGGAGGCGATCGCGAATTTTCGCAAGCACCTGCCGGATATAACCCTCATCGACCTGCGCCTGCCGCGGCTGGGCGGCGTGGACGTGATCCAGCGAGTCCGCATGGAGACTCCGCAGGCGCGCTTCATCGTGCTGACCACGTATGACGGCGACGAAGACATCTATCGCGCCCTGCAGGCCGGCGCGCGCGCCTACCTGCTCAAGGGCATGACGTCGGAGGAGCTGATCGCGACCATTCGCGCGGTTCATGCCGGGAAATCGCACATCCCGCCGGCCATTGCCGAGAAGCTGGCCGAGCGCATGGGCACCGAGGAGCTGACGCCGCGGGAGTTCGACGTGCTGGAGCAGATTGTCCACGGCAAGAGCAATAAGGAGATCGCCACGGAGCTCGCCATCTCCGAGGCCACGGTGAAGACGCACATCAACAGCCTGCTGGGCAAGCTGGGGGTTACCGATCGCACGCAGGCGGCCACGGCCGCCATTCAGCGCGGGATCGTTCCCCTCGAATCCCTGAGAAAGCCGAGATCATGATCAAAATTGCGATGACAAGATCGATTCTTTGCGGGCTTCTCGTGCTTGCGCTGTTGGTTCCGGCTGCGCATGGGCAAAAGAACACCTGGCGCGCGGCTACGGACGCCGAGCTGGCATCCTTGCTGCCGGCTCGCGCGCCGGTTGAGAAGGAACACATCGAGACCGAGATGCGCACCGCCTCGGGCATCGTGGACGGCCGCGGGCGCTATATTGCCGGAGTAGTGCTCATTACCGCCGGCTACTCGGCCGAGGGCAAGTACTCGCACTATCTTGTGGTGCAGGCGCCGGTCAAGATCGGCGGCGTGGCGCTCAGGCCGGGCGAATACATCTTTGGCTACACGCATTCCGGCGATGAGCTGAGCGTGCATTTCAACGAGGCGGCGACGGGCACCCTGGTGGGAACCGTGGATGCGCACCTGATTGCCGGTTCGAGCCGCGTGGAGAGCCTTCGCATTTGGCCGCCGGGTGATAAAGCGCTCATTCAGATCGGGCGCTTTGGGATTCCGTACGAGATCGGGAAAGACTGACGACCTGAGAGCGGCGAACCGGCCTGTGCAATTTTTGGTGTGGCCAGGAGTTACACGCCGAGGGCGAGCGATGGATCGGCTGTGAGGCTCTCTGCAGCGAATTCGCCGGCCTGAAAACGCGGCCAGGCCGCGGCGGCAATCATCGCGGCGTTGTCGGTGGAAAGTGGCAGCGTGGGAAAAGCTACGCTGAAACCGCGACTTGCCGCTTCGGCCGTGAAGCGGGTGCGGAGTTCGCGGTTGGCGGCGACTCCGCCGGTGATGAGCAGGCGCTTGGCGCCGTAAGATTCCGCTGCGGCGAAGGTCTTCTTCATCAGGTCGCCGACCACGGCGCGCTGAAAGCTGGCCATGAGATCGAGGGTCGGCTGCGGGCAAAGAGCCAAGGCTTCTTCGCGAGTCTTTGGAAGGCGCTCGGACTCCCAGGTTCCGGAATTCGGATATGGAGTACGCCGAAGGCGGTGCAGATCGACGTAACGCAGCACAGCCGTCTTGATTCCCGAAAACGAAAAAAGAAAACGTGGATCGAGCTGTGCGATGGGTGCAGTTCGCGCCCCTTTTGTCCTAGCCGCTTTGCCAGCCAGGTGGGCCTTGCGCTTGATCTGCGCAAACGAGAAGGGCACGGCCCGCGGATCGCCGTATGGTGCGAGCGCGTCGACCCATGGCCCACCGGGATAACCAAGGCCGAGCAGCTTGGCGACTTTGTCGTAGGCTTCGCCGGCGGCGTCGTCCACCGTGCGCCCGACGAGGGTGTAGTGCCATGTTCCGTCGATGGGGCGCGCGAGATAAAGATGTGTGTGGCCGCCGGAGACGACGAGCGCAAGCCCAGGTTCTTCGCGAAGTCCCTCAGGGGCTAAAGCCCCTTCGTGTTTTGCTTCGTCAATGTACGGGCTGGAAACCGTATCCTTCTGTTGCTCCCGTTCGGCGTAGGAGTTAAAGCCGCCGCCCGTCCGCTCCTCCTCGTTGGCGCTCGCAGCCCTCTCTTCACGCTCATTGAGCAGCACAGCATGAATGTGGCCTTCGAGGTGGTTGACGGCGATGAGCGGCAGGCCTTGCACAAAGGCGAGTGCTTTGGCGTAGGTGATGCCGACGAGCAAAGCCCCGGCCAACCCTGGTCCTGAGGTGACGGCAATCGCATCGAGATCGGCGAGGGCGGCGTTGGCTTCGGCCAGCGCGGCGCGAACAACGGGGACGATGGCGCGAAGATGTTCGCGGCTGGCGAGCTCGGGCACCACTCCGCCGTAGCGCGCGTGGGTGGTGATTTGCGAGGCGACGACGGACGAAAGCGTGTGCGCGCCGCGCTCGACCACGGCGGCAGCGGTTTCGTCGCAGGAGGTCTCGATGCCAAGGATGAGGCCGCGAGGGCTCACGGCGCGCTTTCAATCTGCCGCGAGATCCACTGGCTCAGGCTCACGCCTTCTTGAGCGGCGCGCAGCGCGGCTTTGCGGTGCAGGGCCGCTTGAGTGCGCACCAGGATTTTGCCGTTGAACGGGCGGTCAGGCTTCTGGCCTGTCTCTGCGCAAAACTCCAAGTAGCTGTCAATGCTTGCTCGAAAGGCCCGAGTTAATTCCTTGGCTGTCGATCCTTCGAAATGAATGACATCTCGTAGCCCGCCAACGGTTCCGGAAAAAGTGTTGTCGTCCGGCTCGAATTCGATGGGCCCCGCGGTATAGCCTTTGTATTCCATCATGGCTTTACTCCTGCATTGACGAGAAATTGCCGGACTGCGTCGACGGCCCCCTTTTTCATCTCGGGTCGAGGATGAGGGCGGTGAAAGACAGCAGTCACTCCGTTGAGCCTGGCGGCGACGCGGCTCCCAGCGCGCTCCTTGACCTCGCCACCCAAGGCCCGAATTAGCGATTCGATCGCCAACCAGCGAATGTCCGCTCTGGTCGGACGGGAAAAGACGGCATCCAGCGTGCGTTGTTGCGCTGTGTTCATGGCAGGACCACCATACCGCAACTTCGCCTCTTAGCCTTTCTAATGATATCACAAACCGCTATCCAATGAGGGTGTTCGAAAGCCGCCGCCGCTGTTTCTCTTGGCACTCCGACCAGCCAAACCGGCGACAATGGATCGAGGGGCGATGATGGCTGCCAACCGCCAATTCGATATTGCCTTGGGGATTCTGCAAGAGCTGCGCGCGGCGGGCTATGAGGCGTATCTCGCTGGCGGGTGTGTGCGCGATCTGCTGCTGGGGCGCGAGCCGATTGATTACGACGTGGCGACCAGCGCGACTCCGGATGTGGTGTTGAACATGTTTCCGCGAACCTTTGGAGTGGGAGCGCATTTTGGTGTGGTGCTGGTGGCGACGGATGTGAACGGCGGCGATCCGGCCGAGAAGAAGGAATTTGTGCTGACCGAGGTAGCCACGTTTCGTTCCGATGGGGCCTACTCCGATGGGCGGCATCCGGATGCGGTGAAGTATACCGAGAGCGCAGAGGAGGATGTGCGGCGGCGGGATTTTACGATCAATGGACTGCTGCTCGATCCGGAGAAGCTTTTCCCTCAGGGGCTAAAGCCCGCCTTATTGTCGGAGGATAATGTACGGGCTGAAGCCCGCACCCTTCAAATCGCGGGGGCTGGAGCCTTGGCCTACCAACCTGTGCGGGTGCTTCGCTCTGCGGTAATCGACTACGTTGGCGGGTTGGCGGATCTCGATGCTGGCGTGATTCGCGCCATCGGGCGGCCGGAGCTGCGATTCGAAGAGGACCGTTTGCGCATGTTGCGCGCGGTGCGGTTTGCGGCGCGGTTTGGGTTCGAGATTGAAGATGGAACGCGCGCGGCGATTCGCGCGCTCGCGCCGCGCATCCATGCAGTAAGTCGCGAGCGTGTGCGCGACGAACTGACAAAGATGCTTACCGAGGGACACGCGCGGCGCGCCTTCGAACTGCTCGACGAGACCGGGTTGCTCGCGCAGCTGTTGCCGGAAGTGGCGAAGATGAAGGGCGTGGAGCAGCCGCCGCAGTTTCATCCCGAAGGCGATGTTTGGACGCACACGCTGCTGCTGCTCGATCAGCTCGAGGCCGGTAGCGCGGCCACGCTGGCTTGGGGTGCGCTGCTGCACGATGTAGGCAAGCCGCCGACGTTTCGCAGCGCTCCGGATCGGATTCGATTCGACGGGCACGTGGAGGTGGGCGCGGCCATGGGAGCGGAGATCTGCCGGCGCTTCCGGTTCTCCAATGAGGAAATGCGGCAGATTCTGGCGCTGATCGAAAACCACATGCGCTTTGCCGACGCGCCGCGCATGAAGGCATCGACGCTGAAGCGATTCTTTCGCCTGGAGGATTTCGACCAGCATCTGGAGTTGCACAAGATGGATTGCCTGGCGGCGCACCGCAACCTGGAGATCTACGAGTTTGTGCGCGAACGCTTTGAAGCGATGCCGGAAGAGACCGTTCGCCCGCGTCCGCTGCTGACGGGGCGCGAGCTGATTGCCGCCGGCTATGCGCCGGGACCCGGGTTTAAAGAAATGCTGAGCACGGTCGAAGATGCGCAGTTGGAGGGGACGATTGCGACCGAGGAGGAGGCGATGGCGCTGGTACGGGAGAAGTTTCCATTTGAGCGACAGATCTGACGGGCCCAGATTGCGGTATCCCACCCTTTCCGCGAGTCGCCGCGGCGACCTGCGGAAAGGATGGGGCACGGAGATTCTTGAGAAAATCGGGAGCGCCGCGATCGCTCAACTTGCGTAGAGGTTTTGGCTGAGGAATTCGTTGCGGAATTTGCGTTGCGGGTCGTAATGCGCAAGCCGGGTCTTGAACTCCGCAAGCCTGGCGTAATGCGACTGCAATTTGGCCGGCGGCAGCGTGAACAGCTTGGCCCAGTGCGGGCGAGGCTCAAACGGCCCCATTTGCGCTTCGATTTGCGGGAGGATCTTGCTGACCTCCGGCCATTCCGGTTTCCAGGTGAAGTGGATGGCCAGCGACGGACGCCGATAGGCGGTGCTCATCCACAATTCGTCGGGGGCAATAGTGCGCAGCTCCGTGACGAACAGGTGCGGCGTGATCTGGTCGCGAAGTTTTTCGACAGCGAGAATGGCCTCGTAGCCGCGGTCGCGTGCGACGAGGTACTCGGTCTGCAGCTCGCGCCCGCTCGATGGCGTGAACTCGAGCTTGAAATGCGGCAGCCGCTCGTACCACGGGCCCGGCAAGCCCTGCTGATCGGTGCACGCTTCGGCGGAGTGGCCTTCGATGGGGTGCAGCTTCTCCGTGGCCAGCGCGGCGCCGAAGAACTCGTGAGTCCATTCGTTCTTGTCGCCGGGCGCAAATCGGCGCTTGATCCACACCTGCGTGGCGCGATGATTCTGCCAGTCGGTAAACAGGCTCACGCTGTAGCCGGCGCCGAAGATATCGTCGAAGTGATCTTTCAGATGGTCGAAGGAAAGGTTGCGGTAAACCGATTGCGCTACCTGGTACGTCGGCTGCACGTCTAGCGTAACGCTCGTGACGACACCCAGTGCGCCGAGGCCCACAACGGCGCCGAGGAAATGCTCGCCGTCTTTGTCGCGTGAAAGGCGCGCAATCCCGCCGTCGGCGGTGACGAATTCGAGGCCGGAGACCGGCGTTGCCAGGTTGCCGTTGTGCAGCCCCGAGCCGTGCGTGGCCGTGGCAATGGCGCCGGCGACGGAGATGTGCGGTAGCGAGGCGAGATTGTGCAGCGCCCATCCGCGCGCGTCGATCACCGGCGCGAGCTTACCGTAAGTGACGCCCGCGCCTACGGTCACGGTGCGCGATTTCTCGTCGAGCGCGATCGAGTCGAAGTGCGCCAGCGAGATTTGATTGGCGGTGCTGTCGGCGATGGTGTTGAACGAGTGGCGCGTGCCCAGCGCGCGGAGTTTTGCGCAGCTCTTGACCACTTGCCTCAGTTCATCTACGGAGGCTGGCGTGTACAGCCTGTTGGTGCTGTACGTGAGATTGCCGGCCCAGTTTTCGCGCGGTCCGGTCATCTGCTGGCCGCGCGCCCCACGCGGCAACATGCTGCCTGCCACAATCGCTCCCGACGCCTTCAGAAACTCCCGCTTGTCCATCGTCTCGCTCCCGCACTGTCTGTCTTTATCGCACCAAACGGATGCTGGACAAGAATAGGGAGCGCACGCGAATCGGGCAAGCGAGAAACTTCTATCTCATTCTTTCGGCCGGGATTCACCTTGTGACGGAAGCCCTGCAATGTAACGGCCCCAGATTCCGGCAAGAGCCACCCAGTCCGAATCGGGAGGCACTTCCAGCGTTGACTCTGTCCGGTGCACGAAATAGAGCGCGGGAATCCCGATAGAGGGCTGCGCTTCCATGTAGTCCCACCAGGTTTCGAGGGTCGTGGAGCTGGCGTTATCCGTATCCACCAACTGCCAGCCGGAGATGTGCGCAATGCGCGCCCGTTCGCGCATCGTTCCCACGACATCGCGCGTCGCATACCAGATGTCGTTCAGGCGTAAAACGTCGGAGGAATCGCGGAACGCTCCATTCGCGGTCTGCGTTTCCACCATGGCGTCCGGCTTCCAGTGATGCGTTTCAGTGTAGAGAATCTGCTGGAAGCGCCGCACGGCTTCGATTCCGGCGAGCTCGGGCGGCACGGGCAGGCCGGCAGCGCTCGGCGCCCATACCCAGTCTTCCTTGAAGCCGTCGACGCCAACGGTCTCCACCAGGTATCGGATCCGAGCGCGCAGGAACTTCTCGTATGCGGGGTTTCCGAGCGCCGGCGCCATGCACTTGCCGTGGTCGTCGTGCACGCACAGCGCGTCGGGCAGGCCGTCGGTGTGCGCCACGGGAACCCAGAGCAGCACATGGCGTCCGCGCGCGTGCTGGGTGGCGACAAAGCCCTTCAGGTCGGGCCACTTTTCGCGATCGATGTCGAACGAGCCGTAACCTTTTTGCCATTTATCGTCGATGACGATGGTTCCCACGGGCAGCTTGCGCTGCTCCAGCTCCGCGATCCACGCCTCGTAGTTTTTCTGCGTCGATTCCGTGTTCGGCGCGCGGCCATATGGTACGGAGCTAATGGTCTGCTCGGCCCAGCCGCAGAAGACGGGCAGATGGTGCCAGGCGACATCGGGGTAGGTTGGCTCGGTCGCGAAGCCGCTGTGCCGCAGCCATTCGCTGTAACGCTCCAGCGTGTCGAGGGCGCTGTAACCGAAATGAATGGCCGCGACGGGTGAGTGGAACTCGCCGCCAGATACGTTGCTCATGGTTTGATAGCCGAGGTAATCAACCCACCACGAAGCACCGGCATAGCGTGAGCCGGAGTACTCGATCGCGGGGAAGCGATATTGCCCCGGCGGCGCGCCGATGCCCACGCCTGCCCACTCGCCGCCGCGATGGAATGCAAGCATGAGCGGCGGAGGACTGAAGATGCCGGCCATCTGCGCGGGGCGAAAATCGTCTTCGGAGCCTTCGCGATTGCCGGAGCCGAATCCCAGGGTCTGCGGCTCGGCAATCGAGAACTCCCACTCATTGGCGAGGTTCGGCGACGGCGTCCAGTAGCGGTCCGCCATCAGGGTTGAATTCCAGGCCGCGCCGTCGCTTGTGCCTTTGTCCCAGCGGCCGGAGACGCCATTGGAAAAGAAGTAGCAGCGCCCGATCTTGCCTTCGCCCCAGGCGGCCTGATCGAACTCGAGATGATCGGTATAGAGGCGCCAGTGGAACTCGCGACGCGCCCACAGCGAACTGGCGGCCGTCGCGACGATCTCATAAAGAAGGCCAGGCTTGCCGGCTTCGGGCGATTGGATGCGATATTGGATCGCCGAGAGATGTTCAGGTGAAGACGCGGAATTGAGCCCGGAGACCAGTGGAAACCGAAAGACAAGCTGCTCGTTGCGATAGACCTCGATCGCCGGTACGGCACCCAGCGGAGTTTCTTTCAGCAGGCGGACTCGATAGGCGGGAAAGCTGGCCTGAAACGCAATGGCCGCACCGGAATTCTCCGCCGAATCCGGCGGCTGCGATCCATGCGCGAAACCTGCAGCGGCCGCGATGAAAAGAGCCAGAAGCGCAGCCTTGGCGGCGCCAGCGCGCGTGACATTCGTTCTCATATGCTCGGTCCTCGCGAGATCGTAGCGAGTCTCGAACTGCAATGTCTTACGCGCCTATGCGCTCGCATAAACGATGCGGCCTTCGCTGATCGTCCAGCGGACCTTGCCTTGCATCGTCCAGCCGTCGAAGGGCGTGTTGCGCGACTTCGACTTCGAATCGCGGGCATGGAAGACCCATTCGGCGTGGGGATCGAAGACGACTACGTCGGCAAAGCTGCCGACGATGAGCGTGCCGCGGTTCTTGAGGTTGAGGAGCGCCGCCGGCTGCGCGCTGAGCAGGCTGAGCACGCGACCGAGGGGTAGTTTCCACTCCTTGTGCAGCCAGCGCAGGCACAGGCCCAGCGCGGTTTCAAGGCCGGTGATGCCGTTGGGCGCGCGCTCGAATTCGACTTCCTTCTCGTGCGTGGCGTGGGGCGCGTGGTCGGTGGCGATGGCGTCGACCACGCGGTCGAGAATGCCCTCGATCATGGCGTCGCGGTCCTGCGCGGACCGCAGCGGCGGATTCATTTTGGCGTGCGTGTTGTATTTGCCGACGTGCTCTTCGGTGAGCAGGAAGTGGTGCGGGGCAACTTCGCACGTGACGCGCAGGCCGTTGCGGCGCGCCTGGCGCACAGCGGCGAGCGCCGCAGCAGTGGACGTGTGCGCCACGTGCAGATGAGCGCGCGCGTCACGCAAATCGGAGACCAGACGAATGTCGCGCTCAACGAGGCCGGATTCGGCTTCGGACGGCATGCCGCGGAGGCCCAGCTTGAAGCTCGTAGGGCCTAGGTTCATGCAGCAGCCTTGGGTGAGGCGCGTGTCCTCGGCGTGCTGGATGACGCTCAAACCCGCGCGGGCCGCGGCGGCCAGCGTTTCGCGCATTACGCTGTCTTTGAGGATGGGCAGGCCGTCGTCGGTGACGGCCACGGCTCCCGCGGATTTGAGCGCGGCGAAGTCGTTGAGCGCTTCGCCCTTCGATCCGCGTGTGGCGGCGGCGATCGGAAAAACGCGAATGGCCGCGCCGCGTTCCGGCGCCTGCATCCAGCGCGTGGTTTCGGGCGAGTCGTTGACGGGATGCGTGTTGGGCATTGCCGCTACGGCGGTGAAACCGCCCGCGGCTGCGGCTGCTGTGCCGGTGGCGATGGTCTCTTTGTAGCCTTGGCCGGGCTCGCGCAGGTGCACGTGCATGTCAACCAGGCCGGGGGCGACGACGAGGCCGGTCGCGTCGAGAATCGTGATGTCGGCCGGGCCGGCGCCGTCGGCTTGTTTCGACTTGCCGGGTGAAGCGATCTCGGCCACGCGGCCGTCTTTGAGGAGGATGTCTTTCTTGGCATCGATACCGGCTGCGGGGTCGATGAGATGGCCGTTCTGAATCAGGATCGCTGTCATTCTCGCTCTCCCTGCGCCGTCGTCTTCAGTGCGCGCTCCACCACAGCCATGCGGATGGCCACGCCGTGGCGCACCTGCTCGACGATGACCGATTGCGGGCCGTCGGCGACGCCGGCGGTGAGTTCGAGTCCGCGAATGATGGGGCCGGGATGCATAACGAGCGCTTGCGGCGCGTGATCGCGCAGGCGCTCGCTGGTGAGCTGGTAGCTGGCCTTGTACTCCTCGAGGTCGAGCTGCAAACCGGCCAGGCGTTCTGCCTGGATGCGGAGCATCATCACGGCCGTGGATTGGCGGAGCGCGGTTTCGAAATCGCGCTCGATGGCGATGCCCGGGCCGGTTTGTGTGGCGATCTCCGGCAACAGTTCCTTGGGGCCGCAGAGCAGGACGCGCGCGCCGAGCCGCGGCAGCAGCATCATGTTGGAGCGGGCTACGCGGCTGTGAAGGATGTCGCCGACGATGGTGACGGTGATCCCGGAGAGAGTTTCGTGGGTGACGCGATCGATGTGAAACGCGGGTCCTTCGACTCGGTCGTCGGGGCGACCTCGCTCAGGATGACAGGTTTTTGAGAGCGGATCGATGTGCGCGAGGATGGTGCGCAGGTCGAGCAGCGCCTGCGTGGGGTGCTCGTGCATGCCGTCCCCGGCATTGAGAATGGGCAGGCGCGTGGATTCCTCGAGCAGCCACGGCGCGCCGGAGCTGGCATGACGCAGGATGATAGTCTCGGCGCCCAGCGCCTTGATCGTCAGGCCGGTGTCTTTGAGCGATTCGCCCTTCTCGATGCTCGAAGAAAGACTTGAAACCAGCGTGGTGTCGGCGCCAAGAGCTTTTGCGGCCAGCTCGAAACTGGTGCGCGTGCGCGTGGAAGACTCATAAAAGAGCAACGCGACACGGCGCTTGGCGAGAATGCGGGCGCGCTTGAGGGGATCTTCGTTTTCGAGAGCGGTCGCGCGGGCGAGGATGTGGCTGACGCCGTCGAGGGTGAGGTCGTCGACAGAGAGCAGCGAGCCGGGATGGTACGGAAACGGCGAATCAGAGATCGGCGGCGCGTGAATTGTTCGGCGAACTGGTGCTGCGGCTGTAGTCATGCGAACCTGCGTTAGAATCTTCACGCTCGAGGTTTGAGCTCTTGGCTTTTAGCCAGAGGGCTGAGACCCCGAGCTGAAAGCCAAGGGCTAAAGGCTAAGAACCTGTCCAAAACTTCATTTTGTGTGAAGGGTACGGGCTTTAGCCCCTGAGGGAAGATTTTTCAGGAGTTTGCATTCCCTCAGCGGCTAAAGCCGGAGACCAAAATCAGCTCTTAATGTACGGGCTGAAGCCCGTACCCTTCAAAAAGCCTAGTTTCCGGACAGGTTCTAAGAGCCGATAGCTAAAAGCTGCCTGTCTCAATCTACGCGCTCGACGAGCAGCACCTGCTCGTCGTTGTCAACCTCGCGGAACTTTACCTCAATGATCTCGCGGCTGCTGGTGGGGACGTGTTTGCCTACGTACGTGGCCTCGATGGGCAGCTCGCGGTGGCCGCGGTCGATGAGTACGGCAAGTTGCACGCGACGCGGGCGGCCGTGGTCGAAGAGCGCGTCGAGCGCCGCGCGAATGGTGCGGCCGGTGTAAAGCACGTCGTCGCAAAGCACCACATCGCGGCCTTCCACATCGAATCCGATGGCTCCCGGCGTGACCACGGGACGAATATCGGCAGTGGACAAATCGTCGCGGTAGAACTGGATGTCGAGCGCGCCGGTGTCGACGGGATGCTTCTCGATGCCGGAGATGAGCTTGCCCAGCCGCTCGGCCAGGGGAATGCCGCGGCGCTTGATGCCCACCAGCGCCAGGTCCTTGCTGCCGTTGCTTTTTTCTACAATCTCGTGGGCCAGGCGCACCAGCGTGCGCTCGATCTCTGAAGCTGACATCAGCCTACCCTTGATGCGCAGGGAGGACGGGTTTCGCTCTTCGCTCATGGATTTCTTCGCTGCTTGTCTCTCGCCGGATGATAGAAGGGTGCGGCGGGGTGGGGCAAGTTGTGGAGATGTGGACGTTTCGCAGCGCTTTGGATTTGTGGTCTCCCATCCTTGCGCCCAACGGCGGGCGCAAGGATGGGGCACCCATTGACTTGTGGAGAATTTAGATTGCGTGCGGCTTGCGCTAGGCCTGGGGACGGCGCGCAGCCATCAGGCGTGCTCCAAGTGCGCCGCCGGCGACGGCGAAGAGGATCAGCGCGGTGACGAGAAAGAATACGCCACCCAGCGCCGCGCCGGCGCGGCCTTCCGGCGAAAGCAGCCAGCCCTGGTAAGCGGCGATGGTGTGCGCGTCCACTCCAGCGGCCGCCCATTGCCGGCTCATCTCGTCCTTCACCATGCCCTGCCACAGGCTGTCGATCTGTTGGCCGTGATGGAGCACGAAGCGCATGACCACCAGCGTAATGCCGGTGGTCCCGGCAGCGACCCAGCCGCCCACGATTCCGGTCACGAGGCCGACGCGCGCGCCTGCGCCGAGCGTGATCCACGGCGCCTGCTGGCTGCGAAGATAGAGGATCACCGCCCACGCAGCCGCAGCCGCCATCCATAGAAGTCCAAAAATGCTCACCGGCGAGAGGCCGCTGCACAGCAGACCTGCCGGAACGGCCAGCAGCAGGACGACTCGCAGAGCCGGCCGCCATACCACCACGCTGGCGTCGCGCACTGCCTCGTTCCAGCGTTCCGGCTGGCCGGGAGCGGCTGCCGCGTCCGCCGAATACACCAGTTGCGGCAAACCGCAGGTGGGGCAGTAGCAGTCCTCAGCCTGCAAGGTTCCGTGGCACCGGGTGCAGGTAATTTCCATACATTTACGAGCCTATAGCATACGGCGGGCAACGCGGAGTCTCTTGAACGGCCGCTCCCGCCAATCCGCGTCATAGAAGTATTGATCGAAAAGAGCTTAGTCGCTCTTTCCCTTGTCGTTGTCCATGCCTGCGGGCAAATCGAGCATAACCATGGCGAAGCGCGTTTTGCCGTCCTTGGGTTCTTCGAAGCCGACGACGTGTTGGTGGCGCCTGGAGCCGGCCTTCAATTCGAAGTTGCCGGACCCGGTGTGGAAATCCCCCTGGTCGATCTTGACGTTGGCATTCTTGTCGTCGCTGCAGGTCAGGCCCTCGGAGGTCACGGTCGGAGATCCAATTGGCGAGTTGCCCTGGCATACGATCACGTCGCCATAACGGCCCAGCGCTTTCTTGTAGAAGGCGGTCACCTGCTCCTGGCTGTCGGTGGTGGCGTAGCTTACCGCTCGCACCCGCAGCTCCCATTGGCCGAAGCCGAGATGCACATCGGCCGACTTATGCTGGTCGTCGCCTTTGATCTCCTGGGCGCCGGGATAGCGCGGCAACCCCAGATCCGCCGCCGTGGTCTGGTCGGTATTGACGTGAATCCCGCCGAATGGCGTATCTACCTGGACAGTCTTTTCCTGCCCGTTAGCGTCCTTTTCCACATTGACCCGGCATCCGGCGATCCCGGCCGTCATCGCCAGGCCGGCCGCTAAACTTATCATTCCCCGCATCATGGCAATTGCCCTCTGCCTCGTTGTACGTTCTCCGCCATCGAGCGGTTCCCCGCGGTGTGCTTTCTGAGGTAGCATCTTTTTACCACTTTCTTTTCGTGCCTGGGTTCTTAACGACTAATACCGTGCTTCTAACGATAGAGGCTGAAGCGGTCGAATCCCGAAGAGCCGCAAATCCAAACACCCTAGATGCCGGATGCCGGGGATTCAGCCTCGCGCCGGCGTGACCTGTCGGCCGCCTCAGACACGCATCCGGGCGCCGAGCGAAAGGAAGTTACCCTATGCGCTGCTTTGCTCTCCCTCCTGTCATGAAAACACTGCCGGCAATTGCCGCCGCAGCCGCTCTGGCATTTGCAACCACCCCTTCACACGCGCAGGACGACATTCCCAACGCCGGCCGGCTTGGATTCGTCTCCGGCAACGTATCCATTGAGCCTGCGGGAATCGATTCCTGGGGCCAGGCCTACCCCAACCTGCCGCTCGGTCCCGGCGACCGCATCTTCACCGACTCCAGCGGCCGCGCCGAAATCCAGGTGGGCCAGACCTACGTGCGCATCGGCCCCAACACCGACATTACGCTGGAAAATGAAAATCCTTCCAGCATCGCCTTTGGGCTCGCCCAGGGCAGTGTGCATGTGCACATACTGGGCCTGTGGCCGGATCAGCCCATGCAGGTTCACACCCCCAATGCCAACATAACCAGCTTCCAGGCATCCGAATTCAGGGTCGACACCGCGCCTGACGAGAGCTCCACTGTGTACACCAGTTTTGCCCAGGAAGTGCTCGTCTCCAGCTCCGCAGGATTCTCCCAGCCGATAGAGGGTGGCCAGTCCCTTGAGGTTGTAGGCACAAATCCACCCTATCCGCAATGGCTGCAGCCCGCGGACCCGGACGACCTCGATAACTGGAGCGCGCTGCGCGACCGGCAGATCGCCAATGCAATCTCGTTTCGCTATGTAAGCCCCTTCATTCCGGGAGCAGTGGAACTCGACGCCTCCGGAGACTGGCAGCCGGGCACGCCGTACGGCGCGGTCTGGTTCCCGCGCAACGTGCCAAACGGCTGGGCGCCTTACCACTACGGACATTGGGTCAACCATGCACCCTGGGGATGGATGTGGGTTGAAGACGAGCCGTGGGGATATGCCCCGTTCCATTACGGCCGCTGGGTCTCGATGGGCGGCCGCTGGGGATGGATTCCCGGTCCGCCCGCCGCTCGTCCCATCTTTGCGCCCGCTCTGGTGGTCTTCGCCGGAGGCATTCAGTTCGGTGGTGTTGGCGTCTCCGTCTGGTTCCCGCTCGGGCCAGGCGAGCCCTACCGGCCATGGTATCCGTGCCCGCCGCATTACATCGACGCGGTCAATATCTCCAACATCACGGCGACCAATGTGGTTCATGTGCAGACCACTTACGTGAACATCGTGAACGTCACCAACATCACCTACGTCAACCGGACGATCGGTGTAACGGCGATGAACCATAATGACTTTGCCTCAGGCCGCTCCGCCGCGCAGGTTGCGGTGCGAATCGATCCGCACCAGTTGGAGCACGTGACGGTTCTCGCCCAGCCCGAGCCTAAGCCCACGGCCGCATCGTTTGTTGGCCGCCCGCCAGCCCACCCTGTTCCCGTCAAAGCGGACCGGCCGGTGCTCATGAATGCGGAAGGCAAGCTGGTCGCGGCCAAGCCGGGAGCCAAGCCGGTCGACCCGCCGGTGAAACCGGTCTCCGCGCCCAAACCGTTGCCCGGACGCCGGCCCGCTGCTCCACCACCGAACGCGAAGACGCCCGCAAAGGCCCCGCCCGCGCCTGCGGCAGCCAGGCCAGAAACCAGACCGGCTCCCGCTCCAGCAGCGAAGCCGGCTCCAGCCCCGGCAGCAAGACCGGAGACAAGGCCGGCGCCAGCCACGCAGGGAACCAAGCCGGAGGCTCGGCCTGAAGAGAAGCCTGAGGCCAAGCCCGAGGTAAAGCCGGAAACCGGGCAGGAACCAGCCAAACCGGAGGCGAAGCCGGAAGCCAGGCCCACCCAACCGGCGGCCAAACCTCAGGAACAGCAGGCCAAACCCGCCGCCAAGCCTGCTCCCAAGCCTCAAGACAAGAATAAGAAACCGGAGGACAAAAAGCCCGAAGATCAGAAGCCCGAGTAGCCGGGCGAAGCATGCAAGTTTCTTGGGCCGCGGCGTTTGAGCGCCGCGGCCATTTTTCTTCTCCGGCGAACGCAAGTTCACGATTGCCGGAATCGGCACTGCGGCTTAGTATTTCTTGCGAAACGTTTTCAAGAGGATCTCTGCCATGCGCGTTTTCGCCTCCGTGTGCTCTGCCCTGCTTTCCGGCGCTCTTGCCGTTCTAATCGCGGCACAACCTGCCCGCGCCCAGTCTGCCGCCGTAAGCGTCGCGCAGACGCCGCCCATGGGGTGGAATAGCTGGAACTTCTTCGCCGAAAGGGTTACCGACAAAGACATCAGAGCCGCGGCCGACGAACTCGTCTCCACTGGTATGAAGGATGCCGGCTACATCTACGTGAACATCGACGACACCTGGGAGGGCAAACGCGATGCCAACGGCGTGCTGCATACCAACTCCAAGTTCCCTGACATGAAGGCGCTCGCCGACTACGTGCACTCCAAGGGGTTCAAGATCGGCATCTACTCGGGGCCGGGGCCGAAGACCTGCGGCGGCTACGAGGGGTCGCTGGGGCACGAGGCGCAGGACGCCAAGATGTATGCCGATTGGGGCATCGACTATCTGAAATACGACCTGTGCAGCTTTATCCCCGAAGTGATGGAGAAGCAGGCGCCGCACGATATGGCAGCGCAAATGCGGCTGATGGAAGCGGCGTACGTGAAGATGGCGAAGGCGCTCAAGGCCACGGGACGGCCGATCGTACTGTCGCTCTGCCAGTACGGGTGGGACGCGCCGTGGGAGTGGGCTCCGGCGCTGGGCGGCAACCTGTGGCGCACCACCGACGACATCAACGCCACCTGGGATCGCATCGCGGTCATCGGCTTCAGCCAGGCGGGCCTGGAGCGCTACGCGGGGCCCGGCCACTGGAACGATCCCGACATGCTGGAGGTGGGCAATGGCAAGCTTACGCTCGAAGAGAACCGCTCGCACTTCTCGCTGTGGGCGATGCTGGCCGCGCCGCTGCTCGCCGGAAACGACCTCACCAAGATGACCCCTGAGGTAAAGGCCATCCTCACCAACCGCGACGTGATTGCTATCGACCAGGACACGCTTGGAAAGCAGGGCACGCGCGCCTACTCCGAGGGCGAGGTTGAGGTCTGGACGCGGCATCTGGCCGGCGGCGCGCTGGCCGTGTGCATCATCAATACCGCCGATCAGGGTCGCTTCGATTCGCATCCATTCCACCTGAGCCTGACGAGGCTGGGGTTGCATGGCACCCAGCAGGCCAAGGACCTTTGGACCGGCAAGGACGTCGAGCTGACTGACAAGATGCCCATCGAACTGGAGAAGCACGATGTATTGCTGGTGAGGATCGATGCGCCGAAAGCGGGGAACTAGAAAATGAGGGAACTGGGGCGGACTCTCGGATTGGGTGGGAAGAGAACAGGCGGAATTAGTGTGCGGCGTCTATCCAGTCGAGAAGCTCGTTGAGATCGTGAGCCCAATAGACAGTGAGACCCCGATCCTGAGCGCTTTTTATGTTATGGAGCTTGTAAACGCCACTCAGAACGGCAACGGGGACGACGTTGAGCGCTCCAAATTCATAAATCCATTTTTCGGCTTTGCCCGCGGCTTCTCTGTTCAACCGCTTGACCGAGTTGATTGCCGAATTCGACACCTTGCACTCGATAGCCATGATCCGCCGGTCCCAAAGCCCCAAAAGGAAATCGGCTTTGGCTGTTCCGAGCAAGCTTTCCCGGCAAAACTCCCCAGCACTGGGAGCTTGATTAAAGGTTGCGACAACTCGCGCTGGGACTTGTTTCCAGTTTCGACCTAGCAATGCGTCACGCACCTTCAGTTCCTGTCGATCCTTCCCCTCGTTTCGTCTGGCGGTACCGATGCGGCTCGTGGCAAGGAGCGCAGCGGAAGCCACTACCGCTGCGGTTTTTTCGACTTCCGTGGGCATGCGGTGTTCGCAGACCCATGGGAATCGACGCTGGTCGAGGGCCGTCCGAACCACGCTCAACACGCGTAGTGCCATCTCCGGATAGGCGCGGAGGCCGGTTGCGGTGAGCCGCGCGTCGGCCAGCACTGCCAGGTCGTCTTCGGAGATCGGAGGCCCCGCAAGATAACGAAAAGCCTCAAACAGAGCGGCGTTAGTCATTATTTCGACGCCCTGCCGATCAAGCTGTGTGAGGCCGTAAGTCGCTTCTAGCAGGCTTTCGACGGCACCTCGATACTGATCGAATGCCTTGGTGTAAGCTTCGAGGGGCTCTTGAAGTCTCTCCTGTCTGAAAAGGTCGCGGGCCTTGGAGAGGCCAATCTCAAGCTGCTCATCGGACCAACGCGGCGGCTGGCTCATGCGGTTCGCATCGCCCCAATCAAGCCGGGCTGAGGAACCAGCAGGCGCTCCATCTCCCGCGGTTCGAATTTGGTGAGGCCACCGGCGTAAGTACGCCCTTCGTTCAGCGAAACTTCAGACGACAGAAATCTTGCAAGAAAGTCCAGGGTGTCGGGCGACAAAGGATCCCGCGGGTAGAGACCGTGCGCGATATTGATGTGCCGAGCGCCAGCGAGGTTTCTCACGAACTTCGGAGGGCGGCGGGCCATGTAAGTAGCAAGGATAGGAGCGGGTGCATGCAAACCGACAGACCACCACGCCCTGCGATTCCGGGCTACATAGGTGTCATCGGCCCCCAAAGATTTGGCAACGGCCAAGAAGCGCTCGACAATTGTCCGCGATTCCTTGTCCAGCGAAGAGAGATCGGCCGGAATGTCGATCACATTCCGGAGGCTGGACGAGTCGTCGAGAGCTTCACCAGCCACGAGCAGCTCCTTTGCGCGCGTCACCGAGGCGAATAGGACAGATTGAGGGAGCATTTTGCTATGCGCGCCAGCAATCCAAACCCGGTTTGCTCCGGTCACCTGGCCCCGATGAACGCGGCACAGTTCGCCCAATTCGACGAATCCTTCGCGCTTTTCTCTCGCTTTTCGAGTCAGCCATGACCAGCGAACCTCCGTCTCGAGTCTTGCGCGATCGAGCCATGGCCCTCCGGTGAAAGCGTCCTGGCGAGTGGCGCTTGCGGAGCGCTTGACTCGGATCTTGGCGGGCTTTGAACCGATGATAAATTGCGTAATTGCGGAAGTTGTGTCGGCATCTTCGAATGTGCGCGTCGTCGGCTCGATGATAGTGATGCCCTGCCCTCCGAGGCCGCTCAAGAATAATTGACGTACGAGTTTTCCGTAATTCACATCGAGCCATTCGGCGGAGGTGATAAAAGCTCCGAAATCGTCTTTCTTCGCATTGAGCACAGTCGCGAGAAAAAAATAGACGTGCAGGCCAGCGAGCTGACTTGCTGTGAGGCCTAGGCGATGAGCATGAGCGGAGAGCCAGCCTTTTGTCTCCCCGTCCAGTTGATGATGACGAACGTAAGGAGGATTTCCGATATAGAGTGTCCGGCCTTTGACTGTCGGGATGTTCACGCTCCGGTAGTCGCCCAGAATGACAGTGGCTCTGCCCGACAACCCGGCGGCCGCCAAATTAGCACGCGCGATGATTGCGGCAAGCGGATCCGTTTCGATTCCGAGAAGCGCGGCACGCGGGAAGGCTTTTGCAGCCGCCAGCAGGAAACGCGCAGAGCCTGCGCCAGGCTCGATCACCCGGACCGGATCGAGACCCGTGGAGGCTGCCCAGGAGACGATAGCCTCGGCTACAGTGGAGGGCGTATAAGTGGCTCCCTGGCTTCTTCTCAGCTTTGGAGATCTGAGAGAGCAAAACGCATCTCCGAGCGGGTCACCGCCGGCGCGAATGATGTCACGAAGTCGCCGAGCCGCGTGCGGACTGAATGGGACGGCATTCGCCGCGAGACGTTCTTCGCTGCTCGACCAGCCGTTGATAAGCCGCGCGTCCAGGCGCAAAGCTGCCGCGACCAGTTGACTTTCTATGCGAAGTTCCAAAGGCACGTTATCAGTATGCTCGGTTTCAGGCCACAACGCACGCTCGTAATACATCCGTCTGTCGATCATTCGCCCCTGCCGCCACGATTCTCGGTCGTTTTGCCGCATATTTCCCATCGAAACCGAAGTCGTGTCGATCAAGATTCCCGAGCCTGATCAGGGGCGCGGCCGCAATCCAAATACGGGAAACTCTGGATTACGCGGGATCGGAGCCCGGCTGGCGCCGCGCCGGCAGTTTTTCCTTTTCTTGCGGTAGCGCGAGACGCCGAGACAGGCACACGTGGAGATTGCGCACCCATCGCCTGCGCAGGCCGTCGATGTTACCTTGGTTAAAGCAGGCGTTCTTCTGGTCGGAACGCGTCTCTCGCCATAGGCAGGAACTCTAATCGGCTGTTAAGCCGTGCAATGCGCCGGGGTGCCTTCGCATGACTGATTCTGCTGGCTGTCCACCGGTCGAGCCGATTTCCCATATGAAATTGTCGGTTGTAATGCCGGTCTACAACGAGCGCGCCACCTTGCGGACGATGATCGAGCGGGTTCTCGCCGTGCCCATCGAGATCGAGCTGCTTTGCGTGGATGACGGCTCGCGCGACGGTTCGCGTGAGATTTTGAGCGAGGTTGAGAGACAACACCCACAGGTTCGAGTCTTCCTTCAGCCGCGCAACATAGGTAAGGGAGCGGCCCTGCGCCGCGGCATCTCGGAAGCAACCGGGAATTTCGTCGTGATTCAGGACGCGGACCTGGAATACGATCCAACGGATTATCATCAATTGGTCGGGCCTCTTCTCGCCGACAAAGCCGACGTAGTCTACGGCTCGCGCTTCCTCGGAGGCGGGCCGCACCGGGTGCTTTATTTCTGGCATTCGGTTGGCAACCGGCTGTTGACACTGATTTCCAACTGCCTGACGAATATCAACCTCACGGATATGGAAACCTGCTACAAGGCGTTCCGCCGGGAGGTAATCCAATCGATTCCGATTGAGGAGAACCGGTTCGGATTCGAGCCGGAGATCACGGTGAAGGTGGCGCGCCGGAATCTGCGGATCTATGAGGTGGGCGTGAGCTACTTTGGCCGCACCTACGAAGAAGGCAAGAAGATCGGCTGGAAAGATGGATTTCGAGCCTTATATTGCCTTGTGAAGTATTCTTTGAAGGAACCGAAACGCAAGGCCGCAACGACTACTACCGCGGGAGCCGTCGATCAATCCACCCTCTCGCGATAGAGCGCTGAGAGAGTATCAGTAGAATTGTTTAGAAACGATGCAGATGACGACTTTTGGATCTGGGTAACGGCCCTGCCGGGCATGCTTGGGATCTGACATTCGACCGAAAACGTTTGTGAACTGGGCATTCGGGGTATATTCTCACGAAGCCGCGAAGGTAAAACGGAGATCCCGGGTTATTATGAGGACGGCTACCAAGCGAGTGGGGCGGCGGCGCGCCCCCTTCAAATCCAACTAGATCGACGAGGCAAAAACATTTGGAGTTGAGCGAAACCATTCTGGTTACCGGCGGCGCGGGATTCATCGGATCGAACTTCGTTCTCGATTGGTTCCGCGGCGGGACCGGCAAGGTTGTTACCATCGATAAGCTCACCTACGCCGGGAACCTGCGGAACCTGGACTCGCTGGCCGGGGATCCGCGGCACACCTTTGTTCCCGGCGATATTTGCGACGCGGATCTGGTTGGCGAGTTATTCGAGAATCACCGGCCGCGCGCCGTGATTCACTTCGCCGCGGAAAGCCACGTCGATCGGTCCATTAACGATCCCGGCGAGTTTGTTCGCACCAATGTGCAGGGTACGCTGAACCTGCTGCAGAAGGCGCGCAGTTACTGGGAGAGACTGGACGAGCCGCATCGCGCGCAGTTCCGGTTCGTGCACATTTCAACCGATGAGGTCTACGGCTCGCTGCGGCCCGACGAGCCGGCATTCTGCGAAACCACGCCTTATGCCCCGAACAGCCCCTATTCGGCCTCTAAAGCGGCGGCCGATCACCTGGTCCGCGCTTACCACCATACTTATGACTTGCCAACGTTAACTACGAATTGCTCCAATAACTACGGTCCCTACCAATTTCCCGAGAAGCTCATCCCGCTGGTGCTGCTCAACGCGCTCGAAGGCAAGCCGCTTCCGGTCTATGGCGACGGATTGAATGTCCGCGACTGGCTTTATGTGCCCGATCATTGCGCGGCCATAAGGCATGTGTTAGAGCGGGGCAAGCCGGGTGAAACATATAACATCGGCGGGCAGAGCGAACGGACAAACCTGGACGTAGTAACAACGATATGCGACATTCTCGACGAACTGCGCCCCAATCCATCTATCGGCCCGCGCCGAGCGCTCATCACCTATGTAAAGGATCGGCCGGGACATGACCGGCGCTATGGGATCGATGCGCGGAAGATTCAGACGGAATGCGGCTGGGCGCCGCAAACTTTCTTTGAGCAGGGTATCCGCCAGACCGTTGCGTGGTATCTCGAAAATCTGGATTGGGTTGCCGAGGTTCGTTCCGGTGCGTACCAGGAATGGCTGCAATTGAATTACAGGGGACGGTGAATGGCGCGCAAGGGCATCATTCTGGCCGGAGGATCGGGCACCCGGCTCTACCCGCTAACTGAAGCAATATCGAAGCAGTTATTACCCGTCTACGATAAGCCGATGATCTATTACCCGCTGAGCATACTTATGCTCGCCGGTATTCGCGAACTTCTCATCATCTCAACGCCCGAAGATACACCGCGGTTCTCAGCATTGCTGAAGGATGGCCACCGCTGGGGGCTGAACATCGAATATGCCGTTCAACCAAGACCCGAAGGACTGGCCCAGGCATTCCTGATCGGTAAAGAGTTTATAGGTGACTGCGCCAGCGCGCTGGTGTTGGGAGATAATATTTTTTTCGGCTATTCGCTCTCGGAGCAGTTACAATCGGCTGCTACCAATAGCAATGGAGCCACCGTCTTCGCGTACCGGGTCAGCGATCCGGAACGCTACGGAGTGATTGAGTTCGATCGCACCGGCAAAGCCATCAGCATTGAGGAGAAACCGCAGAAGCCGAAATCTCAGTATGCGGTCACCGGCCTCTATTTCTACGACAACGATGTGATCGAGATTGCCAAATCGATCAAGCCGTCTGCGCGCGGCGAGCTTGAGATTACGGATGTCAACCGCCGCTATCTTGAGCGCGGCGACCTTAGTGTAAGGACCTTTGGACGCGGCATTGCCTGGCTCGATACCGGAACGCCCGATTCATTGCTCGAAGCCGCGGCGTTCATCCAGACGATCGAACGGCGCCAGGGCATGAAGATAGCCTGCCCTGAGGAAATTGCTTATCGCATGAGATTTATCACCGCGGAAGAAACCGCGAAGTTAGCCGAGCCACTTAGAAAGAGCGGCTATGGCGAGTACCTGCTCTCGATTCTGCGGGAAGACTCCGCGCTGTAAGTTCCACCGGGAGAGATGGAAGTGCAAATAAAGGAGACGCAGATTCCCGGCGTGATGATTCTCGAATGGCCCGTGTATCGAGATGAGCGCGGATTTTTTCAGGAAATTTACCGTCGCGACGCCCTGCTTGAGGCGGGGATCGATCTCGATTGGAAACAGGACAATCTTTCCTTCTCCGCCAAGAATGTGATTCGCGGCTTGCATTACCAGGTTATCCAGCCACAGGCAAAACTCGTACAGGTCGTGCGCGGCGCGGTCTTCGACGTGGCCGTCGATATTCGTCGCTCGTCTCCGACCTTCGGCCAGCACGTTACGATCGAGCTGAAGGCTGGAGATGGAAGGGCATTCCTCATCCCCGCGGGTCTTGCGCATGGGTTCGCGGCCTTGGAGCCGGACACCGCATTCTTATATAAGGTGAGCGCGCTTTATTATGCGGCGGGCGAACGCACCATCCTTTGGAACGATCCCGACTTACGCATAGAATGGCCTGTTTCGCAGACGAGTACGATCATTTCGGAAAAGGATCGGCGCGGCGTTCCGTTCAAATCCGCGGAAATGTTTCCGTAGGCAGCTTGCTCCTGCGAAGAATTCTGGTTATTCAGCAACGATGAGCGGAGCGAACTACTCCACTTGGCCCAGGGTGACGTCAAACCGGTGGTATTGGTCTGTCCAGGTGGCGATGGGGGTGAAGCCGGCGGCGGAGAGCAGCGCTTCGGCGCCGCCGGGAGGGAATTTGTAGCTGTTCTCGGTGTGGATGGTTTCGCCTTCGGCAAAGTCGATTTCCAGGTCGAGGGCGGGGATGCGGACGGACTGGGGGGAGCGGCTTTCGAGGTGCATCTCGATGCGCGAGGCGGCGGGGTTCCAAAGGGCGCGGTGGGCGAAAGTCCCGAGGTCGAAGTTGGCGCCCAGTTCGTGGTTGAGCCGATTGAGGATGTTGAGGTTGAAGGCGGCTGTGACTCGCTCCGGGTCGTCGTAAGCGGCCAGAAGAGTGACTTCGTCTTTGGCCAGATCGACGCCCAGGAGCAGGCCGTCGCCGGGGCGGAGGCGCGAGCGGACGCGGCGGAGCAGGCGCAGGGCTTCGTCGGGCTCGAAGTTGCCGATGCTGGAGCCGATGTAAAGTACGAGACGGCGCTCGGCGTCCGAGGACTCGAACTCGAGTTCGCTGGTGTAATCCATGACCCTGGGCACAACCTGCACCTCCGGCATGTCGCGGTCGATGCTCTGGCAGGCGGCTTCCAGTGCGGTAAAGGACACATCGACCGGCTCATAGATCACGGAGGACTGGCGGCGGATGGCGGCCTGCAGCAGGACCCGCGTTTTGAAGGCAGAACCGGCGCCAAGTTCCACAACACGCAGGCGCTGGGTGTCGCCGGCCTGGGCGAGGATGTCGCTTGAGTTTGCCGCCAGAATGCCTCGCTCGACGCGAGTGAGGTAATAGCTGGGTAGTTCGGTGATCTGCTCAAAGAGGAGCGAGCCGGCTTCGTCGTAAAAGAGCCAGGGCGGGAGAGATTTGGGCTGCGCCGTGAGCCCCAGGCGGACGGCGGTGGCGACTTGGTCAAGGACTTCGTCTGCGATGGGAAGCACGACTTGTGCGGTCATTCCCACTTGGATGCGGCGAATGAAGTTACGATGCCAAACGTATTCCGGAGAACTGCCAGCGCGTCTCGGGCGGGAAGAAATTGCGGTAGGTGGCGCGGATATGCGCCTGGGGCGTGAGGCAGGAGCCGCCGCGGAGGACCATTTGGCCGCTCATGAACTTGCCGTTGTACTCGCCGAGTGAGCCGGAGAGCGGCTTGAAGCCGGGATAAGGCAGGTAGGCGCTGGCGGTCCACTCCCAACAATCGCCGAAGAGCTGGGTGGGGCCGGTATAGGGCTCGGCGGGGACTTCGAAAAGCTGGCGCTGGCCGCGGCGCTGGCGCTGCGCGGAACCCTGAGGTGAGTCCGTGTCCGCGGCTGAGACCGGCTGCAGATCGCCTGAATCGAGGAGGTTACCGTCAACGGCGAGGTCTTTGGCGGCGGCTTCCCACTCGACCTCGGTAGGCAGGCGGCGGCCGGCCCAGCGGGCGAAGGCATCGGCCTCATAAAAGCTGAGATGGCTGACGGGGGCGGCTTTGAGCGCGCTCAGGGGCTGCTCGCCGAGCAATGTGAAGACTGTCCAGCGGCCGTCGGATTCGGACCAGTAGAGGGGTGCGCGCCAAGCGCGGGTCTGGACGGTTTCCCAGCCGGAGGAGAGCCAGAGTTCGGGCCGGCGATAGCCTCCGTCGGCGATGAAGGCGGCGAACTCGCCGCAGGTGACAAGGCGCGAGGCGAGTGAATAGGGCTCGAGCCAGACGCGATGGCGCCCGTGCTCGTTGTCGAACGCAAAGCCCTCGCCGGAGGCGCCGGCCTCCTGCATTCCGCCTTCGAAGGGCACGAAACGCAGGGCGGGTGCGTCGGGTTGGGGCGATCCGCCGCGGGAGTCGGAGAGAGTGTTTGCGGGTTTGTAGGCGGGGCGAAGGGGATTGGTGAAGAAGGCGTGCAAGATATCGGTGAGGATAAGCTCCTGATGCTGCTCCTCGTGGTTGACGCCGAGCTCGATGCGGCGGAAGGCCTCGGGATGGATGTTGCGGCTGAGCAGGTGCTCAAGTGCACCGTCGACATAGCCGCGATAATGCAGGATCTGGTCGAGCGCGGGACGCGAGAAGGAGGAGCGCAGGCGTTTTTCGGGGAATGCAGCGAAGCTCTGATAGTAGCTGTTGAAGAGCCAAGTGAAGTCGGGATCGAAGAGCCGGTAGCCGGGCAGGAACTCGCGCAGGACGAAGGACTCGAAGAACCACGCGGTGTGCGCCAGGTGCCACTTGGCGGGCGAAGCCTCGGCGCAGGACTGGACCATCATGTCCTCGGGTGAGAGCGGCTCGCACAGGGCCAGCGTGCGGCGGCGGGTGGAGCGGAGACGGTCGGCGAGGTCTGTCGTGGGGGTGGAAAGAGTCGCCGCGGGCATTGTACGCAATCCCAGCATGGCAATGAGTGTACTCTCATACGGCGAGGGAATCACATAGCAGCGAAGGTACTGTGACGCTGCTCCCAATCCGAGTCGCCGCCCATTGGTACGGAAGGCATGTCCACTTTGGTACGAACGGACCTGACCACTCGATCTTCTGGCACTTTTGTGCGATGCGTCCTGGACTTTAGCTGGTCTAACGTTTGGGTTTGGTGTTCTAATTAAACGGTTCGCCCAGGATTGCCGCCCCAGGGACGAAGAGTTACCTCTGGGCAAGCGAGCGCCGCTTGCCTGGGATTCAACAGTTCGCGGGGATTGCGGTTATTCCTTCTCGTAGGAGGGAATATGCGCTGGATCGATCATCGCCGTCGGCTGCCGGTTCTTGCAGCCATTGCCGTACTGGTGGCCTTTTCCGATTCCGCCCGGCCAGCGGAGGCTGCAACGGTTCAACTTCCTGCCGCACAGCAGACGACGGCACAGCCCTCGGCGACCCAAGCGGCCACTCCTCAGACAGCGCCGGCCCAGCCACCTGCGGCGCGCGGAAAATCGACAACCGCTACGGTTCCTTTGCCGCCGCTCACTCCCGAGCAGCTTGGCGACACGCTGATGGCGCACCAGCGGTACCAGGCGGCGATCGAGGCCTACAAGCAGGGCCCGCGCGATTCGGCCACGCTGTGGAACAAGATGGGAATCGCTTACCAGTTGATGTTCAACCTCGACGAGGCGACGCGATGCTACCAGAAATCGCTCAAGCTCGAGCCCAAGAATTCAGTGGTGCTGAATAATCTGGGGACGGTCTACGATTCGCAGAAGCAGTACCCCAACGCCGAGCGAATGTACCGCAAGGCGATCAAGTACGATTCCAAGTCGGCGCTGATCTACAAGAACCTGGGCACCAACCTGCTGACGCAGCATAAATACAAAAGGGGCTGGGAAGACTACAAGGTGGCGCTGACGCTCGATCCCGATGTCTTCGGACATTCGACCAGTCCGCGGGTGGAGAACCCGGCTTCGGTGGAAGATCGCGGCGCGATGAACTTCTACATGGCCAAAGGCTGCATACGGGCGGGAATGAAAGACCAGGCGATCGAATACCTGCGCATGGCGCTCAACGAGGGATTCACCAGCACCAAGAAGATCATGGCGGACAGCGAGTTCGCCGGCCTGCGCGGCATTCCCGCATTCGAGCAACTGATCGCATCGCAGAGCGCACAATAGCCGCGCCTGTCGTCCCGGCGCGGCCTTCCCGCGTCTATCCGAAAGGGGAATGTATCTCGATCCCTTTGGAGACGCCATGAAGCCTCACCTCATCGCTGCAATCGCTTTCGGTTTTGCGCTGAGTGTCACCGCATTCGGGCAGGATGCGAGTCCCGCCTCACCTGACGGCCAGAATCAATCGCCAGCACAGGGACAAGCCCAGGGCGGACGGCAAGGGCGGCGCGGCGGCGGTTGGGGCGCGGGGATGGGCGAAGGCCGCGGTGTCTTCGGCACCGTGACGGAGGTCGCCGCAGACCACTACACGTTGAAGACCGAGACGGGCGACGTGTACACGGTGCATTTCAGCGTCAATACACGCATCATGAAAGCGCCGGAGCGGCGGCGCGGCCAGGGCGAGGCAGGCAGCGAGGGAGGTGGGAACCCTCCGCTCCAGATCAAGGCGACCGACATCAAGGTGGGCGACGCCATTGCCGCGCGCGGCGAAGTGGATGAGGCCGGCAAATCGGTGGGCGCGGTTGCCGTTCTGCAGTTCGACCCGGAGCAGGCCAAGCGGATGCAGGAGATGGAGGCCAACTTCGGCAAGACCTGGCTGATGGGCAAAGTCACCGCATTGGATGGCGTGAAGGTGACGGTGCAGGGAGGGCCCGGGAACGCGGCTCACAGCTTCGTCGCCGACGAGAACACGACCTTCCGCAAGCGCCGCGAGCCGATCACCCTGGGCGACGTGCAAGTGGGAGACACGGTGCGCGTGGAAGGCGCGGTGAAGGATGGGACTTTTGTGGCGACCACTGTGTCCGTGATGGGGATGCAGGGTCCGCCGGGATCTGCGCCCGCGGGTCAACCGAGGTAAGCGCACAGTTCATTCGCGCCGCGGCGGCCGGGCGCATCCACCTTCGCAGTCCGCGGGATTGAGGTTTTCGCTTTCGAGGTCCGCGGAGCCCTCTATCTTCCCAATCTTCTTCTTTCAACTCTCAATCGATGCCATTGCCGGACGCGCGGATATCGCTGCACTTGCCGGATCCGGCCGGTAATATCTGCGTCAAGGAGCGGATCGGATGCAACTTACAAGCGATAAGTAGAGTGGTTAGGGCAGAGTTCCATTTGGCTTTAGAGTTGCGCAGAATCGCCGCGGCCGAGGGGCTTCTCATAGTACCGATTTTCTACGGTCAATCCTCGTCAGAATAAAAATCGATCGCCAACTTTGTCACAATCAGGTGAATAGTTCGAGACACTTGATCGAGAGGAATCGTAGTCTCCAGCTTTTTGACTTCAGGCCAGTTACGTCGGTGCGATTACCAAAGTTCATTACCAAAAATTGGTTGACACTGCTGGTCCCATCCCATAGAGTCCAGGGTATACGAAGCTGCGAAACGAAAGACGGGACGGAACTGATTTTACAGTTGAATCAGAGAAAAGAGCCGAGTTTGCCAGCCTCCGCCTTCCCTCGGTTGGCAAATACGAGGCATTTGAGTAAGCCCCGGAATCCGCAGCTTGTCCCGAAAAGGGGATAAAACAGCAAAGCGCAGTATGGCTTCACGGTGAGAGGGAATACCCCATCAACCGATTTTTTGTCGATAGCTGTTTCGAAGTTTGGCGTGGATTGAATCCGTATCGCCGTTGACTGTTGACCCAGGTCCTAAAAATAAAATGGGCAGGGTCATTTACCTTTGCCGGATGAATTTTCCGCTCAATTTGATTTTCGATGACGGGCAGGCAGGCTCGCATCTTCGGTCTTTATCGTCATTCTGCCTTAAATCCGCGAGGAGGATCAGGCACTCTGCATCCCCATCGCGGCTCGCTCATACCCAGGAATCACAGGCAATCGAATTCGATGCTGAATGCCGGAATCGTGTCACGAAATCCGGTCGGTAAACACAATTGTTTGCGAATGCTGAACGAACTGTACGACCTCATTGCTGAAGGTGCCTAGTGAAATCGCTTCTACTCGTTTTAGCCGCCATCCGTCACCCGGAGACGCGGGCATTCATTAAAACGGTCCTGGAGGGCGCGGGCCACAGGGTGATCGAAGCGGAGGGTTACGCGCAGGCCGAATCTCTTTTGGCCAATGGGCTCGATCCCGATCTGCTGCTGATTGAATCTACATCCGGCAACCCCGCCGACAAGTTGCAATATCTACGGCTGTTGAAGTCTTCATGCGATCGCGGCGTCTGCCTGGTGATGGGCGTGGCCGATCAGCGGCTTCGCCAGGAAGCGGCCGGGCTGGGCATCAAGCAGTTTCTGGTAAGGCCGGTGACTCGCGGAGATATTGAATCGGTAGTGGATGAGTTACACGGGGCCGTTGCCGATAGCTCGCGCCGCGAAAGCGGCCACGCGACTTATCGCACGGCGGGGGCTCCAACCGTTCCGCTGATTGAGGAACTGGGTGAGAACCGCTATTTTCTGGCGGCTTCGCCGGCGATGCTGGAGATTCATCGCCAGGCGAAGTTAATCGCCGATGTCGATGTGCCGGTGTTGATCCTGGGCGAGAGCGGCACCGGCAAGGAGTTAGTCGCGCATCTGATTCATAAGCACTCGCGGCGCAGCCGGAAGGATCTGCTCAATGTGAACTGCGCGGCGCTGCCGGCGGAGTTACTGGAGAGCGAGTTATTCGGGTATCAGCAGGGAGCTTTCACCGGAGCTTTCAAAGATCGGGCGGGACGGTTCGAACTGGCCAATCGCGGCACGCTGCTCCTGGATGAAATTGGAGAAATCAGCGCGCAGATGCAGGCCAAGCTTCTACACGTGTTGCAGGACGGACAGTTTACCCGCCTGGGCGGACAGGAAACGACCAAGGTCGACGTGAGGATCCTTGCCGCGACCAACGTCAACATCGAGGCCGCGCTCGAGGAGAAGACCTTCCGCGAGGATCTCTTCTATCGCCTCAGCGCGTTCACCATCCATGTTCCGCCGCTGCGCGAGCGGCGCGAGGAGATTCCCTATCTCATCGAAGAGACTATTCGCCGCGCGCCGGCGGAGATGAAGGTCGGAGCCGGGTCGAGTTTTTCCCGGCGGCTGATGGATTTGGCCATTCTTCACGACTGGCGGGGCAACGTGCGCGAGCTGCGCAATTTTGTTACCCGCACGATGATCATGCGCGATCAGCATGCCGCCAGCCGTGAGTTGGAGGCGAAGATTGCAGCGAGAACTCCGCTCGCCGACAACGACCGCCTGGAGATCGTTCCCACGCAACGCTCGGGGATGAGGTCGATCGTGCGCGATCTCAAGGATCGTACAGAGGTGCAGATGATCCAGGAGGCGCTCGATGCCTCGGGCTGGAATCGCCGCCATGCAGCCAAGAATCTTAACATCAGTTATCGCGCATTGCTCTACAAGATCCAGCAGCATCGCCTCACCCCCAGGAAAGCCGTGCGGGGAATGAATGAAACTTTCATAGATTCTTATTCTGCGCGAGGGAAGGCGGTATAACTTACGAAGGAAAGTGGGACTCCTCCTAAGTGGCGCGTGCGCGATTGTGTAACAGCACGCGATGTGCCTCGGCGCAAACATTGAACCAGCACCGGGAGCGCAAGTATCGCCGATTCTGCGTCGTCGAGTTATACCCAGCGCATTGATTCGATCTTTCGACCGGGCTCCATTTTCCCGGATGAGCAAACCTGTATCTCTAGGTGGCGAGAGTCATACCAAGCTCGACATTCTTCAACTAGTAACTTGGCTTTTACTTTCCTGAAGAATGTGCATGAGATTGGTAAGTAGTATGCAAAGTTTTGCATGGTTGCAATGGCGGGTGCGGCGGCACCTTGTTGCCATGGCATGAATTCACCGGAAAACAGGCAAAAATGCGTGTGCCGCGAATCGTTCCGCCGCAGCGAATTGGGCATCGACTTGCAGCCAAGGTGGTTCGACGCGACCCCATCGCATGGAGAAATATGCCAACTGACCTGGTCCAGAGCTATCGGATCGACCCGGCGGATCTGCCCAACGAAGCCGTCATCTTCGGCAGCACGGCGGTGATGCGGGAGTTGCACGGACAGATCGAGCGCATTCTCCATAACGATTTGCCGGTCCTGATCCGGGGTGAGAGCGGAACGGGGAAGGAAGTGGTGGCCAAATTCCTGCACGTGCGCTCCAACCGATGCGAGGGCCCTTTCGTCAAGGTGAACTGCTCGGCGGTTCCATTAGGGCTGCTGGAGAGCGAGCTGTTCGGCTGCGAGGCGGGTTCGTCGGCCGGCGCGACCCGGCGAGGGCTGGTCGATCTGGCCGCGGGCGGCACGCTGTTTCTGGACGAGATTGGCGACTTGGAGTGGACGCTGCAAAGTAAGCTGCTTCATCTCCTGCAGGATGGACACCCTGCGCGGAGCGAAGGACGGCATGGGCGTCCGGCACGCGTGCGCGTGATCTGCGCCACCAACAGCGATTTGGAGAAGGCGGTCGAGAAACATGCCTTCCGTCAGGATCTCTTCTATCGCATCGACGTCATCAACCTGCGCCTGGCGCCATTGCGCGAGCGCAAGGAGGACATTCCCCAGCTCTGCGAGCACTTTCTGCACAAGCTGGCCAGGAAGTTCGACAAGGCCGCGCCGCCGCTGACGCCTGACGCACTGCACCTTTTGAGGCAATGGAATTGGCCGGGAAATGTGCGCGAACTCGAAAACTGGATCGCCAGAGTGATCATCCTCGGCGACGACCGGGCAATGGGTATAGAGCTATCGCGACAGGTGGCGCGTTCCGCCGGCAGGCCGCAGCCGCGCAACGGTCACTTGAAGGAGGCGTCGCGGCAGGCGTCCGCGGCCGCGGCGCGGGCCACGATTCTCAAGGTTTTGCGGGCAAATCACTGGAACCGGCGGAAAACCGCAGAAGAACTGAACTTGAGCTATCGCTCTTTGCTCTACAAACTTCGCCCAGCTGCAGTCCCGCGGCGTCGGAAGAGCCATAAGAGATTACCGCCCGAACACTGAGCGGATTTTGCGACTGCACGCTGCAGAAACGCGTGCCGCGCAGCGTGGGACGGTTGCGGGGAGTGCCAGTGATTTGAGGTTTGCCATGATGGTCGTGCTCGATGAAATTTGCGTCCTGGAAACGGGTGTCCGGCAGGATTTCAAGAGCGGTGGAACGAAGCAACCATCGCGGATTGTTGGATTTGAGAATTGGTAACGTAACAAAGTTGTCACCAAGGTGGCATCGGGGCTAGCACCATTCAGTCATTGTGGTTGCGGGTGCTGGACCGGATGCTGGGGACTGGAACTTTGCTTCTCGAGGACATTTCTGCGCGGTCGGGGCAGAACCCGGAAAGAAGCGGGTGACGGGCTTGAAAAAGAAAAATGGGCTGTAGCCCACAGGGCGAAGCTATGCTCAGAAGTGATCTGGGATCGTCGATTTTGCTCAATAGGCAGGAAGGCCAAATGTTGACTTCGGATCTGGAGATGCCCGCGAAGGAAGATTCGCCCTGGTGGGCGCTCTACACGCGTCATCAACACGAGAAGGTCGTGGCCGAGATGCTCGCGCTCAAGGGGCTGGAGGTCTTTTTGCCGCTGTACGAATCGGTGCGGCGCTGGAAGGACCGCAAGAAGATGCTCTCACTCCCACTGTTCCCCTGCTACGTATTTGTGCGCGGAGCGGCGAATCGCCGCTTGCAGGTGGTGACTACTCCGGGTGTGCACATGATCCTGAGCAACGGCGAGCGTGCGGCGACCATTCCCCAAGATGAGATCGAGGCGATCCGGCGGACTGTTGCCGGGTCTTTTCATGTCGAGCCCCACCCGTTCCTGAAGTGCGGCGAGCGCGTGCGCGTGACGAGGGGATCGCTGGAAGGGATCGAGGGGATTCTGGTTCGCAAGAAGAGCCTGTATCGACTGGTCTTGTCCGTGCACATGCTGGCGCAGTCGGTAGCGGTGGAGATCGACGCCTCTGACGTAGAAGCGGCGACTGAGCGTGGCGCGGCGAATGTTTTTTCAGCCGGACAGTTCACCCGCCCTGAACAATTCGGATCCATCGAGCCATTCGGCGGGCGGCAGCGGACCGACGTCCAAATCGAACCGGTTCGCATCGGCTGAGGCACTGATCGAGTTCACGGCGACGCCGAAAGGCGCGCCTGAGGAAGCCCAAGGGAGTGGTCAAGGTGGTTATGATTTGCAGGGCCGAACGGGTCGTGACATCGGGGATACTCCTCGTCCTCCTGTGCGGCTGTCTTGAGGGCCAGACGTCGCCGACCGGACAAAATGACTCCGCACAGATGGCGCCGGCTGCCGCGTCGGCTGCCACCGCAACAGCGCCGGCAAAAGCGCACGACGACCGGTATGTAATCGGCGAGAGCGATGTGCTTGGGATCAACGTATGGAAAGAGCAGGAGCTTACGCGAACAATTCCGGTGAGATCGGACGGCAAGATTTCGCTGCCGCTGGCGGGAGAGATCCAGGCCGCGGGCCGGACCCCGTTGCAGCTTGAAGCAGACATCACCGACCGCTTGCGGAATTACATTACGACGCCGGAAGTTACGGTGATGGTCGAGCAGATCAACAGCCAGAAGTTCAATGTCATGGGTCAGATTGCACGGCCCGGGTCGTACTCCTTGACCGTCGCATCGACCGTATTCGATGCAATTGCGGCCGCGGGCGGATTTCGGGATTTCGCCAAGCAAAAAGGTATCTATATCCTTCGCCAGACTCCGAGCGGCAGTGAAACCCGATTTAATTTCAACTACAAGGAGTTTATCAAGGGCAAGAATCCCGGCCAGAATATCAAGCTCGAGCCGCACGATATTATCGTCGTGCCATGATTGCTGCTTATGTCCAAACGGATTTGCGCGAGTCTTGTGCTGCTTCTGGCGATGCGCGCCTGGTCCCAAATGGCCCAAGGCGGCGCAGCAGGCATCGATACGCAGATGCAATTGCCGCCCATGGTGAGCGGCGATGCCTACCCGACTGAGGTTGGCTCTGAAGCGCGATCGAACTACCTGTCCGGGGGAATCGGTTTTCAGACCGCCTATTACGACAATGCTTACGGAGGAACATCGGCAGGGCCGGTCAGCGACGTCTCTTACTCGATCAATCCCTCTATCAATTTGAGCCAGACGACGCCCAGGCAGCGCCGTACTTTCTCCTATAGTCCGGGATTCATCTTCTTTGAGCCGACAAGCGAACTGAATACAATAAACCAGAGCGCGACCGGAGCGTATCAATACCGCATGACACCTCATTTGACGATCGGCGCAAACGAATCCTTTAACAAGACGTCAAGCATTTTCAGCCAGAACAACGGAACTCTCGACAGTCCAGTTCCGGGAGCGCAGCAGCCGCTGGGAGTCGTTGCTCCGTTTGCCAACATGATCTCGAACGTGACCAGCGGCCAGATGAGTTATCAATTCCGTCTAAATAGCATGATCGGCGGCGCAGGAAGCTATTCGAAGCAGAGTTATGGGAACCAGTCGCAGGCTGCCGGCCTTTCCAATTCAAGTGCGGGCTCGGCCTTGCTTTTTTACAGCCAGCGCTTGGGCAATTCGCAGTATTTCGGCTTCCGATACCAATATGCGCGAAGCCTTGACATCCTGCCCGCGTTCGGACAAAGCACCACCGAGACGCAGGCCTTCACACCGTTTTACGCGATCTTCTTTACGCGCACGCTCTCGCTTTCCCTTTCGGGCGGCCCGCAGTACGTAAATTCGGTTGAACCGGCGCCGTATGGCAGCTTCGTTTCCTGGGTTCCCACCGCATCCGCGGCAATTGGTTGGCAGGGAACGCGCGCCAGTTTTTCGACCGGTTACAGTCGCTCGGTGTGGGAACTGCCGGGCCTTTTCGGGGCCCAGGAATCCACCAATTTGAATGCGAACGCGCGCTGGCTGATGAGCCGGACCTGGTCAGTGGGCGCGAACGCGAACTACCAGACCCAAAAGAGCGCCGGCCCGGTTGCTCCGATCGGGAGCCAGAGCGGGCACACGGTGTCAGGATCGGTCTTCACCGGGCATGCTATCAGCGAGCATCTTCAGCTCAGCTTCGGCTATAACCGCATGCACCAGAGTTATAGCGGCATCGCAACGATTGCGAATAACCCCAATAGCGACCAGGCGTATGTCTCTCTGTCCTATAGGTTCACGCGGCCGCTAGGAAGATAACCAATGGCAGAGATCGAAGAACAGAATTCGGGCGGGCTCGACCTGCAACGGTACCTGAATATCGCGCAGCGGCGTCATCTGCAGTTCCTGATACCGGCATTTCTAGGCTGGCTGTTGGTATGGGGAGCCAGTTGGGTTCTGCCGGTGAGGTACAAGTCGGAGACGCTCATCCTGGTGGATGAGCCCACCATGCCGAAAACCTACATCGAGCCGAATGTGGTTGACGATTTCCAGTCGCGACTGCAAAGCATTAAACAGCAGGTCCTTAGCCGTACCCGACTGCTCTTGATCATCGACAAGTTCCACCTCTACGCGGGAGATCGCCGACTGGCATCCGACGACAAAGTGGCGCGCATGGGCAAGGACATCGACATCGAGCTGGTACAAGACCCCAATGGCGGTCAGATCAACGGTTTCAAGATTTCCTTTTCCTCCCATGATCCCCGAACCGCACAGCAAGTGGCAAGCGAGCTCGCAGGCTTGTTTATTAATGAAAATGGAAGAGTGCGCCTGCAGGAGTCAGAGGACACAACCAAGTTCCTCACCGGCCAGTTGGAGTCGGCGCGAGAGCGTCTGGCCGAACAAGAAGCAAAAGTAAAAGCATTCGAAGTTGCGCACGAAGGCGCATTGCCTACGCAACAGGCGAGCAATCTTCAGATTCTGGCCGGCTTTCAGCAGCAGCTGCAAAACGAACAGGATGCCCTGAGCAGCGCCAAGCAGCAGCGGAGCTACGACCAGACGCTGATTGAACAGTACCAGAGCGTGCATGCGACCTCGCGGACCGCGGATGGCGCGCCAGTGGGGATCCCCGCGCTCGACCAGCAATTGGATCTGCTGCGTTCGAAGCTGGCGGATCTCAGTTCCCGCTACACCGATAACTATCCTGACGTTCTGAGCCTGAAGGATCAGATCGCCCGAACGGAAAAGGTGAGAGATGCGCTGGCCAAGGAGCTAAAGACGAAAGCCAGCAGTGGCCATCAAGCAAACACGGCCGCGGATACGACCGAGACAGAAGATATGGCGGCAAACCCGCCGCTCTTGCAGCTCAAAGGGCAATTGCGAGAGAACGAGATCGACATTGCGAACCGGGAGCAGGCAATCGCAGCGCTAAAGGCGAAGATCAACGATTACCAGACGCGCCTGAACGAGGAGCCTGCCAACGACCAGGAGTTGACCGAATTGAACCGCGGCTACGACCAATCGAAAACGGATTACGACGAACTCGTCAAGACGAAGAATCATTCGGAAATGGCCACGAGCGCGGAACAGATGCAGCAGGGAGAGCGCTTCACAGTGCTCGACCCCGCCAGCCTGCCGCAGAAGCCGGATTTTCCCAACCGCCTGAAGTTCTGCGGAATGGGGCTGGGCGCCGGAATCGGTTTGGGGTTGGTGGTGGTATTGGGACTGGAGTTTCTCGATGATCGCCTGCACAGTGAGAAAGAGATCAAGAATATCCTGCCGATGGCAGTCATCTCGGAGATCCCCGCGGTCCTCAGTCCGTCCGACGAACGATCTATAAAGGGCAGGATGGCCCTGAGATGGGCCGCTACGGCGGTGGTTGTCGTCATCATTCTAGCTGGCTCTGCATTCAGTTACTTGCGCAACTAACGTCGAGTCCTCAAATGTACAAAAGCTTCTTCAAGCTCACCCGCAATCCATTCGATCTGACGCCGGATCCCACCTGCTTCGTTCCTACCAAGCGTCACAACGAAGCCCTGGCTGCGCTCTACTACGGCGTTCGGCGCCACAAGGGATTTGTGGTGGTCACGGGAGAGGTGGGGACGGGAAAGACCTTGCTACTGCGGTGTCTTTTGCGTCTGTTAAAGGAAAGCAAAGAGGTCGCCTACGCTTATTTGTTCAATAGCCGGCTCACGCCCACCGAGTTTCTGCAATATATCCTCTCCGATTTCGGGCTGCCCGCATCGGGCAAGAACAAGAGCGAGCTCTTACTCGACCTTGGCCAGTTCATGGTTTCACGCGGCGCCAAGAAACAGACGACCGTACTTATCATCGACGAGGCTCACCACCTTTCCGCCGAGATTCTCGAAGAGGTGAGGCTGCTTTCCAACCTGGAGACGACAGACGACAAGTTACTACAGATTGTGCTGGTGGGCCAGCCCGAGCTGGATGAAAAGCTGGATTCAGTGGGGTTGAGGCAGCTTAAGCAGCGCATTGCGCTCCGTGCACACCTGGGCGCCTTGGATGCCGAAGAAACCAAGGGATACATCGAACAGCGCCTGCAGATCGCGGGAGCTAATGAATTTCCGAGTCCGCTCTTTCCGCCTCAAACCATCGACAAGGTGTATCGCCATTCGCGCGGCTTTCCCAGGCTGATCAACACCATATGCGAGAATGCCCTCATTACTGCCTACGCACGCCAGTTGACCAGCGTAACTCCGGGAATCATTGAAGATGTCGCCAAGGAATTCCGGCTCGATATCGTCACCACACCTGAAGATAGAACGGGAAGACAAAATGAAATGGACGTGGAGCGCGTGATTAGTGTGTTGCTGGATCTATATTCCGCGCTGCGCAGGCCGTCGTCCGCGGGCAACTTTGACATAAATACACCTCTAGCTTTGGGAACGAGCAGGCATGAGCCAAATATTTGACGCCTTGCAAAGATCGGAGGCTGAAAGCTCCGGAGTGGATATTTCTGCGCTGCCAGAAGCGACAGAGTTACTCCAGCATGCCGAACGTCGCGCGGCCTCGCATTGGAAGGCTGCGGTGGTCCTAGAGCAAAATGAAGCGGAGCCGAAGGCGGACGAGGGGGGAAGCCTCGCATCGCGCCTGGAATCTTCAGCCGCGGCTGCGTCGTCTGCAAGGCTCCAAGACGAGCCATTGCGGATATCGGAGACCGGAGACGTCTTTGCCCAGTTCCAGAGCGTTCACGTTGCGGTTTCTCCGCGCAGCCGGATCGTATCCGTAACGAACGCCGAGAGCCCGGCGGCAGAAGCCTTCCGTCTGCTCGGAGTGCGGATCCGCAACCTGCGGCGCGAGCGTCCACTCAAGAAGTTGCTGATTACCAGCTCGATACCCCAGGAGGGCAAGAGCATGGTCGCCGCGAATCTGGCCAGCACGCTGGCTTTTGCCGCGAAGGAGAAGATCCTGCTGCTGGAGGGTGACGTAAGGCGGCCGTCTCTCTCCGAGACGTTCAGCCTTGCCAGCGACCGAGGACTTTGCGAGTGTTTGAAGGATGGGCTCAGCCCGGTCGGCAGCATCTATCGGCTTGAGGGCGCCGGATTTTGGATTTTGCCGGCGGGCAGCGTTTCGGGCAATCCCCTGGAGCTGCTGCAATCGAAGAGGCTGGCGAGGCTGATGGATCAGCTGACCGGATGGTTCGATTGGATCGTGATCGATACTCCGCCAGTGTTGCCGTTAGCCGACACCAGCGTGTGGGCGCGATTGGCCGATGGAATTCTGCTCGTAACCCGGCAGGGAGTTTCGGAGAAGCGCCAGCTTCAGAAAGCCCTGGAAGCAATTGAACCAAAGAAGGTCATTGGCGCACTGCTGAACTCCTGTGTCAGCGCAGACACGGAATACTACTATTACCGGAAAACCCCGGTCAGCGCTCCTCCGGAAAGCAGCTCCGAATCACAGTCGACATAGAAACGAATCCCGCAAAAGACAAAGTGATTGCATGCAGATAAAGATCGAGTCCACACATTTCCGGGAAATTGCAGTAATCGTGCCCGATATTTTCCAGGACAGCCGCGGCTTTTTTTCGGAGACCTTTCGCGCCGATCAATTCGAAGCGCTCGGCCTGCCCACGCAATTCGTTCAGGACAACCATTCGCAATCGGCAAAAGGAGTGGTGCGCGGATTGCACTTCCAATGGGATCCGCCCATGGGCAAGCTGATGCGTGTTACGGTGGGAAGCGCGTTCCTGGTTGCCGTAGACATCCGCAAGGGGTCGCCAACGCTGGGAAAATGGTTTGGCATCGAGGCATCCGCCGCAAATCGGCGCGCGGTTTGGGCTCCTGCGGGGTTCGCGCGGGGCTTTTGCTCTTTGGTCGACGGCACCGAGATCCAGTACAAGTGCACGGGCATCTACAACGGCAAAGCCGAGTCCGGAATTTTGTGGAACGATCCCGCGATCGGCATTGAATGGCCACTTAGTGACGTCACGGTTTCGGACAAAGACCGCAACGCAAGAACTCTGGCAGATTGGCTCGCGTCGCCGGAATCGAATCACTTTCAGTATTCCGGCAAGGCATAAACACAGATTCCTCTCAGGAGTTAACCTATGAGATTGCTCATCGCCGGCGGCGCCGGCTATCTCGGATCGGTGCTGATCCCGAAACTTTTGGAGCGCGGTTACAAGGCCGATGTCGTCGACCTGTTCTGGTTCGGCAATCATCTGCCCCGGCAAGTGGGCATTCTCAATAAGGACATCTTTCAGCTCACCACAGACGATTTAGCCGCGTACGACCAGGTGGTATTTCTTGCCGGCCTGTCCAACGATCCGATGGCGGAATATTCGCCCAGCAAGAACTTCATTTTCAATGCCGCGGCTCCGGCCTATCTCGCTTATATCGCGAAGATTGCCAAGGTGAAGCGTTACATTTACGCCAGCTCCTGCTCGGTTTATGGCTATACCGAGAATGAACTTTACGACGAAACCCGCGCCGTCAGCTCCAATTATCCTTACGGTATCTCCAAGCTGCAGGGAGAGCAGGCCGTAATGCAGATGGCGAGCAGTGAATTCTCGGTGATATCGCTGCGTAAAGGCACCATCTCCGGCTATAGCCCGCGCATGCGGCTGGATCTGATTATCAATACAATGTTCAAGACTGCAGTCAGGGACCATACCATTACGGTGAACAATCCGTCGATCTGGAGACCGATCCTCAGCATCGAGGATGCAGCCACGGCTTATATCCGCGCCATCGAGGCCAATCACAGCATCTCCGGCATCTTCAATCTCGCCTCGGGAAACTACACAGTGGGGGAAGTTGGGGATCTTATCAAGAGCGCCGTAGAAGAGCGCCTCAACATTCGCGTCAACCTCTGCATCAAGCATATCCAAGACTTCCGCAATTACAAGGTGAGCACCGACAAGGCGGCCAATGTTCTGAGCTTCCATCCTTCTGGGAGCGTGAAGTCGATTGTCGATAACCTGATCGATAACATGCACAAGTTCCAGGACTGGGACAACCCGGCGTACGCCAATATTCAGTGCTTCAAGGCCATCGAGCGCGAGATCGAAGTGCATAGCATGGTGGGCTCGGCATGAGGGTTGCAGTCATCGGCTCCAACGGGCAGCTGGGCGCGGACGTCGTGGCGGCATTCGAGCGCCGGGGCGACGAGGTTACTTCGTTGACTCATGCGGAGATCGAGTTATCGAGCTTCGAATCGGTCAGAGACTGCCTTTGCGCGCAAGACGCTGGCTTTGTCGTGAACACCGCGGCCATGCACCATGTGGAGAAGTGCGAGCAGGATCCCGAAAAAGCATTTGCGGTGAATGCGGTGGGCGCGCGCAACCTGGCGCTGGCAACGAGCGAGTCGGGATCCGTGCTCGTGCATGTAAGCACGGATTACGTTTTCGATGGCAGCAAGGGCCAGCCTTACGTGGAAACGGACGCGCCGCTGCCACTCAACGTCTATGGCAATTCAAAGCTCGCGGGAGAATACTTTGTCCGGACTTTGAATCCGAAGCACTATGTGATACGCACTTCCGCCATTTATGGAAAACATCCATGCAGGGCGAAGGGCGGCTTGAATTTCGTGGAGTTGATGCTCAAACTCGGCCGGGAGCGCGGTCGAGTTCGCGTGGTAGATAGCGAGTTTGTCAGCCCAACTCCGACCGCGGACATCGCGCGGCAAATTGTCGCACTGAGCGACGGCAATGCGTATGGCCTCTATCATGCCACCGCGGAAGGTTCCTGCTCATGGCATGAATTTGCGAGGGAGATATTCGCGACTGCCAAAATGCCCGTCCAAGTGGACATTGCCGATCCCTCCGAATTTCCGGCCAAGGTGCCGCGTCCAAGCTATTCGGTATTGGAAAACCTCCGGCTTAAGGACGCGGGCGTCAATGTCTTCCAACCCTGGGAAGCCGGCCTTGCCGAGTATCTCGGTGCCGCGGCAGGCGTACTAGCGAGCTAGAAAGTTCCCCCGCATCCAAAGCTTCAACCTCCCAGTTAACTAAATTCCAGCATAACTCATGCAATAGTTCCTGCTGCGCCGGCAGATGCCGGGCGCGACAGGCATGAAACCTGCAAATCGCAACAATTGCAGACAACCGGATCAGTGCCGAGAGAGGAGTAAGTCGTGACATTGCTGCGCTTGGATAATGCTTCGGACCTGGCTGACCCTCTATTCGAATCGATATCAGCTGCGGAACGCGAGGTCCTGAATGAAGAAGCTTTTCGGCGGATGATCGCCATCGAACGCAAGAGAACGGAGCGCTCCAAGGAGCCTTTCCTGCTCATGCTGCTAGAAGCGGGAAAGCAACAAGGGTCGGAGAAGAGCGGAAGAGCGCTGGACAGCATGGTGTCGGTGCTGCTGTCATCGACCCGAGAAACCGACGTGATCGGCTGGTATAAGGATCGGACCGCGATCGGAGCGATCTTCACGGGGCTTGTGGTCAACGACAAGAACTCGATTTTGAGTATGATCTTGAGTCGGGTTAGCACAACTTTACGGGACGAGTTGACGTTCGACCAATTCAATCAAGTCAGCATTTCGTTCCACTTCTTCCCCGATGAGTGGGATCACGAAGAGTCGGGCCGCCCCAGCAATCCGGCGCTTTATCCGGACCTGCTCGGCCCGAATAACGGCCGGCGATCGAAATTGGGTGTGAAGCGGATGATGGACATCGCCGGAAGTTCGCTGGCATTGATCCTTTGCTCGCCGCTGCTGGCAGCGCTTGCAATTGCCATCAAATTGACATCCAAGGGGCCGATCTTCTTCAAGCAACAAAGAGTCGGCCAATACGGACAAAGCTTCACCTTCCTGAAGTTCCGGTCGATGCATGTGAACAACGACGCCAGTGTTCACAAGGAGTTTGTGAAAAGACTGATTTCGAGCGAAGAGGGCCAACAGCCGGCAAACGGCAACGGCAACAACGTCTACAAAATCACGAATGACAAGCGAGTCACACCGATTGGAAAGTTCCTTCGCCGAACCAGCCTGGATGAACTGCCGCAATTCATCAATGTTCTCAGGGGAGAAATGTCATTGGTGGGTCCCCGTCCGGCGATTCCTTACGAGTTGGCGGTTTACAAGACGTGGCATCGCCGCCGAGTATTGGAAGTCAAGCCCGGAATCACCGGGTTGTGGCAAGTAACCGGACGTAGCCGCGTGAAATTCGACGACATGGTCAGGCTCGACCTCAGATATGCCACGTCATGGTCTCCATGGCTCGATTTCAAGATCCTCATGCGCACACCTTTGGCGGTGATCAAGGGCTCGGGCGCATACTGAGTGCGGGACGGTCGCAGCCCTTTGGGAACAACTTCATTCAAGTCAGTTCCTCTCATTTCCCTTTTGGCGTTGGCATAAACCTAAGCAGAAGCGCAAGCAGCTTAAAGAACGGTGAATTAAAATGAACTTTGGAGTAATTGGATACGGATATTGGGGACCCAATATCGTTCGGAATCTGGCGAGTCTGGACGACTCGCAGGTGCTGGCCATTGCGGAGATCAGTCCGTCGGCTCGAAAGAGAGCACAAAAGGCATATCCAGGTGTCACAGTAACTTCGAATGCGTCGGAAGTTATCTCGTCGACCGAGATTGATGCCATTGCCGTTGTCTCTCCCGTGTGGACGCACTACGAGCTCGCCAAAGCCGCACTGCAAAACGGAAAGCACGTCTTCGTCGAAAAGCCCTTTACCAGCAATACCGCGCAGGGAGAAGAGCTGATTGAGCTGGCGCAGCGCAAGAATCTCACCATTATGGTGGATCATACGTTCCTCTTCACCGGTGCGGTAACTAAGATTCGCCAGCTGCTCGACGAAGGAACCCTGGGCCAGCTCTACTACTACGATTCGACCCGAGTCAACCTGGGGCTTTTCCAGCACGATATCAATGTGCTCTGGGATCTGGCGCCGCACGATCTCTCCATCATGGACTACCTGATCAAGGCCACTCCCGAGGCGGTGGTCGCTACCGGGCAGAGGCATCTGAACGGCTACGAAGATGTGGCCTACATGACGCTCTATTTTCCCGGTAATGTAATTGCCCATATCAACGTTAACTGGCTCTCCCCGGTAAAGGTGAGGACAACGCTGATCGGGGGCGAGAAGCGGATGCTGGTATGGAATGACTTGGAGGCCGACGAAAAGGTGAAGATCTACGACAAAGGCGTCGACATCACCAATCGCGAGGGCGTCTACGAGTTACTCGTGAATTACCGGTCCGGCGATATGTGGGCCCCACAACTGGAACAGGTTGAGGCGCTACGCAAGGAACTGTCCTACTTCGTAGAGTGCATCACAACGAGACAGGAGCCGTTCAATAACGGTATAGCGGGGCTCCGGGTCGTGAAAATGCTTGAAGCAGCAAGCGAATCCCTGAAGGAAAGAGGGGTTTTGATCCGCCTGTGACTTCATACAACTCAATCTCGGAAGACGTCAAGCTCGGTGCCGATGTGAGAATGTCGCGATTTATTAATTTGTACGGTTGTGAGATCGGTGATGAGACAAAAATCGGTGCATTCGTGGAGATTCAGAAGAATGCCAAGGTCGGCCGGCGTTGCAAGATTTCCAGCCACACCTTTATCTGCGAAGGCGTGGTTATCGAGGACAACGTCTTCATTGGTCACGGAGTGACTTTTACCAATGACACTTATCCCCGCGCCACCGCCGTTGGTGGAGGTTTGCAAACGGAGGCTGACTGGAAGGTAGAGCCGACCGTCATACGCAAGGGCGCTTCTGTCGGGTCCGGTGCCACAATTCTTTGCAATATCAACATCGGCGAAAACGCCATCGTAGGCGCGGGCAGTGTGGTCACCAAGGATGTCCCACCCAACTCAATCGTGGCCGGGAATCCCGCCAAGGTACTGCGATACATAGAACGAGATTCGGAGAGTGAAAATGTCAAGTGATCCAAGCATCCCATTCTTAGATCTTGTAACTCCTCATGTTGAGCTCGAAGAAGAGCTTACCTCGGTATTTCGCCGGGCGCTGCGTACCGCGGGCTTCATCGGCGGCCCTATGGTGGAAGAATTCGAGCATTCATTTGCGGCCTTTTGCTCCACCCGTTATGCCATCGGTATCAGCAACGGTACGGATGCTCTGCGGTTTGCACTGATGGCCTGTGGAATTCAGGCGGGCGACGTGGTGGTAACCGTGCCGCACACGTTCATCGCCACGACAGAGGCTATTTCACAGGCGGGGGCTTTGCCCGAATTTGTCGACATCGAAGAGCGAACTTACAACTTGAGCGCGGAAATGCTCAAGAAATATCTCGAAGAAAGGTGCACCCGCGATAGCTCCGGAAGAGTGATCAGCCGCCGCAGCAATCGTCCTGTGACTGCAGTGGTGCCGGTGCATCTTTACGGCCAGATGGCTGACATGGATCCGATCATGAGCCTGGCCGAGGAGTACGGTTTGACTGTTATTGAAGACGCCTGCCAAGCGCATGGAGCGGAATACTATTCGCAGAAGCTGAATCGTTGGATGACGGCGGGTTCCATGGGGCGCGCAGCTGCGTTCAGTTTTTATCCGGGTAAGAACCTCGGAGCGTGCGGCGAGGCGGGGGCAGTAGCCACAAACGACAGCGAGGTGGCGGGCAGGATTAGGAAGTTGCGCGATCATGGCCAGGCGCAGAAGTATTATCACGATATAGAAGGCTATAACGGACGCTTGGACGCGATTCAGGCCGGCCTGCTGCAGGCCAAACTTGCGTATCTGGCGAAATGGAACGCTCAGCGAAGAGAGCGGGCGGCGGAATACAACCGCCTTCTCGAGGGCTGCGATGTTGTGATTTGCCCCTATGAGCCTTCGTGGTCGCGTGCTGTGTATCACCTGTATGTGATACGCACTGCGGACCGCGATGAGCTGATGAAGCACCTGAAAGCAGCGGGCATCGGTACTGGAATCCATTACCCAGTTCCCCTGCATATGCAGAAGGCCTATTCCTGGCTGAATTACAGTGCGGAAGACTTTCCAAAAACGTCGCGCGTTGCCGCCGAAATTGTTTCATTGCCGATGTTTCCACAGTTGACAGCAGACAAACAAGCCCGGGTGGCGGCCGAGGTGCAGATCTTTGCGCAAAGTAACTCTCATCGGTCCGAGGAAAGCCCCGAGAGAGCGGTCACACTCGCGTAACAGACGGCGTAAACATGATGGTGATTTCCCCAGAGTTGATGAAAAGGACGAGCGGAGTTCAATGTCCGGCCGGATTCCTTTTAACGGATTTGGATATCACGAGTGGCTTTGATCGACTTCTGTCACGCCCGGAAACCATAAATGGGGCTAACCGCCCCGCGCCTCATTGCACGGAAACTGCCAGTTTATCCAAGGAGGATGAAAACTGTGAAAGCCAATAGCTGTGTCGTTGTTGCAGGGCTCGGGGAGGTGGGAAAACCGCTCTTCGAATTACTGTCGAGATATTATCACACGATCGGTGTGGACATTGCACCTCCTGTCGAGGAGATTGAAAACGTTGAAGCTCTGCACATATGTTACCCGTTCCAAATTAAAGACTTTGTCGGCGAAACGGTTCGTTACATCGAGCTATTTGGTCCGCAGATAACTATCATTAACAGCACGGTGGCGGTTGGAACCACCCGGCTGATCTCCGAACTCACAGGTGCGGCGGTTGTCAACAGTCCGGTACGCGGAAAACACGCACGTATGCTTGAGGAGCTTTCAAGATACACCAAGTTCGTGGGCACGAGCGATCCTGAAGCGGGCAGGCAGGCGGCACAACACTTTGAGCTCGCCGGTATGAAGACGAAGGTTCTTTCCACACCCGAAGCGACGGAACTGGCAAAGCTCACTGAGACCACCTATTTTGGTCTGATGATCGCCTGGGCTCAGGAGCTGGAGAGATACTGCGACCGTTCTGGCGCAAACTATGAAGAGATTATTTCGTTCTACGAGGAGATCAAATTCTTCCCGTCGGTCAAATATTTCCCCGGAGTCATTGGCGGCCATTGCGTGATGCCGAATATCGAGATACTGCGCAAACTCACCAAATCGGAAATCTTGGAAGCAATTCAAACTTCCAATGAAATGAAAATCGAACGTGAATCGCGACGTCCGATCGTTGAAGTGGCCGCCGAAGAAGCCGTTGCTTAGTCCTTATCCCATGAAATCTCCTAGAGCCTGTTATTAACTTTGTTCCATTGTTTGCATTGGGATAGGGATTTCTGTTCGAAGCTGTTCATGCTCGAGGCATGAAGCCGAATCGAAGGGGCTATCCCAGCGACGTTACGGATGAGGAA
>JBAUBR010000276.1:0-40670 GCA_049676965.1 Occallatibacter sp.
CCGAAGCGCCGCCAGATCTCGAGGCCCGCCTGGCGGGCGAGCAGCACGCACTGCTCGAGCTTGATCCCGGAGATGGGAACGAAGGGAACCACGTCGGCTGAGCCGATGCGCGGATGCAGGCCCTCCTGCCGGGTCAGATCGATCAGCTCCGCAGCCTTGCCCGCGCCGCGCACGGCTGCCTCGACTACCGCTTGAGGCCCGCCGGCAATCGTCACAATGGAGCGGTTGCCGTCGGCATCCATGGACCGGTCAAGCAATTGCACGCCCTCGACATGCATTGCCGACACGATGGCCTCCACCCTCCGCGCATCTCTGCCTTCGGAGAAGTTGGGCACGCACTCGACGAGCGGTCCGGTCATAACTTCCAATGCAGCTAGAGGCTGTCTTTCACTTCCACCAGGTGTAGCCCGCCTGCACCTGGATGCTGGCGTTGACGCCGGGATTGTGGTCGCCCAATGACGCGGACGACATGTGCACCGCGTTGACCCCGATGTCGATGGACCGCCGGGGCCGCGTGAAATAGTGCACGCCGATGCCGCCCCCTGGCGAAAAATTCCAAACCGATGTGCCGCCGGGAAAGCCATGCTGGACCAGCACGTCGGGCGGAAACTTGTGCGTGGTGTAGATCAACCCGCCCGCGGCCTGGAACCAGGGCTGAACGCGGCGCGAACGGGTCAGGAAATTCCAGCGGAAGATCACCGGCTGAATGCTGACGCCGGTGTAGGTGCCGCCTCCGACGGGCAGGGAGCAAACAGATGGCTGCCCAGTCGGAGAAACACATTCATAGGGCTGGAAGTGCGGTGCCGGAGTATAGGCCTGCCAGATGGGCATGATCTCCCCGCCCAACTCGAATTGGCCGCTGAAGATGCGGGCGTGAACGACCGGCGTGATAACCTTGCCCACCTGAAAGCCGGCCCAGAAGAACTTGAAATTGTCGCGGTCGCCGACGCCGGTGCCCCAGTTTGCAAACGGCCCAAGCTCCCAGCTCCGGTTCTGCCGGACTTCGGCGACGGGATTGTTTCCGGCGTTCTGGCTGCCTGAAGCAGCGCCGTCTGGAGTTTGAGCGGATGCCATCATCGTTCCCGCCGTCCAAATCAAACAAAGGATCTCTATTGCCCTTTTCAATGCTCTTCCTTCCGGGGAATAAGAATCGTGAATCTCCCAAAAAAAGGCCGCCTCAACCGGGCGGCCTGGTCTGTGCTCGATTCGGAATCAGCCGGCCACCTGTTCCATCTGCTCGGCGGTCATGTCGAAGTTCGAGTAGACGTTTTGCGTGTCGTCGAAGTCTTCGAGCGCCTCCAGCAGGCGCAACATCTGCGCCGCCGCGGGGCCTTCGAGCTTGGTGTAGGTGGAAGCCACCATGGTGACCTCGCTCATCACCGTGGGAATGCCGGCAGCCTTCACGGCCGCAGCGACGGCTTCGTGCGCGGCGGGTTCGGTGGTGATCTCCCAGGTGTCGCCTTCGTCGCTCAGGTCTTCGCCGCCGTGTTCGAGCACGATGTCCATCAGCTTCTCTTCGCTGGCGGCGGATTTTTCGACGGCGATAAGGCCCTTCTTCGAGAACATGAATCGCACCGAGCCGGATTCGCCGAGGTTTCCGCCGTTCTTCGAAAACGTGTGGCGGATTTCGCTTACTGTCCGGTTGCGATTGTCGGTGGTGACATCGACGATGATGGCCACGCCGCCGGGCCCGTAGCCCTCGAAGCTGATCTCCTCGTAGTTCACGCCGGGCAGCTCGCCGGTGCCGCGCTGGATGGCGCGCTTGATGTTGTCCTGCGGCATGTTTTCGGCCTTCGCGGCCAGAATCGCCGTACGCAGCCGCGGGTTGCCGTCAGGGTCGCCGCCGCTCTTGGCGGCAATGGTGATTTCCTTGATCAGGCGGGTAAAAGTCTTGCCGCGCTTGGCATCCAGCGCGCCCTTTTTGTGCTTGATTGTGGCCCACTTCGAATGGCCGGACATGGGAACCTCTGCGCTAGTCTTGAAGGCCGGCGCGAGCGCGCCTGCCCTAGCGAGTATAGCACCGGGGAACAGATTCCCGAGGCTCGGGTAGCGGCGCAGTTTCCGGTTTGCCGGCGATTCGCTCGGAACACCTAGGCGCTCTTGATGGGGGTCCTCAATGAGTGCCATGGCGATTTTGCGTGAATCCAGAATTCCTCCCGGCCACATGAGCGCATTCGAGGAGTAATCGTTGAGGTCATCCTAAAATGGGCTCAATCAGCACTTTAGCCTGCTACCGTCCGCATTATGTTGTCTATTCGCTTATGTGCGGGTCGAGAGTTAACCAATGTGATTGGCAGGAATTGTTAGATGAGTTGGTGATCTTGGAACACCCAACTGTTCCGAAAAGTGTCGCCGATGGTTCACCAAATGTGAGGAAGAACCACTTTTACTCCGCCACGTCACGCGCGAAAGCGCGGCATCACGTGGTCCATTTTTGCTCCGGCGCGTAGACATGGACGCGGGTTAAACTGGAGAGCAAGGTTCGGCAACCACTGGAGAATAGGTGATGAATACCACTTTCGCGCGCAGGATGGGCAGTGTGCGCACCTCGACGATACGCGAGATTCTTAAAGTCACCGAGCAGCCGGACATCATCTCGTTTGCAGGAGGTCTTCCGGCGCCGGAACTCTTTCCCGTGGCCGATATTCTCTCCGCCACCGAGCGTATTCTGGGCGAGAGCGGCGCGGCCGGTTCGTTGCAATATAGTCCCACCGAAGGGTTCCCACCTCTGCGGGAAGCCTTCGCGGCCGAGTCGTGCGAACGGGGAATCGAGTGCTCTGCGGGCGACATCCTCATCACAACCGGCTCCCAGCAGTCGCTGGATCTGGCCGGGAAGATTTTTCTGAATGAGGGCGACTGCGTTCTCACTGAGAACCCAACCTACCTTGCGGCCATCCAGGCGTTTCAGATGCACGAAGTTCGTTTTGCTGCCGTGCCCACCGATGACGAGGGATTGATTCCGGAAGCCTTGCCCGCGTTGATCGAGCGCGAGAGGCCCAGGTTCCTCTACACGATTCCGAATTTTCAGAACCCCACCGGCGTTACGCTCACGGCCGAACGTCGCCAGACTCTCTATTCCATAGCAGCAAGGTATAGGCTCATTGTCTTGGAGGACGATCCGTACGGGAGCCTGCGTTACGCTGGGAAGACCATTCCACCGATCAAGTCGCTCGACACCGATGGAATCGTGATCTACCTCAGCACGGTCTCAAAGACCATCGCGCCCGGCCTCCGGGTAGGCTGGGCGGTTGCCGACGCAGAAATCCTGGGCAAGATGACGATTGCCAAGCAAGCGGCGGATCTGCATACATCGAGCTTTGATCAGCGCATCGTTTACCGCTACCTCGCGGAGTTTGACAGCGAGGCCCATATTGAGCTGATCCGGCGGTCGTACGGGGAACGCTTTGTGATCATGGACAAAAGCCTTCGGGAATCTATGCCTCCTGGATTCAGCTGGACCCATCCCGAAGGTGGCATGTTTCTCTGGGTCACCTGTCCGGATGGTCTGGACACGAACGAGTTGATGCGTGAAGCGCTGGTGCGAAAGGTCCTGTTTGTACCTGGCCGGGATTTCTTCCCCGACGCTTCCGGTCATCGATTCATGCGCCTGAACTTTTCCAATGCAGCCCCGGACCAGATTCGAGAAGGAATCCAGCGCCTTGCGAAGGTATGCCATGCCGCGGCTCGGTTGACAACTGGTTAACAAGCCATTCGTTCGAGAGGATGCGAAAGGACAGTTTGCAGACGGGGGTCTGAGAACCGACATCAGGGGCTTCTAAAGCCAGAATCCTTCGCCTTGTCGCTCTCATGCCGCGTCCTTTGTCATGGACTTTTGCGCGGAGTCGCTGCGGATGAGATGGTATCGGGTAACTTGACTCGACTTCATTCCCGGAAAATCCCTGACTAGAAGCCATTTTGGGCCTCGAATTACCGTTCCCTCGCTTGAGCCTTCCATCGCCTGCCGGTGCGCCTTTTCGTCAACCCACAGGGCGTAATTGATCACGCGAGTGCCGTCGACGCTCAGATGGAAATGACCTGCGATTCCACCGGTTGGATGGTCGATCGCGGAATCCAGCGCGTCGAGGACTGTGTCAACCCACCGGCGCTGCCTTGCCTCGTCCGATCCCGCGAACTCGACCTCAACGAGGACTAAGCACCCGGGATTTGGTGCATCATTTCGGACGCGGCTCCGATAGAGGCGGTACGAAGTCGATTCCCCGCGTCCCGACCACACGCCTGAATCCCTGCTGCGGCGCGAACCTCGGGCCTGCTTCTTGCGTTCGAATTCGTAATACGATTCCTCACTTGCCCATTGCGCGTAGCTCAGCATAGTTTGGTTATCGGTGCTCTGGAATAAGCTGACCGACAACAGGCCGCGAGGCCACTCATCACTCTCCAACATTGAGCTCAATTGCCCGATCGGGTCGGAGGTGAGAATCTTCCATTGGCTCACACCAATCAATGCAACATCAGCCCGAGTAACGTCGGGGAACTGCAAGTCTCTCTGCAATATTTGTGTCATATCCGCTCCTTATGCCAATTGCAAATACGGCCTGGCGGCGCGGGCGTTCCGCAGGGCGACCGCCCACCAATTCAATCTCTCGAGTAACATCTCTATGCTTCGCTGAGCTCGCTCCGGATTTCGCAGCGCCCCATCGGCGTCGAACTGCTCCCATGCGCTTGCAAAGCTTACAGAGTCGCGAATCGTCACAGCGTGCAATTCAGCGAAGACCAATCGCAACTGTTCCACCGCGCGTAGGCCACCAGAAACACCGCCATACGACACGAATGCCACGGGCTTTGCATACCACTCGGCGCCCACTGAGTCGATCAGCGACTTGAGAGGCGCTGGATAGCCATGGTTATACTCGGGCGTAACGACGACAAAAGCGTCCGCCGCCGCCACGCGCTGCAACAGCGACCGCGCGTCTGCAGTCGCCGAATCCTTTGGCTGTGCGGCCGGTCCATCGACCGCCGGGTCGATCACGTCGATGGAAAACCCACCGTGGTTCAAGATCTCCCCGACAGCCCATTCTGCCACCTTGTCGCAAAAGCGTCCCTTACGCGTGCTTCCATATACAATTCCAACCGTCACCAGGTCATTCACGCATTCCTACCTTTCTCTCCAATTCAGAAATCCAGCCATACTCAATCCGCGACCTCAAGCTGGCGTGAGGTCGACTCGGCAGGTGTGATCTTGTTGGTCATAATCCTCTATGCTCAATTGGGTCTCTCATCCGCTAGAAAAAGCGTACAACCTCAAGTAACCTTGAGGTCAAGGGGAAAAATGACGAGCGCGTCCGATTCAACCCGTATTTCAGTGGTGCTTACCGTGGGGCAGGTTGCGGAACGTAGCGGCGTGGCCGTGTCCACGTGCATTTTTACGAGTCCAAGGGGCTGATCAAGAGTTGGCACAACGAGGGCAACCAGCGGCGCTATCCTCGTGAAGTGCTTCGGCGGGTGGCTGTGATTAAGGTGGCCCAACGCGCTGGAATTCCGCTTGAGTCGATCCGTAAAGCTCTTTCCGCGCTGCCGGGAGAACGAATGCCGACTGTCGAAGACTGGAAGAAACTCTCTGCCGGATGGAGAAGAGATTTGGATGATCGAATTAGCCGACTCACGCGACTGCGCGATCAGCTTGACACCTGCATTGGCTGCGGGTGTCTCTCGCTGGGCGTATGCCCGCTACGCAACCCATGGGACCAGCTGGCAGAAGAAGGACCGGGACCGCGGTTGCTCGATCCCGAAGGTGCGAGCCAACATTGACGAGCGGGAATCTACGTTCCAAATGAGCGACCTTTTCGAACCCGGTGTCAAAGCGGGTAAGAAAAAAGGAATGACACTCCGGTTCTGGGATCTAGTCGTATCTATTTCTCAAGTCCAGAGACAATCGAGAAGTTGACTTTTTTTCGCGACCGCTGGTTCGATGAGCACCATACTAGATGCTTGCACGTACTCCGATCAGCCTTCCCAACCCGAGCCGACCAGTCCAGTTTTCGTACCCGGAAACCGCACAATCTCACCCCGCGGCATTGGCGATAGGGTCAACTGACGCCAACAGGGGAATAACCGGCCAATCCGCTTTGCAGCCAGGTAGTCGTGAGCCACTGGATTGGCGCGGGTGAGAGTGATGTTGTATTATTTTTCGGCCCGGTTCTTCTTTCTTCAGCATGGGCAAGCCTGTTCATATTTGCTGACCCGAGTGTAGTCCCGTTGCGAACCGCAGGATTCACTACAGCCTCGTACGGCAATTGAGTCCACGATGGGCCGTGAATGCGGCAGATCCATGGTGAGACGTTTTGGAACGCGCTCAGCTGAATGCGGGGATCACGTCGGGATGCGCGGGATCGCAGCTCGTGAAGAACATGCCGATCGGCATTGCAGCTTCCAAGCGAGCACTCTGGAGAACGGGCAGAGTTTGGCCGGTTAACAGGCCTTAGCACGTTTCCAGACTGAGCGCGGCTGGAAATGCGAGTTGGCGATGATGCGACCATTGACGCCGAGATTGTTCTCCCCTTTTGCCGAGGACTGGTGTGCGTTGCCCAATTTTTCGGCGAATGGAAGCTAGTAAACGTCCTGCGTATCCGCAGTTTTGCCCACCAACACTACTTCGCTTGAGTCGGGTCGAAGATAGCCATGAGTTCAGGCGTCCGATGCGCCGCACTCCCATAGAATAGACATTTTCGGGGAGAAATACAGGACATCTCGCGGAAGGCATTAGGCAGCTGATAACCCATCATCACGCGAAAGAACAGGCCGCGCGCGAGAAATCTGAAATTGAGGCAGTTCGCTTCGATCAAAATGGTCGGCGTGGTCCAAATGCGTCGGGATCCATGATCGCTGCAAACAATCACGATGACCGAGGTGTCGCTCGGAAACGGGCCGCCCATCAGGTAGCTTCGTATCGGCGGTTCGAATTCGCCGATTGCCTGTCGTGGAAGTAACGTTCCATCTGGCATCGTCCAATCGTGGATCGTCCCTCGCCAGACAATGCCCAGCGCAAAATGCGCGAACTTTTCCAGGTCGATTCCGAGATCATCTCCGGAAAAGCGAGAAACGTCCGGATAATGTTCGCGAGGAAGAGCAAGACTGAGCTTCCTGTGAAGGGGAGAGTCACCTGTCACCTTGGCGGCGATATGAGAGAGGACGTATGACTCACCGCCTTCGGCCAAAAGACGCTCGCAGGTGCTGCACAGCAGCAGGTCCTTGATATGCCTCTCTAAAGGGCCCGTGCCAGACCGTGTGCCGTACTGGAGCCCCTTCTTGCCGGAATGGTACAGACCTGCCGGTATGAAGTGGCTCTTGCGGAAATCGTTCAGATCCTTTGTGATCTGGCAAAGCGGGCAAACTCTCTGTCCCATCATCACTCGTGAAGCTCCAAGTGCAAATTGTACGATTTAGGCAAACCTCAGGCACCTCTTCGTCTACGCAGGATCCGCAGGATTCACTTGATGCGAACAGGCCAATGCCCTCATTGAGGCCATTTTCCGGTGTAGCGTCTGGTTTGTCGGCAATCCGTAAACTACATCATTACCGAGGTGCGCCAATACCCGACAAGGCGGGTCCGCGCTGCGAGTCCCGCATCGAGCCCCTTGTATTCCTGCCCCGCCATTACGGAATCGCCTCAGCCACAACCTCGATCTGCTGGCGCCGGCCGCCGCCGGGAAGGTCTAGCGAGCCGAGGACGACCGGTTTGCCCTTCTCCAGAGTCGACATCCCATCCAGAACGGTTTGACGGACGATGGGATCCTGGGTGCCGACGCCGGATTTCTCTTCGGCCAGGCTCGACTGCTCCACTTTGGTATGCAGCCGGCCGCCTTCGAGAGTGGCTTCGATGTGCAGGCCCACGTCTTCGTATTGCACTTGAGAGAGTACGTTGGAGCTCTCCTGCGAGGAGTTCCCGGTGACGATGGGCACCTTGCTGCCCTGCACGAAATACGATTTCTCGCCGGGAACCACGACGAGGGAATAACTCTGTGAGCCGGTGCGCTTGCCGTTGTCATTGTCGGTGATGGTGTAGGTAAGGCGATAGGCCTGCCGAGGCTGGTCGATGGCGGCGAGAATCTTCTGCGCGAGGTCAACGTCTGCCGGTGTTCCGCGAATGGAGATGGCATGCTGTGGCGGGAAGTAGTACACCCGGGCCATGGGCAGCATGTTGCGCAGGTCGCTCACGATTTCGTTGGCTTCATTCCGCTCCGTGAGATACACGATGTGCAGCGTCTGGTAAGTCTCGTCGACGGGCTTCGACGTGGAAGGTTGATCCGCGGGAGATTCCGCGCGAGCGGCCGGCACGGTGTAGAGGGCCAGAGCCAGCGTGAATCCGGCCACTAAGGTGAATGACAAGCTGCGTGATAAGCTGAGTGCCTTAATTGCGCGTAGTTGGGCCGTGTCACGAAGGAGTTTCATCGTTCGCCTCGCAAAGTGTGAATTGAAAAAAGATGCCGGGATTTATTTCTTGAGCGGCGCTCGGCTCGTTCACAAGGACAGACGCGGCCATTCGCCAATCGCTCGAAGATATCTCGAAGATATCGGGCGGATTTCGCTTTGAGGCTCATGGCAGCGGGTTATCCTGTGGTACGACAAATGAGGTGCCGAGTGCATCCAAGAGTAGCTTTTGGGTTTGCAGTATCTGGACTCCTGTTTTTCGCCGCAACGTCACAACCGAAACTAACCGCGGAAGCCCAGCCGAAATCGGGATTCGTGCGCCTGGACCGCGTTACCGCTTCACATCCGCTGCCCAATGGAATCGAGATTCATTCCGGCGCGGCGATCATGCAGATTACCGCGCTGCGCGACGATGTGCTGCGCGTGCGCGTGGGGCCGACCGGGCAGCTCCCGGAAGATGCTTCATGGGCAGTGCTGCCGGCTTCGCGCACGGCGACCATCGCCGTAACTCAGGACTCGAGCGGATCGGAAGTAGGCTTCAAGACTGCCAGGCTGCGCGTGAGCGTTCATAAAGATCCGCTGGAGTTGACCGTCACCGACAACGATGGCCACGTCATCGCGCAGGATCTTCCCGGCCGGCCCATCGAATATCACGGCGCGAGCTTCCGCGTCTATCGCAAATCGCCCATCGACGAGCACTACTTCGGACTCGGCGACAAGCCCGGACCGCTGGACCGCCGCAGCGAAGCGTTCACCGATTGGAATACCGACGCATTCGGCTGGCAGGAGTCGACCGATCCAATCTATAAGTCAATTCCCTTTTTCATCGCGTTTCACAAGGGAGTTTCCGCGGGTTTCTTCCTCGATAACACCTGGCGCGCCAGCTTCGACTTCAACAAGGAGTACCGTGACGGCTACTCCTTTGGCTCTGAAGGCGGGCCGCTCGATTACTACATTCTCTATGGCCCGGAGCCCAAGGCAGTGGTCGCGACATGGGCCTGGCTCGTCGGTACTACGCCGCTGCCGCCCATGTGGACGCTGGGCTACCAGCAGTCGCGCTATAGCTACTACCCGGAGGCCGAGGTGCGCCGCATCGCCGCCAGGCTGCGCAGCGAGCGCTTTCCCTGCGATGTGATCTGGCTGGACATCGACTACCAGTACAAAAACCGGCCGTTCACGGTGGACCCCGAACGCTTCCCGACCTTCGACCAGATGATCAAGGACCTGCGTGAGCAGCATCTGCGCACCGTGGTGATCACCGATCTGCACATCGCCGACTTACCCAACGCGGGCTACAAGCCCTATGACGAAGGAGCGGCCGGCGACCGCTTCGTCAAGAATCCCGATGGCTCGACTTATGTCGGCGTGGTGTGGCCGGGCAAATCGGTCTTTCCCGACTTTACCCAGAAATCATCGCGCGACTGGTGGGGCACGCTCTACGCGGATTTCGTGAGCAAAGGCATCGCCGGGTTCTGGAACGATATGAACGAGCCTTCGGTCTTCGAGGTTGCGTCGAAGACCATGCCGGACGACACGCAGCATCGCATCGAAGAGCCGGGCTTCATTACGCGCACCGCCACGCATCTCGAAGTGCACAACATCTTCGGCATGCAGAACAGCCGCGGGACCTTCGAAGGCCTGCGCAAGCTCGAGCCCGATGTCAGGCCGTTTGTCATGACGCGCGCCAGCTACGCGGGCGGCCAGCGCTACGCGGCAACGTGGACAGGCGACAACTCGAGCACGTGGAATCATCTTCGCCAGACCGTTCCGCAACTCCTGAATCTCGGGCTGAGCGGATTCGCGATGGCCGGCGCCGATGTGGGCGGATTCGCCGCCTCGCCGCAAGCCGAATTGCTGACGCGCTGGCTCGAGGTCGCGGCGTTTCAGCCCATCGATCGCGACCACACGGCACTCGGCACCGCGCCGCAGGAGCCGTGGGAGAATGGCTCGCCCGAAGACGTGGATTTGCGCCGGCGCTACATCGAAGAGCGTTACCGGCTGATGCCGTATTTGTACACCACCGCCGAAGAGATGAGCCGCACCGGATTGCCCATCGTTCGGCCGCTGTTTCTCGAGTTTCCAGACGGCAGCGCCGATGGGAGCCCGCTCGACCTCAGCGACAGCGGCAGCTTCCTGCTGGGATCTGACCTCCTCGTGGCGCAGAGTCCCTATCCCGACGAGATGGACGACTACAGCGTGGCGCTGCCGCCGGTGGGCTGGTACGACTACTGGAGCGGCGAGCGCGTGAGCGGCAGCACCGGCCGGCGCGCCATCGACAATTCGCGCGTCGCGCAGCCGGAGGTGCACATTCATCGCAGCCTCGACACCCTGCCGGTGTTTGTGCGGGCGGGCTCCATTGTTCCCGAACAGCCGCTGGTCCAGAGCACCGACGAGACGCCGCAAGGGCCGCTGACGCTGCGCGTCTATCCGCCAACTGGCACTGACAAGGACTGCGATGGGAGCCTCTATCTCGACGACGGCAACAGTTACGCGTATCAGAAAGGCGACTTTCTGCGCGTCGACTTCACCTGCAAACAGACTGCGCAGGGGCTGAACGTATCCGTCGCGCCGCACAAGGGTACCTTCGCTCCGTGGTGGAAGGTCCTTTCGATGGAAGTCTACGGCGCAACCAGGCCGGCCGTGGGCGCAAGCACGTCGGAGCTCGGCGGCCCGGCGACGAGCAATCCGATCTCGACCGGGTATGACGCCGAGCATCATCGCATCACGGCGCTCATTCCCGACGACGGCAAAGGGCTGGAGCTGCGGCTGGCATACTGAGCCAGTGTTCAGCCTTCACCAGTCAACTGAAACCGAAATCGAACAGCGGTTAGAAGCCGCGCGCAGCTTGAGTCCCAATACGGCGTCTCTTCTGCGGCTCGACGGCGGCTTGAAGGTCCCGCGTCTTCCGTTCGCCTTCGCCCACGACTGTTCGCAATCTCGGCTCGGAACCGGCGAGAAGGTGTTCGTCGCTGCGAAACGCGCTTTTGCGCGATGGGCGCAATTCGATCTTGGCTGGGTTCGCGTCGCGAATCCGCAGTCGACGATGACTCTCGGCGAGATGATTGCAGTCGAAGCGAAGACGCTCGGACTCTGGTCCTTGAACCTGAGCGCGATTGTCGAAACCACCGACGCCGAAGATCGATTCGGCTTTATCTATGCAACAAGCGAAATGCACGTCGAAGACGGAGAGGAACGGTTTCTGTTGCGATTCGATCAGGCGACCGGCGGCGTGTGGTACGAACTTGAGGCAGTATCGCGGCCCCGAAACACCTTCGCGCGCGCTGGCTACCCGATAGCCCGCCATTTTCAACACCGGTTCGCGCGGGATTCACAGCGACGGATGCTTAAAGCAGTTGCCATCAACACTCTGTAATTTAGCTAGAGGTTTAACCCTTGTCAGCGCGGATACGGTCTTCGATGATATCGCCGTCGCCCGCCTTTGGTGAGCGCAGAGCCACAACCTTTCCATCGAACTCCCGTCGAATTATCCGACTTGTTACTTCACGCTGAAATATTGGCAAACGCCACTCGTCAAACTGATAAGCTTGAGATATGAAGTTCGGAGTCCTGGCCTTTCCGGGGTCCAATTGCGACCACGACACGTATCACGTGATTGCGGAGATTGCCCGGCAGCCGGTTACGTTTCTGTGGCACGATTCGGAAGACCTGGCCGGAGTGGACGCGGTGCTGATTCCCGGCGGCTTCGCCTACGGCGATTACCTGCGCACCGGCGCCATCGCCCGCTTCTCTCCCGTGATGCAATCGGTCAAAAAGTTTGCCGGCGGCGGAGGCCTGGTGCTGGGCATCTGCAACGGTTTCCAAATTCTCACCGAGGCCGGCCTGTTGCCCGGCGCAATGATGCGCAACGCCGGCCTCAAGTACATCTGCAAGCAGGTGCATGTGCGCGTGGAAACCGCCGACAGCCCCTTCACCAACCAGCTTTCCAGGGGCGAAGTGTTGCAGATTCCCATCGGCCACATGGAGGGAAACTACTTCTGCACGACGGAAGATCTACGTGCGCTCGAGGCCGAAGACCGCATCGCCTTTCGCTACTCGACGCCTTCGGGCGATATAATTTCTAAGGCCAACCCGAATGGATCACTGGGCAACATCGCAGGCATCCTGAATGCGGAAAGGAATGTCCTGGGCATGATGCCCCATCCGGACAGATCGAGCGAACAGCTTCTGGGCTCTGCCGACGGTTGGAAGATATTTGCCTCAATGATTGAAACCCTGAGGCAATTCGAGAGTTATGGTGTTCTCGCCAGTTAGTTGAGAGTTTGCCGCTCCCTGGTGGCAGCGTCAGCTCGACGATTATTGCTTGATGCTCGGATGAGCTCGCGAATTCCCCTGGCTGCGCGGCGAAATTTATTTTGAGAGTTTTGAAAGGCGATCGCGGATGATCGATATTCATCATCACCTGATATACGGCGTGGACGACGGACCGGCACACCTCGAAACATCGCTGGCCATGGCTCAGGAAGCGGCGGAGGAAGGCATTACGCACATCGTGTGCACGCCTCACGCCAGCGACTTGCACCCCTACGAGCGGCGGGTGATTGAAGAGCGGCTCGGCGAGCTGCGCGAGCTGTTGAGCGACGTTGTGGAGCTGAGCCTGGGCTGCGACTTCCACCTGAACGCCGAGAACATTTCCGATGCCATGGCCAACCCTCTGCGCTACTCGATCAACGGCAGGGGATATCTGCTGATCGAGTTTCCCGATCTGGCCATTCCACCCCAGATCCCCGAAGCGATGCAGAGACTGCAGATGGTCGGCTATACGCTGATCGTCACCCATCCCGAGCGCAACCCCGTGCTGCAGCGCCAGCCGGACTTGCTGGCCGATTGGATGAAGTTCGGGTGCCTGGTGCAGGTGACCTCGGCATCGCTCTATGGACGATTCGGCAAAGCGGCCGAAGCCTTCGCCAACGAACTATTGACCAACAACTGGATTCATTTTCTCGCCACCGACGCGCACCATCCCGAGTGGCGCCCTCCACACCTGAAAAAGGGCTACGAGTACGTGGCCGGCAAGTTAGGCGAGGAAGCGGCGCGGCGGCTCTGCGTTACCAATCCGCTGGTCACGCTGGACGGTGGCAAGTGGCCGGCGCAGCCTGAGCCGATGGGCCTGTACGACGAGGTTCCGCTGAAGTTCGACGTAAAGAAGTACGCGTCGAACGGCAAGTCCTCGAAAAAGGGCGAAGGCGCGGACGGCAAGACCGGCTCCAAGGGATTCTGGGACCGGCTGTTCGCCCGGTAACGCCGCTTTGGCCCTCGGGGATACGGTCGATTTTTTCGCGGGTTTTAGACCAGGCCCAGTCCGCCATCCACAGCGAGAATCTGCCCGGTGACGAAGCGCGGGCCTGCGGCAAAGAAGAGCACTGCCTCGGCGACGTCCTGCGCGGTACCGTTGCGGCGCATCGGCGTCTTGGACGCAAAGCGGGCCGCGTCTTTGGCGGATGAACCGTCGAACTCGATCCAACCCGGCGCAACGCAGTTCACGCTCACATCAGGTGCAAAAGCCTTGGCCATGGACTGGGTAAGCGAGTGCAGCGCGGCCTTTGCAGCGCTATAGTGTGCGTGGCTGGCCCACGCGCGCAACCCTCCCAGCGAGCCCACGTTGACGATTCTTCCCTGCCCGGCACGCAGGGCCGCGAGCGCCTCCCGCGCCACCAGAAATGGCCCGCGCGCATTAGTTTCGAAGACCGCGTCCCACTCCGCCAGACTGATTTTTTCGAGCGGCGCCGATTCGTAGATGGCGGCATTGTTGATCAGGATGTCGAGCCGGCCGAAGTGCCCGACTGCTGCTGTGATCGCTGCACGGACCGAAGGCTCCGAGCGGACATCGCATTCGATCAATAGCGCGTGACGGCCCAGATCTTCGATCTTCTGCACAGTGCGTTCCGCGTCCGTTTTGGATTCTCGGAAGGTGAATGCCACATCCGCGCCGGCCCGGGCCAGTGTCAGCGCGATCTCGCGGCCAATGCGGCGGGCGCCGCCGGTGATGAAAGCCGTTTTGCCGGCGAGGGGTTGATCTGGCATTGCGGAAGATCGATCTTTGAAAGGCTGTCCTGACGCCAGGGAACCAGTCTCAATTCGGCTGCGGCGGACTTTGGCTGGACTGCGCGGGCGGCTCCGCGGGTGAGTCGGCCGGCTTGTCCTTGGCCGCATTCTTATCCGCGTCGGCAGGTTTGTCCGATGACGAATCGGCTCCCTTGGCAGTGCCAGACCCAGAATCCTTGCTCGCGTCAGCCGTCTGCGGATGCTTCTCGTAGATGGAGTACTGCTCGCCGGGACGCTTGAGCTTGATCTCGAAGGCCATGTTGGCTTTGTTGATCTTGTAATCCTGGCCATAGGTCTGGAAGCCCTTGGCGATCACCTGCATCCGCACGACGTCGCCGATCGGGATCACGTCGATTTTGGTCTTGCCGTCTTCGTCGGTCTTCAGCTCCATGGCGCCCTTGTCCTTGTCGCCCTCCATGGGATGAAAGACGACGGCGGCATTTTCAATGGGCTTGCTGTCGAAGTTGCGCACCACCGTAACGGCGATGGTGGAAGTAGCCGGCGGCGCCTTGTATTTGCGGCCGCGCTTATCGGTGTCCTGAGCGCTTGCGGAGAGCATGCCGATCACGAGCCCGAGGCCGGCTCCAATCACACTGATACGAAATCCAATCGTGCTCGAACCGAAAAGAGAAGGGCGAAGCATGGCCGTATTCTACGCCGTTGGCTGGCCCTTGGGGAACGATTTGGCAGCAAGGAGGCCGAGATGGGAGAATGGTGTTGCTCGATCCGTCTCTATGCGTTCTTACCGAATTGCAGCTTCAATGCTCCATTTACCTTAGCCAAAGGCACTCAGATATCTTCCAGAAGGTACTTGACAAACGCGCTGCGACTTCCCTAGAGTTAGCAATTGGAAGGCGAGAGTGCTAGCACACTCATGGCGGAGATGCTCGACACCGCCGCTCCGCCGAGGCATTCGCATTCTGCAGATTCGGCAGTAATCCTCAAAAACGACACTCAATACGCGCGGGCAGGGCTCAACCCAAGCCGCGTGTGAAGGAGAAATGAAGCGATGGCAACTGCAGCAAAAACGACCACCTTCACCCCGCTCCACGATCGCATCCTCGTCCGCCGTGTCGAAGAGGGTGAGACCGTTCGTGGTGGAATCATCATCCCCGACAGCGCCAAGGAGAAGCCCCAGGAAGGCGAAGTGATCTCCGTTGGCAAGGGCAAATCGAACGACGAAGGCAAGGTCTTCCCGCTGGATGTCAAGGCGGGCGACAAGATCCTCTTCGGCAAATACTCCGGCACCGAGATCAAGATCGATGGCGAAGAGTTCCTGATCATGCGCGAGGAAGAAGTCCTCGGGATCGTCAAGAAGTAGTCCGCCGCGGCGGACAGTTCACAGTTCCGAGTTCACAGTTCGCAGCTCAGGCGGATGTGGACTCCAAAAGCGACTGTGAACTGAGAACTACGAACTGTGAACTACGAACTGTGAACTCAAGGAGAGTTATGGCAAAGCAGATTCTGCACGGCGAAGATTCCCGTCAGGCGATCCTGCGCGGCGTGAACACGCTGGCGGACGCAGTGAAGGCGACGCTCGGTCCCAAGGGCCGCAACGTCGTCATCGAAAAGAAATTCGGCTCGCCCACCATCACCAAGGACGGCGTGACGGTGGCCAAAGAGATTGAACTCAAAGACCCGATGGAGAACGTGGGCGCGCAGCTCGTCCGCGAAGTTGCTTCCAAGACCAGCGATGTGGCCGGCGACGGAACCACAACGGCGACGGTTCTGGCGCAGGCCATCTTCCGCGAAGGCGTGAAGACCGTGGCCGCGGGCGCCAACCCCACAGCCCTGAAGCGCGGCATCGAGAAGGCCGTGACGGTGATCATCGGCACCCGTGACAAGGACGGCAAGTTCAACAACGACGGCGCACTGAGCAAGCTGTCGAAGCCGGTTAACGAGGGCTCGGTGGCGCAGGTAGGCGCGATCTCGGCCAACGGCGACCAGGAAATCGGCGACATCATTGCCCATGCCGTAAAGGTTGTAGGCAAGGACGGCGTCATCACCATCGAAGAGTCGAAGACCATGCACACCGGCCTCGAGACCGTGGACGGCATGCAGTTCGACCGCGGCTACCTCAGCCCCTACTTCGTCACCGACGCGGAGCGGCTCGAAGCGGTGCTCGACGATCCCTATGTGCTGATCTACGAAAAGAAGATCAGCGCCATGAAGGACCTGCTGCCCCTGCTCGAGCAGGTTGCCCGCGGCGGCAAGCCGTTGCTGATCATCGCCGAGGACGTTGAGGGCGAGGCGCTCGCAACCCTGGTGGTGAACAAGCTGCGCGGCACGCTGAACGTGGCTGCCGTCAAGGCTCCCGGCTTCGGCGACCGCCGCAAGGCGATCCTGGGCGACATTGCCGTTCTCACCGGCGGCAAGGCCATCACCGAAGACCTCGGCATCAAGCTGGAAGGCGTGAAGCTCGAGGACCTGGGCAAAGCCAAGCGCATCACCATCGACAAGGACAACACCACCATCGTCGACGGCGCCGGCAAGTCCACCGACATCGAGGGCCGCGTGAAGGAGATCCGTTCGCAGATCGAGAAGACCACCTCGGACTACGACAAGGAGAAGCTGCAGGAACGGCTGGCCAAGCTGGTGGGCGGCGTTGCCATCATCAAGGTCGGCGCAGCCACCGAGACCGAGCTCAAGGAGAAGAAGGCTCGCGTCGAGGACGCTCTGCACGCCACGCGCGCCGCAGTCGAGGAAGGCATTGTCCCTGGCGGCGGTGTGGCGCTGGTCGGCTCCATTCCGGCTGTCGACGAGCTGATCAAGACGCTCGAAGGCGATGAGAAGATCGGCGCGCAGATTGTTCGCCGCGCGCTCGAAGAGCCTTTGCGCCAGATCGTCGCCAACGCCGGCGAGGAAGGCGCTGTGGTTGTCGCCAAAGTGCTCGCCTCCACCGACAAGCACTACGGCTACAACGCGCTCACGGGCGAGTTCGAGGACCTGGTGAAAGCCGGCGTCATCGACCCGACCAAGGTCACGCGCACCGCGCTGCAGAACGCTGCATCGATCGCTGCGCTGCTGTTGACCACCGAGGCGCTGGTGGTCGAAATACCCGAACCCAGGACCCCGGCTCCGGCCGGCGGCCACGGCGGCGGCATGGACGGCATGTACTAGGACTGGCCGTCCAGGCAATCGCGCCTTCGGCGCAAAAGCAAGTACAAAGGCCTCCAGCTTCGGCTGGGGGCCTTAGCTTTTTCTTGACATTCCTAAATTTGTAGGTATAATGCCTATTTAGGAATTGGTGCCGAGGGTTATGAGCAGACATTCTGATTTCCGGTTAGCGGATCGCCTCTGGATCGCAGTTGCGCTTCTGCATCAGGAGTTCCCAAATAGTGAAGATTTCTCGAAAGACGAAATTCGCCGCAAGATCGACGAGCTCGGACTTGTTACAGGAGAAGAAAGGAAGAGTTCGGTAAATCCACATTTAGGTCAGCATCTGGTCGCGAATGAGGCCCCTTCGACGACCAAGAAATACCAGATGCTCTTCAAGACCGATCGCGGCAATCTCCGGCTTTATCATCCGGGCGATTCGGTAGATGACGCCAGAAAATCTCATCGAAGTCCGAAGTTTGCTCCGAAGCGCGATGAAATCCCAACACAATATCAATCCTTATTGGATTGGTACAGCGAATGGATTGCTAGGGAACAGAAAGCCTGCGTGGTGAACTACGACGATGACCCCTTGATCCGTCTTATCGGCTCTGGCCGACACGTCTGGGCGGATGAACATGCCGACGAATACGTAGAAAATCTGCGCAAGGAGGGCGATTGAGCAGAGTATTTTTTGATACCAACGTTTTCATCTACATGTTCGAGGGTCTTGAGCCAAGCCGCAGCCGGATGCTCGAGGTTCGCAAGAGAATGCTTGAACGTGGCGACCAGATTGTCACCTCGGCCATGACGCTGGGCGAGGTGCTGGTTAAGCCCACCAAGCTTGGCCAAACTTCACTGATCGAGCAATATGATCGAGCAATTCGTGCGACGTCGCGTGTAATAAGCTTCGATCCAATCGTCGCCTGGCGCTATGCCTCGCTGCGCGCGACTCATCCGCTACGCAGCCCGGATGCGATCCAGCTGGCGTGCGCCGCACACTTTGGCGTAGACCTGTTCATCACCAACGACAAGAACCTTCACAAACTCGACATTCCAGGAATCGGGTTCATTGCACCATTGGACAAGGTTCCGCTTTAATCGCCGTCGGTTCAACTTCTCGGAATCCCACGCTACCAACTAAAATGCCCTCCTGCGAAAGTAGGAAGGCATTTTTTACACAAGGTCATTGCTAAGATGGCAAGCGAAATGCGCGGAGAGCCGTCTTTCAGGCGCATCGCGGCTGCCGGAACCTCGCTCCGGCGAACGCGCCAGCCGGCTATGACGCGAGGGCGGCGGCGTTCGACGAGATAATGGCCGCCACGCTGGGGAATTTCTCAACGTGCGGCGATTTGCGCAGCCATCCGGCCCGCAGCCACGATTCCGGAACGCGGAACTCGGAGTAACCGCAGTCATGGCAGATGAGTACATCCGGTTGAGGAAGGATCGGCGGATGGCTTAGCGTTCTCGGGCGGTTTCGATATAACCGGATCTCAGCCGGCACGAAAGAAAGATCTTCGGATTCACATTTTGGACAGGTCACAACACACCTCAACTCCAACTGGGATGCCAAGGCACAAAGCGCACAAGATTGCCGGAAAAATAAACTTTAACGGAACATGTGCGTCATACAACGGCAACTGAATGAATGATCGGCGAAATTCTGCAAAAATCTTGATATTCGATTTGATGATGTGAAAAAAATCTTCAATCGATTTTCCAGTACCGATGAGCAAAGTGTTGATTACCCGCGAGTGCATGTCAATGACACGAACTGGTTACTCCCGCCAACATTTCCCGCTCCGGGAAAATAAAAACTCCTGCACTCGACCGGCCATATCGGCTCGGGCGATCTGAAATGAGCGTTTGGAACACCATGTTATCGGCTGCTTCCCTTCCCCCACTGAAGGCGCAGCCCGGCGCGGAGAGTCGCAGGCAGGCTGGGAAAGCCGATCGGCGCAATGTGCTGGTTGTCGGTCAGATTCTCGGCCTGCGCGTAGATGCCCAGCCAGTTGAGCAACTGGTAGCTCCCTCCGAGGCCCACGCGCGCGTAGCCGAAATCGAGATTGCGATTGGGCAGCAGCAGGCTGTTTCCGCCGAACTGATCTTCGTATTCAAGAAAGGTGGAGTCGTCGCTGCGGCTGGCGAAAGTCGAAGTGAGAACCGCCGTGATCTTGCCTGTCGCATAGGTAGCGGAGAGAAATCCGGTATGCGGCGGGCGCCGGAATGGACGCGCGCCCCACAGCGGCGACAGGGCGCCGAGGGGTATGCCCTTGTAGGTGGGCGCGAAGCCGCCAAAGTAGGCTTCGTTGTCACTGTCGAAGGAGCGCTGCACCACAGCATCGAGATAGGTGTAGCCGCCGCGCAGGAAGATGTTGCGGCCGATGCCGCCTTCGACGGTAGACTCGATGCCCTGGGCGCGGAAGGCCTCGGTGTTCACGGCGAGGCCGTAGTCGTCCGTGTAGTAGTAGCCGAGTGCGGTTTCCAGATCGAGCTTTTGCGCGTCGCTGAGGTTGGGAATCAGGTTGGGGAGCAGCCGGCCGCCCACGTATTCGATCTGCTTGCCGAATTCATTGTGGAAATAGCTGGCGCGCAGGATGATGCGCTCGGAAAGGAAACTCTGCTCTACGCCGCCTTCGTAGGTTCGCGCCATGGGTGCGGCGAGCGGCGTTATGTGGAGTTCGCTGGCGTAGAATGAGAACCCATTTGAGATCAGGAACTGATAGAGCGAGCCGAACTGGTCGGTCAGCGCGGGCTCGCGCACCGCATCGCCAAAGTTGCCGAGAATGCGCGTCCCTGAAAGGATGCCGTGGTGCGGGCGCAGCACGTAGAACGATAGTCCGAGGCGCGGGGAGGTCTCCGTGCCGAACAGCGAATAGTGCTCGAGGCTGCCGCCCAGCGTGTAGAAGAAGCGGTTCTTGTAGTCGCCGTGAACCGAGGCCAGGTAATCGTAGTTATTGCGATTGATCACGTCATGAGTCGAGAACGTGGGGACGTATTCGAGGCCGCGCTCGTTTTCGTAGTGCATGCCGACAAGCGCCGTGAAATGCGGCGTGAACTTGTACGAGCCCTGGTAGATGAACTGGTCGCGATCGTTGACCAGTTGCGATGAGTAAGGATAAGTCTGCGCATAGTCGAGCAGCGCGCGGCCGGTGGCCGAGTAGCCGTTGGCGCCGGTGATCGTGACCTGCTCGCCGAAGCTGTCTCCGAACGAGTCGAAGTAACCGCTGCCGCTCTCTTTCCACAGGTAATATTGCTCGCGCTTGCGGGTAAGGCCGTAGCGGAACGTATTGTGGAACGACGCCGTGGTCTGGTTGTCCACCGCTCCGCTCAGGAAGATGTCCTGGTCCTTCTGCGTGGCGCTGTCGGCCACTCGGTAGAAATCCCACGCATTGGGAACGCCGGTGCCGTCCACGCCGTAGTGCACGGTAGCGCGAAGCTGCGTGGCCCCGCCGAGTTGATAGCCGATATTGGCTGCGGCGGTAGCAACGTGGTACTCGTCGTTGGGAAGATCGTTGTTGGTCTGGAACCAGCTGTAGGCGCCGAGGTAATCGAGCTTGTTGTGCGCGCCGGCGACCTGCAGTTGCTCGCGCGAGGAGTAATAGGCGCCCGCGTCGCCCTCGAACAGAAGCGAAGGAAAGCTGGTGGTGCCGTGCGGAGTGGTGAAGCTCACCACGCCGCTTTCAGCGTCGGCGCCGTAGAGATCGGAGTTGGGGCCGCGGTAGACTTCGGCGCTCTCGATGGCGGTGGTCGAGAGAGAACCGAAATCGAATCCCCCGCCGATATCGCCCGCGCTTACGCCGTCGGTGAGAACTTTGTTGTCGTCGGAGTCGCCGCCGCGGATGAACAGCGAGGCCTGCGCGCCGTGCTGGCCGGTCTGCACGACAGCCGTGCCGGGCATCAGCCGCAGGGCGTCGACGAAATCGTCACGCAGCGCAAAATCGAGCGGCCCAAGCACCGTAGTGGCGGAGCTGACCTGCGCCTGCGGCGTAGGCGTGCCGGTGGCCGTGACCACGATTGACTCATGCACCCATTCGGGCTCGAGCACGATGGTGCGCTCGATGTTATCGAACTTGCCGGCGTAGAAGCCCGGCGTCTGCAACTGGCGAAAGCTCTTGGCGGAGACCAGCAGATAGAACCGGCCGCTGACGCCGGTGAGAATTTCAAAGCTGCCGTCAGCGGTGGAGACGGCGGAGGCAGCTGCGTGACCTTTGTTGATGAGGACGACAGTCGCGCCCGTGATCTTGGCGCCGGTGGTGTCGGTAACCACGCCGCGGACAGCCGCAGCATGGCTGGAGAGGGCGGAAACGGCAATCAGGAAGAAGAGGAAAATGCTCAGGTACGCGCGGCAGGATTTTCGCGACGATGCGGAAACAGGCATGATGGCTCCTTCGTTCCCCTCGGAACGTAAGCGGGTAGTGAGCACCGAGGACCGGTCTCCTGACTTGCGCATCGTTCAGCCGCCTTCCCGAATGCCGGCCTGGCCGGCTTTCAGTGGCTTTAAGCATCTTCGCGCTTCGACGCGAAAATACCGGCCTACGATCCTGCTTCATTCCCGACGCGGGGCCAAGCAGGTGCGCTCACAGTTGCGGGGCCGTGGCGGATTTTCACCGCCTTCCCGAGCATCCTGGCGATTGTTGACGTGATGGCACCGCACCACGAGGGAACGGCGATAGTGTCATGAAAGCGATTTTCATGACATCAACTTTTATAGACCGGCTGGCCACGCGAAGTCAAAGGCCAACCCAAATGCGCGGATTTCACCTTACAGATTGCTGACCCCTGATCCCTGACAACTGATCCCTGAGAAATGGTGACCCCGGGAAGACTCGAACTTCCGACACGCAGTTTAGGAAACTGCTGCTCTATCCACCTGAGCTACGGGGCCACGTTTATAATGAACAAGTTACAGATGCACTCGAAAAACTTCCCTCACTATACCTCACTTCAGCCAAAAATAGACACATGGCGGGCAGCCATTCCGATGAAGCGAGGTGACGAGAGTGAAGACACAAAGAGCACGTTATCAGAAGGGTAGCATCAAGCGCGTTTCTCGGGCGAAGGGTCACGCCTGGGAAGTCCGGTTCAGTGAGTGGAAAGACGGCAAGCGGCACCAGCGGACGCTGACGTTCGATGGCGCCAGGTATCCCAAGGAAGCCGACGTCCGTAAGGCGATCGAACTAAACGTCTCTCAGGTGAATTCGGGGACGGCCAGCGAGAAGGTAGATGCGAAGTTCAGTGCGATCACCGCGCTGTATCGTAGAGAGCACCTGCCCACGTTGGAGCACTCGACCCGCCAGCTCCATGAATATCTGCTCGCTCGCTACATCGAAGAAAAGCTCGGCTCGATGCACCTTCGCGATGTGCGGCCGCTCGTTATTGATCGATGGCTGAAGGAACTCAATCTCGCTGCGACGACGAAGGCATCGATCCGAACCGTGCTGAGCCAGTGCTTCAGGCTTGCGGCTCTCCACGAGTTCATTCCGCCGATGGGCAAAAACCCGATGTCGCTCATCAAGCTGAAGGGCGTATCGAAGAGGCAGAAGCCAATTGAGGGAATCACAGTCGAGCAGTTCCGCGAGATTTTCGGCCTCTTGCCAGAACCGCTCAACATCATGTTGCTCGTCGACGGCGCGCTCGGCCTCCGCATAAGTGAATTGCTGGCGCTCAAGTGGGAAGATATGGACGAGACAGTGAAGACAATCAAGATCCGGCGCAAGTTCACGCGCGGCCGTATTGGCAAGACGAAGAGCGACGCATCTGAGGCGGTGCTACCGCTCGCTGATTCCCTGCTGACAGCTCTTCAAGAATGGAAGCTGAAGACTGACGAGAGCGAGTGGGTATTTCCATCGCCGCGAACAGGTGGCCCGCGCAGCGCATCGATGCTTCTGCAGAAAGGGTTGAAGCCGGCCGCCGAGAAGGCCGGCATCAAACGGATTACCTGGCACACTCTGCGTCATGCCTGCAGATCGTGGCTCAGCTCTGGCGGCGCCGCTCCCGGCACCCAGAAGGATTTGCTCCGTCACGCAGACATCAGCACGACGGCGAACATCTACGGCCACGCGCTATCGGCCGATATGCGCGAGGCCCACGAGGAACTGGTTGATAAGCTGATGCAGACGGCCTAAGCAGCCGTCTGCATCCACTCCTGCAAGCGGATCCTTGAGAAGCGCCAGAGATAACCGACCCTCTTGGCAGGTATCTCCTTCTTGATAGCCATCTTCCGAAGGGTTTTGGGATGGCAGCGCAAATACTCCGCTGCCTCCGTTATCGTCAATACCTCTGAATCTGTCTGCTCGATCTGATCAGACACGACGGTGCCCTGCATAAGACACATCCTTATTCGATTGAAATGGGTGCCAGGGCTCTACAAGGCTGCATGGATTCCGGGCCGGTGCCGCGGTAACTTGCCCCACCCAGGGGCCGTGATGGTGTGCAATTCTCGAGGCCTTGCACGGGGCTCTATTCCCTTATTGTCACACGGAGTGCCGAAATTCCCAATACATGACCTTCGTCATCGACAATTCCAGAGAATGCCGGTTCATTACTTGACGTGGTTTCGTTCCGTATCGGACGGGAATGTCGTGAGCGCTATACGAACTGCATCTTGCCCGGTGCTCCATGGGGGAACGCTGTTGTGAGATGAGACAGGGAATGCCGGCGATCTTTGAAGGTGCCCGTTCCGTTGCCTGGCCGAACTGCACAATCTGGATGCGAAATCCATCTCCGCGGAGTTTTATCGCGACGTGTTCGGACCGGCGGCCAGCCGCGATCCGGAGACGGCGCTGGTGCGCATCCGCTGCGCAAAGTTCACCTCCGAATTCACCAACGCCAACTGGGCGTCGATGACGCTCTACATGCGATCTCCGCTGGACCTGAGCGCCTTGCCTCTCAACGGACCGCGCGTGCCGCAGGCCGGCTGGAGCGCCGACCCGGCGACGAACGCGCCCGCCATCGCGGTAGTCCAGGCGGTTGCGGACATCGTGACGCAAGCCGAGACCGGCCTGAGCGACACCGGCCCTGCCGATGCCGATGCTACAGACGAAGGCGGAATCGATGCCTCCATGGCCGAGTCCGTTGCGCCCGATGCGGCCGCGACAGACGCCTCTAAGGACGCGACCGCCGCAGCTCCGATTGACCTCTGGTCTTCTCTTGCCGCTACCGTGGGCCAGTTGCAGCCGGGAACCTTGAACGAGTTCCACGGCTTCGACGAACCTTCCGCGCCGGCCATTGCCACACTGCCTGTCGCAGCCTTTCGCCCGTGGCGAGGCAACGTGATTCGGCTCGATGGGAGCGAGAATCCGCTTTCGCAAGATACGATCGCGGAGCTGAACGTTGCCGGGGACGGCTGCCCGCCCGGCGATGTGGCGGAGAAGCTGGTATGGTTCTTTGATCGCATCGCGCATTATGGCTCCCCGCTGGTGGTGTGGACCAATGCGTCGCCGCGCCACTGGGGGTTCCTCAAGGCCATCGAGCCCAGCTCCACGCTGACTTTTTTGCTCATCTATGGACCCCAGCCCGCGCAAACGATCCTGGAGCTGGTGGATGCGAACCGGCTCGAGGAGGCACAAGCTGCGGCCCAGGCGCTTCCACCCGGCTGCGGCGACGAACAGCTCTCCGCGGCGTACTTCGCCTTCGCCGGTCTTGAGGACCCGGCGCAGGCCGTCACGTTCATGCGCGCGTCGCCAACCAAGGCGAGCTGATGCTGCTGATCGGGAACTTCGTCAGCCGGCGCGGCACCATTCCCAACCCCCGGCCGGACTGGACGCTGCATCATCCCGACGGCAAGCTCACCAACCTGCAGCAGCAGCACTGCCAGGAAGATTGTTACCGAAAAGTGATGAGCGATCCCGGCGCCGAGGCGCCGCTGCGCGAGTCCGGCCGGGCCAAGCATCAGCTTGGCTACCTGCTGCAGTGCCTGGGAAAGACAAGCGTAGCGGAGAAGCTATATTCCCAGGCGCTTGCCGATCTCGAAGCCAGTCCGCCGGCCCAGCACGACGCGCGCTGGCACGGGGCCTTGGGCAACCTGCTGCGCGATTGGGCGGAGCTGCTGGCCAGGATGCCGGACCGGCTGGCGAAGGCCGGCGAGCTGCTCCGGTGCGCCATGGCGATCCACTCTTTTCACGGGCGCCGGCTGCAGATCGCCTATACGCTCGAGACCGCGGCTCGCATTGCACTCACCGGCCGCCGCCACAACGAGGCCGTTGAACGCGCCATGGAATCGGCGAACCTTTTCGAGGAGTTCCGGAACTGGCGCGGCTGGGGCGAGGCGGTCAAGCTGCTCTTCGACTGCTTTGCCGAGACGGGCGACACAGAGCGCATGCTCAGCCTCGCCGATCTCGCCATCGATAAGCTGCACTCCTCCAATTTGCCCGAGGAGCAGCGCGACCGGCTGCTCCTGGCGTTTATCTATGAGAAGGCCAATGCCCATTGGATTGCAGGCAAACTGGCCGAAGCGCGATCGGAGCTGGAAAAGCTGGGGCTGGGCGCGACGCCGGATGGAGCAAGCGCGAATCTCGATCCGGAGTTTGCGCACGAAGTAAAGCGGCTGTGGAAGTTTCTCGCCCTCCATTGATACGGCCGAGCTTTCAGCAGTCGCTCAACGCGGAAGAAAGTCGAACTCCTCAATCGCGATCCTCGCGCCGATTTTCATACGGGAGGTGTCGGGGAAGACGATAAGCGTGATCTCGTCGAATTTGCGAATAGGTGCGTGGGCCGGAATCGCGAATTGCAATGTCTCTTCAGCGGGCGCGGTCTTTTCCCTGAAGCGGTAAAGCTCGCTCGACTCCACCGGTTGCTGGCCCAGGTAGAGGGCCGACTTGCCGGGTGAGGCGGAGTCGGTAAGCACCACTCCGACTGCGATAAGGCCCGGCCGGTTGTCGCGGTTGGCCAGGCCGACATCGATCTCGCGCAGGGGAGAGAGCCGGATCGGCGCGCCGAAGTTCTGGTGAGCTTCCATGGTGAGCGGGAAGAAATCGTCGGAGCTTATGTTGAGATTGAGCGGATTGCCGCGAGCAACGTGCGGGTGCGGGCCAGGTTGGGTGGCCGGCGGCTGGAAGTACCAGTAGGTGCCGGTGAAGCGAATGGTAAGCGGCTTTTTGATACGAAGCGCGGGCGTCAGGTACGCGGGATCGACGGGCGCGACAATCACCTTTTTGGGCGGCTCGGGCCAGAGGACGATGCTTTCGTAGCCGTCGAAGCCGAAGCCGGCGGAATTCGCGGCGGTCTTGGAAGTTGCGCCTTCCGGGGTGGCGCCGGCGGCCGCGTTTATCTTGGCGTAAGCTGCGCCGCCGGTATCGCGGTGAAACACCATCATCAAAATAATCATGGTGACGATCACGGCCGGCACAGTGGCGCGAAGCAGGCGGCGCACGGCTCGGCGATTTGCCTGCCACGGCGGCAAGCGGTCTTCGCGCGCGCTCGCCCACTGCGATGCGAAGAGGAAGGCGCAAGCTACGGCGAATACGCAGGCAAGAGAGTTTTCGCCGGCACGAAGCACAGTGAAGGCGGCAAATGCGCAAACGGCAATGGCGGACGCGTGCCAGTCCCACGGAATTGACTGCAGCGATGCGGAGAACAGTTCGCGTTCTTCCCGCGGCGGAAGCGGCCGGTCCGCGCTCAGGCTGCCGGCCTGCGGTGGAACGAATTGGCGCATGCAGATGGCGAGGACCGCAGCGCCGACTGCCCCGGCAATCAGCGCCCATCCTGAGTCGTGGTAGTTGAGCAGGACCGCGGGTGCAACCCAGACCCAGGCTGGGCCAAAGAACAACGCGGCTGCGAACAGGCGTTTCCAGGAGCGCGACTCCGGAGGCATTCCAAAGAGAAGCGCGCCCAGCGCTCCGGCAAAGACTGCTTGCGTGATGTAGAGAATCGCGGACGGCAAGAGACCGACGGCCGAAACGATTCCTTTGACGGGGAGGAAGCTGAGAAGCGATTCAGCGAGGACTGCGGCCAGGCAGCCGGCAACGACGAAGCGCCAGGAAATGAGAGTGGCGTCGACCGGCTCTGCGCGAGCCGAATGTGCCTTTTCGCCGGGCCGTTCAGGTGCAGCCATGTGCTTTTAGACACCGATGCTATCCGACTTGTTCCCAATAGCCGCGGATGCGGAGCGCAGACTTTCTCAGCGAAAGGGTGTCTCGTCGGCCATCACCGGCAGGTTTACGCGCTTTACGTCGGCGAGAAAGTGAGAGTTGTTGCGCAGCGGGTCCCAGACACGGTCAGCGTTGAGGTAGACGAGCGCGCTGGCGTGCTCGTCGCAGGCTTTGTCCAGCCACTTGAGAGCGCCGGCCTGGTCGTTAAGCGCAGCATGGACAGCGGCGATTTCGGCGGAGGAGACATAGCGCTCGCTGGCGGCCTGCTCGAGGTCGGCGAGGATCTTGCGCGCCTCGGGCTCACGATGGTCCATCGCATAGCAGCGCGCGAGGTAGGCGCTGGCGACGGGATCGTGGTGCGACAGCTCGACGCCCTTCTCAAACTCCGCGCAGGCCTCCGCGGCGCGGCCAGTGTAGAGCCAGTCGAGCGCAAGGACGCGATGCGCCTGCACGAACCCGGGATCGAGCTCCACGGCTTTTTCGGCCTGGGGAATGGAGCGCGAGTACTCGCGGGCCATCATGTGGTGCCAGGCCATGTGCTCGTTGACAACGACGTCGGTGGGGTCGAGTCCCAACGCCAGTTCACTCTCCTCGTGTGACTCGGAGATGCGGCCCAGAGCGACAAGCTCGTGCGAATACCAGTGCAGCGCGTTCACGTAAGACGGATTGAGCGCGAGTGCGCGCTTGAACTCCTGCTCCGCGGCGACAAAGTTCCAGTCCCATACCAGGTGTATGTAAGCCAGCGACGTGTGCGCCTCGGCCGAAGAAGGATCCAGAACAAGCGCCTTCTGCGCCGCATCCTTGGCCAGGGGCATGGCCACACTGGGCGCCAGAAAACTGTTGCCGTAGGAACCGGCAAGGATCCACGCATCGGCCAAGCCGCTCCACGCCTGCGCATACTTTGAATCGATCGCCGTGGCCTGGCGAAACAACTCAATGCTTTTCTGCACCGACTCCGGGGTGCGCTTGTTCCAGTAGAAACGCCCCTGCATGTAAAACGCATGTGCTTCGCTGCTGGGAGTTTCCGGTTTAGCCAGGTCGCGCGCCTCGTCGGGGCTCAGGTCGAGGGTGAGCGCCTTGGCCAGCCGCTGGGAGATGGCGTCTTCGATCTCGAAGTCGCTGGAGTTCTGATCGTCGAAGTTCTCTGACCACAGCAAACCGCCGTCGCTGGCGCGGCGCAGATGCACCGCGACCTTGGTTCGGCCGCCGACGCGCTGTATTGTCCCCTGCAGCACGGCCTGCACGTTGAGCTGCTTGCCCACCGCGACCGGGTCAGGCAATTTTCCAAAGCTCTGCACCGCGCCGATGGGGCGAACCACAAGCTGCGTGAGCCGGCCCAGGCGTGTGATGACGGCGTCGGTCAAGCCCACGCCGAGATACTGGTCTTCTCCGGTGGCGCCGGGCGCGTCGAAAGGCAGCACTGCGATGGAGCGGACGGAACCAAGCTGACTCTCGCGCCGATGGCCGTACAAGCGGATCCCGGCCCAGACGACGAGAGCCACAACCAGCAGCGCAGCCGGCGCAAGTATCCATTGGAGACGACGGGAGCGGACAGGGGAAGTGGTCGTGCTGCTTCGAACGCCGGCCTCTACTGGCGGAGTCTCGGTGGGCGCCACGGAAAGCGTTTCGTCTTGAATCGCCGGCCGAAGAGGCCGCAGCGGGACCGCCCCGTTCTCTCCCGCGATGACCCTGACCGGGCCATCGAAGCGGTAGCCGCGCTTGGGAACGGTGGCGATCCAGGGCTGGCCGCCGGGCATATTGCCCAAAGCTTTGCGCAAGAGCGAAATATTGACGGTAAGGTTGGTCTCTTCGACAAAGCTGTCGGGCCACACCGTCTGCATGAGGGATTCGCGCGTGACCAGGTGGCCGTGGTTGGCGATCAGGGCAACAAGGATCTCAAAGGCCTTGGGAGCGAGCGGAATGGCCGCATCTCCCTGGAGCAGGCGGTGCTCGGAAGGGTCCAGGCGAAAAGACCCGAACTCATATTGTGCGCCGCTGGCCGTATCGAACCCCCTGAGTGTCTCCAACATTTTGCCATCCTTTTCCCAACATTTTCTCAATGCCTTTGTTTTCAACCGATCTGACGGTCGATGTGTGCCCGCCCGACGCGCGCCGGATGTTTCCGCGCGATTGCTGAAAAACTCTACCTAAACGATCAAATGACAAAGAGTTACATCCAGCCTTGTCCGTAAAGAACCTTCCCCGGTTCCAGCCCCAATATTCATTTGAGCGGAATGCTACGAAACTCCAACGGATTCCAAACGACTTCTCCCGCCGGCTCTGGCACTTTCGAGACACGGCTGCAGAGAAGCGCTCCCCTCGGAGGAGAAATTCGAAGCAGGCAAATTTCTGAATCGAGGATCGAATCACATGACCACCTCTCGCATGATGACGGAAGCTCAGAATGGAGCTTCTTTCCTGCGCCGGATCACCACGTCCGGTGCGCGCGTTTCCTTCGCCGCGGCGGCGTTTCTTGCCTGCTCGGCCGGCGTAGCAACGGCACAGTACAACAATGGAGGGAACGACGCGTTCCTTCCCAGCGCGGTTCGCAGCGCGTCAACCGTGCCTTCGAACGGCGACGTAAACCCCTACGGCGTTGCCTTTATCCAGAACACGTTCCTCACCGGCAAGGGTACGCTGCAGCACGGCGACATCCTGGTTTCGAACTTTAACAACAAGAACAATCTCCAGGGAACGGGCACCACCATCGTCGATATTCCGGCGAGCGGCGCCAAGCCCACGGTGTTCTTTCAGGGCACAGCGCCTCTTGGCCTTTCCACCGGCCTGGGCACACTGCAATATGGGTATGTGCTGGTTGCCAACCTGCCCACCTCGGACGGAACCTCCGCAACCGCGCAACCGGGTTCGATCCTGGTCATCAACAACAAGGGCAAGCTGATCCAGGAATTCAAGAGCAGCGCCATCGACGGCCCGTGGGACATGACGGTGATCGATAAAGGCGACCTTGCCACGGTTTACGTTGCCAACGCCCTGAATGGCACCGTCAGCAGGATCGACTTCCTGGTATCGGAGAACGGCGGCTTGCAGAAGGTCGGCCAGCACACCATCGGCTCCGGCTACATGCACCAGGGCGATCCGGCGGCGCTGTTCGACGCCCCCACCGGCCTGGTCTACGACAAGAAGACCGATCTGCTCTACGTGGCCTCCACGCTCGACAACCTGGTCTTCGCAATCCCGCAGGCCTCCACGCGCGACGGCAGCGGCGGCCCCGGCTACATTGTGTACGACGATCCGACCCACCTGCACGGCGCGCTGGCCATGACGGAAGCACCCAACGGCCACCTGCTCGTAACCAACAACGACGTGATCAACAGCGACCCCAACCAGCCGAGCGAGATCGTCGAGTTCACCAAGGACGGAAACTTCCTGAAGGAGATCCCGGTCGACCCCGCCCAGGGCGGCTCGTTCGGACTGGCTGTGCAAGTGAACGACGACGGCACCGCAACCCTGGCTGCCGTGGACGACAACACCGCAACCCTAACCGTCTGGACGCTGACCAGGTAGGGCCGCCGGAATTTAGATTAGATTAGAAAGCCTTCCCCCTCAACTGCAGTGCGAACGGCCGGATCCAACCAGATCCGGCCATTCGTCTTTTGCCGATGCGGTGTGTTTACCTTCTTCAATCGGCCACATCGTATTCAACCCGCAGCCCGCGACCAAAGAAGCGTCAGTCAAACAGCACAAACGTCCTGTTCATTTCAGCTGGTTCGCGTGTACGCGAGTTGCCGTCTGCTTGATCGAAACGGTACGCGCCTCATAACTGTTGAGCAGGAACTGGCCTCCCAGGATGAGCAGCCAGATCCACAGCGCAATGCGCAGCGGCCGGCGCGGCACGCGGGTGCTGAGCAGAGTTCCGCCGATGGCGCCCACGATACCTCCTGCGATCAGTTGAAGGAGCAGTCCAGGATCGGAGGCCTGCGAGAACCAGTGCGCGCCGCTGCCGATCAGCGAGACGATGAAGCCGAAAGCGATGTCGGTGCCGACAACCTGAGCGGGCGCCAGCGGGGTGAGGCTGAGCAGCGCCGCGCTGCCCAAAGCGCCGGCCCCGGCCGACGAGAATCCGACTTCGGCACCCACGGGGAACATCAAACCCGCGAGCAGTCGGCTGCGGTCGCGGGCATTCTCTCTTTGCTGCATCGGTCGAAAAGAGTAGAGAATCTGCCAGCTCGCGGTGCCGACTAGTATGGCGCCGAGGAGCGCGTTGATCAGGTTCTGCGAACCCGCGGTCATCAGATGCCTCAGGAAGAGTGATCCGATCAAAACGCCCGGCACGCCGCCGAGAAGCATGAAACCCAGGGTTCTCCACGCCACATTGCGATGAAGGATTTGCGTCGGCACAAGGATGAGCTTGACCGCGGCCGAAAAGATGAGGCCGATACCCACCGCCTCCGGAGCGGGAACACCCAGGAACAATACCAGCACCGGCACCGTGAGCGTGCCCGCGCCCACGCCGGTCAGCGCGATGAACATTGCGATGAGAAAACCGATTGCGTACGGCATGAGTGACCTTATCTCAGAGCGCTATCGCGCCGGCGCCGCTTCGATGTGAATACCGCATTCCACTTTGCGGCCGGCCCAGCGGCCCGACCGCGGATCGTTGGGATCGAACGGCAGCGAGGTGCATGGCTCGCAGCCGATGGATGAATAGCCGTGTTCGTAGAGCGGCAGCAGCGGAATGGAAAGCTGCTCGCACGCATACCACACGTCGCGCGTGGTCCACGAGGCGAGCGGCGCAAGCTTCAGCACCTGCTTGCCACCCGGGAGCGTGAACGGAGCGGATTCTTCAAGAGCCGCGCGGCTCTTCGCCTGTTCGCGGCGTAGTCCGGTGAGCCACACGCGGTACTCGGCGACCGCTTTGAAGAGCGGCTCGACCTTGCGCAGTTTGCAGCATTGATCGGGCTCGGAAAGATAGAGCAGCCCGCGTTCGGTTTCCTGCTCGGCGACGGTTTTCTCCGGTAGCAGGTTGATCAGGTTGAGTTGCCACTCGCGGGCGATGCGATCGCGGTACTCATAGGTCTCGCGAAAGTGATATCCAGTGTCGAGAAACAGAATCGGGATGTTCGCATCGCGCTCCAGCGCGAGTTTCGTCAGCAGCACATCTTCGGCCTGGAAGCTGCAGGTCAGGCAAACATCACCGTTGCCGGTGATTTCGCGTGCCAGCGCTTCGCGAATGCGATCCAGTTTGGCATCGACCTGAGTTTGGATTTCGGCGATCGTCATTGCACGTCTGCCTTTCCCATCGAATTAAGAATGCCGGCCTGCGCGAGCAGGCGATGCACCGCAACGATCGCGCTGTGCGTGTCTTCAACGTCGAGAGAGATTTCGTGGCCCGCAGCGCGCGCGGTAAATGTGTAGTCGCCGGTCGAATCTGTGAGGAGAACGATCAAACCGGATCGAACGGCGGCTTCTAATACCGCATCGACGGACTGCGCATGAAAGGCGACCAGTGGACCGCTGTTCTCAATGCGAAGAGTGATCGCTCCAAGGTGGAAGAGCGAGCGCTCGATGCTGTCGATCAGTTGTTCCGAGCCGTGGAGTTCAAGCACTCCGCCCCGGTGCCCCCAGCGTGCCGCTCTTTCCTCCGCGGTAACACGCGCCATTGAGCTTGTCGCGATGTTCGGGCCGATAACCGCGTGCTCCGAGGCCGATATCACCATGCCCGCGGCGACGGTGCTATTTGCCTCCGGGTCGATCAGGATAAACGCGCCGGTGGAGCGATTGTCGCGATAGAGATCGATCGCGATGGGCCGCACAAGATTGACGGACACGATTCCGATGCCGTTCATCTCCAGCGTTTCGGCGGGCTCGTGCGCCAGCGTCGAGATATTGGTGTGATGTTGAATCGATGTGACGAACGCGGGAACGGTCTGGCTGGTGTGCTTGAGCAGATAGCGCCGGTCGAGCGCGAGCGGCCGCTGGTCCATCCACACCAGCGATGCCTTAACGTTTTTCGCGATGGTTGCCGTAGCTGCTTCCGAAGCGATGAGGTCGCCGCGGCTGATGTCCAGCTCGCGGTCGAGCACCAGGGTCACTGAGAGCGGCGCCTGCGCTTCGGTCAGGTCGCCGTCGAAGGTAACAATGCGCTCGACTACGGCACTTCTGCCGGAAGGAAGCACTGTTATCGAATCGCCGGCGCGAACGGTACCCGAAGCAATCTGGCCGGCGAAGCCGCGAAACGTGCTGTCGGGGCGCAGAACGCGCTGCACGGGAAAGCGAAACGGTTCGTTGCGCGTATCCAGCGAAGAGGGCAGCGATTCCAGCAGTTCGAGCAGCGAAGGCCCCTTGTACCAGCGCATGGCGCGCGAGCAATGGACCACATTGTCGCCGGCCAGCGCGCTGACCGGAACAAATGTGGATTCGACGCCCGTGCCGGTGTCGGCGGCAATCTGGTCGAGGACGATTCGAAAGTCGTCTTCGATGGCGCGAAAGACAGCCTCGCCGAAATCCACCAGGTCCATTTTGTTGACGGCGACTATCACATTGCGTACGCGCAGCAGCGAAGCGATGTAAGCGTGGCGGCGCGACTGCGGCAGTACACCCTTGGTGGCGTCGATCAGCACCACGGCCGCATCGGCTGTCGACGCGCCTGTGGCCATATTGCGCGTGTATTGCTCGTGACCCGGCGTGTCGGCAATGATGAACTTGCGCTTCGCCGTCGAGAAATATCGGTAGGCAACATCGATGGTGATTCCCTGCTCGCGCTCGGCGCGCAGGCCGTCGGTCAGCAGGGCGAAGTCGATCTGGCCGGGAGCCGTCGTTCCCTTCCCTTCGATGGCGCGAACCTGATCTTCGTAAACGGACTGCGTGTCGTAGAGCAGCCGGCCGATCAGCGTCGATTTGCCGTCATCGACACTCCCCGCCGTGGAGAAGCGCAGCAGGTCTTTTTCGCCCTCCTGTTGCAGGAATTCGTCGATCGAGAAGACGGGCGTGGAGAGCGCGGACATTTTAGAAATAACCCTCCCGCTTCTTGATCTCCATCGAACCTTCCTGGTCGTGATCGATAGCGCGATTGGCGCGCTCGGAGTTACGGAACGAGATCAGTTCGGCAATGATGTCGGGAATTGTCGCGGCATCGGAACGGATCGCTCCCGTACACGGGCTGCATCCGAGCGAGCGCAGGCGCGATTTGACAAGCTGCGGGCGCTCGCCAGGCAGCGCGACGAACTCCTGCTCGATGGGCAGCAGCGCATCCTGACCCGGACCGGTCGGGCGCACATACATCGGGCGCTCCTTGGCGAAGTAGAGATCTACGACCGGAATCTTCTCCTCGTGGATGTAGTGCCACACATCGAGCTCGGTCCAATTGGAAAGCGGAAAAACGCGGATGCTTTCCCCGGGATGAATCCGCGCGTTGTAGAGGTTCCACAGTTCAGGCCGCTGGTTCTTCGGGTCCCACTGGCCGGCATGGTCGCGAAAAGAGTAGATACGTTCTTTGGCCCGCGATTTTTCTTCATCGCGCCGCGCGCCCCCAAACGCCGCGTCGAAGTTGTAGTGGCGCAGCGCATCGAGCAGCGCCTGCGTCTTCAGGAGGCCGCAGCAGCGCTTGGTATCGAGCACGATGGGATTGGTTCCGGCAGCGATGGCCGCCTCATTGCGCCAAACCAGCAGCTTCGCGCCCACTCTGCGCGCCGTCTCATCGCGGAACGCGAGCATCTCGTGGAACTTGAAGCCGGTGTCGATGTGCAGCAGCGGAAATGGAATGGGTCCGGGGTAAAATGCCTTCTGCGCGAGGCGCAGCATCACCGACGAATCCTTGCCGATGGAGTAGAGCATCACTGGCCGCTCGAACTCCGACGCGACTTCGCGCAGGATGTGGATGCTCTCCGCTTCGAGCAGGCGCAGGTGGCTCAATCGCTGCGGAGTCGAGGGACCTGCAGGGGTGAGGGAGGGGGTTTCGCGTTCGACCACCGGCATCGGAGACCTCTTGTTCGAAAGGGTGATGCTGAAGGCCGGCGCGATAGAAAGTTAAACCCGGCTGTTCAGCTACGGGTGCGTCTTCAGGATCGCTTGGACTGGGAGATCGGAGACTAGTTACAACACCCGTCGAAGATGTTCGACTGGCGACAACAGAAGCGGCTTTGGGCAGCGCAGTTCATCTGTTCGTTCATAGTAGCAAAACGTGCGCCGATGCACAAATGGCCAAGCCGCGCGTCTCCTTTCTGATGTAATGAGATGATCTTTCGAATCAAAACAATTTCATGGCGCGCCGTTCAAAAGAGAATCTTCAGCGCAAATTGAAGCTGGCGCGATGTGGTTGCGGTCGCGGTCATGGCTCCCGCCGTGGGTGAAACTGCGGCATCGGCGGTGGTTTTGGCCGGCGTCGGTCCATTGCTGAAAACGATTGCGTTGGGCGTGGTGAAGTTGGTGTGGTTGAGCACGTTGAAATACTCCACGCGGAACTGCGCGCGCAGGCGCTCGTGAATGCTTGCATTCTTGGCCAGCGAGAGGTCGAGGTCGTCGAGTCCGGGCCCTTGGAGCGAATCACGGCCTGAGTTGCCGAACGTGCCGGGATAGGGTGCGGCAAATGCGTCGGGGTTGAACCATTCCGATGCGGTGCGCGGATAGAGCGTGCCTTTGAAGTTCGGATTGAGCTCGGGCCGCACCGGGTTGCGCGAGTCTCCGTTGCCGGTGGGGTTGTAACCAAGCTGCGGCGAAAACGGAAATCCGCTTTGCAGGGTTGCGATTCCGCTCAGGCTCCATCCTTCGACGACTTGGCGCGTCACCGGTGCCGCGTTGGCGAGCAATGCGTGACCTTTGCCGAAGGGAAGATCCCAGGATGCGTTGACGGCCGCGGCGTTGGCGATGTTGGTGGCCGCCGGCCCGTAGTCGAGCTTGGGATTGCCGGGAAACGAAACATAAGCGGGCGTGTTCGACGAGACGCTGGTGTTCCACGCCGACCCGTCGTCGAGATTCTTCGACCAGGTGTAGACGCCGCGCAACTGCAGCCCGTTGGCGTACTGGCGGCGCACATCCACTTCCAGCGCGTTGTAATTGGCGATGCCCTCGGACGACCACGAAGTGGAGTTGGCGAGCTTCGGATTGGCGAGCGTCGATGTGGGATAGTAAACCGTTCCGGCCGGGAGCGTAGCCGGGCAAGCCGTCGCAGGGCAGACCACCGATGCCGGCGTGTTTTCGTCTTCGGAGAGAATCTGGTGATAGGCGTGCGAGCCGATGTAGGCGACGGCCAGCACGGTGTGAGGAGCGATTGCCTGCTCGATTCGCGCCGTCCACGCCAGCACCGTAGGCGTCTCGATGTCGCGCTGCACATTGCTGGGTGAAATTTTTCCGCCGGTTGATGCGGCGGTTGAAAGCTCATTGAGCTCGCTCACCGTGGTGTTGCTGTAAGAGAGTGTGCTGTTGAAGGGCGCAGTCTGGTCAAGGCGGTAATCGAGCGTATCGAGCAGAGCGCGATGCAGGCCGAAGCTGCCCTTGAGCGCCGTTTTTCCGTTCCCGAATAGATCGTAGGCCACTCCGACGCGCGGCTCAGGCATGAATTTGGCGCGATTGTCCGAGAGGGCGGAGCCGCCGATGGTCGGATCGGTATCGATGACACCGTTGGTGAAGTCATAGTTCGATGCGCGGCCGTGCGCTTCGTTCCAGCCGTCCGAAGATTCGACGCGCAAACCGGCACGCACCTCGAGCCGCGGCGTCGCCTTCCAGGTGTCTTCAGCGAACCCGGCGCCGAAAAGCGATCGCCAGTCGAGCTCTGTTGGCGCGGGAACGACGGTGTATTTCGCCACTTCGCCCTGTTCGAAGGTCGCGAGGGTTGAGAACGATGCCTGCCCGTATTGATCCTGCGCAAGAAAGTCGTTCGACTGCATTCGCTGCAGCCACACGCCGGCTTCGAGCTGGTGATGCCCGCGAGTCCAGTAGATGTGATCGTCGACGGTGAAGAGATTGCGCGCGGTCGCATTGTTGCTCCCGGTGTTGGCGCCGGCCAGAGTGATCTGCGAAGCGCCGTTCGAGGCCGTGCTGCCGGAGATCACGATCGCGCCCACCGGTCCGCTCGGGGTCCAGGCCGGGACCGAACCTGAAACGTTACTGCTTGAAACGATGCTGTTGAAATAGAAATCGGCGCGCGAAAAGCCGAAGCGAAATGTGTTGAGCAGGCTGGGCGAAAAGATGTGCTGCTCCTGTACGCTCGCAACCTGCTCGCGCAGTCGCTCGTAGATCGATGAGTACGGATTCGCCGACGGCGTAGTCGCGTCGCTGTCGTCGATCGTATAGACGCCGAAGAGCAGATCCTTTTGCGAGAGATTGGAGTCGATGCGCGTGGTGCCGAAGTCCTCGCGCACGTGCTGCAGGGGATTCGAGAATGCTTCGGCGATTCCCTGCCCCAGCTCTACGGTTCCGGTGGGCCAAAGTGCAAGCAAGGGCTGCACGCTGGGAATTGCCGCGGCTCGAGCCGATGCATCGGGAACGAACGTCAAGTCGCTCAGCCCCAGGCGCTGCCGATAGCCCTCGTAGTTACCGAAGGCGAAGAGTTTGTCATGGCGAATGGAACCGCCGAGCGCCAGGCCGTAATCGTTGCGCTGGAACGGCGCAATCTGCGCCTGGTCGAAGTAGTTGCGCGCGTCGAGCGCGCTGTTGCGAAAAAACTCATACGCCGAGCCGTGAAGCTGGTTGCCGCCCGACGCGGTGATGATGGAAACCTGTGCGCCGTCTCGCTTGCCGTAGTTGGCGCCGTAGGTATCGCTCACCACGTTGAACTCGCGCACCGCCTCCACGCCGAGCAACTGGCCGCTGGTGCCGCCGGGAGTGACGTTGATGAGCGACGCTCCGGTGTACTCGATTCCATTCAGAAGGAAGAGATTGTCTTGCGGGCGGCGGCCGGAGACCGAATACATGTTGCCCACCGAGGAGTTCGACGACCCCACGCCGCCGGAGCGCTGCGTAGTGTAGCTGATCGACGCCGGGTTGAGTTGCAGAAGCTGATCGAAGCTGCGGCCGTTGAGCGGCAACTGCTTCACCTGGCGCTCGTCGACGAGCCCCTGCGTTTGCAGCGTGGAGGTATCCACACTGGGCGGCGTATCGACAACCGTGACCGCCTGATTGACGGAGCCGAGCGCGAGCGCGAGATGAAGCTCGATGCGCTGGCCGACGGTGAGCGCAACGCTGGTCTGCGTGAGCGGAGCGAAGCCGTCGTGCGTGACGATCACGGTGTAGACGCCGACAGGAATGGAAGGTGCGGAAAATCCGCCGTCCGCGTTGGTGATCAGGCTGCGTTCGGTGCCGGTCTCATCATTGCGAATGACAACCTTGGCCTGCTCGACCGTGGCGTTGGATGGATCGACGACCTCGCCGGCGATGGTGCCGCCGACCAATTGAGTGCGAGCGAATGGCGACGATGTGATCAATGCCATGAACAAGAAATAGAAGCGAATGCGTGGAGAGATACGAAGATGCGGCATGACTGGCCTCCTAAAATGAATGGACCGCGATTAATTTCTGAAACGCGATGAAAGGCGGGTCGGTCAGCGACAACAACAAGCCAAATCGCACGCGAAGAGGCGGGGGCGTGCGGTGGAAATTTGCCTGGGGAAATACGCGTTCACGATCCCAGAGCTCCTGAAACTTTGAAATTGGATAAGTAAGAGTATCGACCGGGTCGTCGACAGAGGACTATTGCGAATTCAGCGGTAACAACAACAACGAGCCGCGGGCACCAGGGAAGCGCTCAAGCGGGCCGGAGAATAGCTGAATCGAACCATCACGAGGAAAAGATAACACAAGACTCGGTATCGGGCAAAATCCCGCGGGCATTCGCTCACGCCGGCTCCGGCTCAATGCGCAGAATCTTCATGAACTGATCGAAGTCCGGCCGAACCTTGAGCAGCTCCGATTCGAGCGTTGTAAGCGTGGCAATGCCGATCCATCTGCCGCTGCGCACGTAGTGCTGCACCTGGAAGACGGAAACCTGGTGCATGGCCTTGTGCTTGAGCATCAGCATAGCCGCTTCGGTGGCATCGGGAAACTCGAGGGGCGCCGGACCCGCAATCACCGGATCGAGAAACGTCTGCTTCATCATGGCAATTTGCGCCTCAATGTAAAGCTTGAGTTCACCCCCCGCAAGCAATTGATCTTCGCGGAGATAAACGTTGCTGGGAATGACCCCTTCGCTGCGCTGCTGGATGCCGAAGTCCGGGACCCACGTCCACCCGAACGGGATGGCCGGAATGATCCACCGGCCGATGCGCGCGGCGTTGGCATGGGCTGCGGTTTGTCCCGGATAGGTGCTCATACGCGATGGGGGCGGTAGCGCAATTCCTTTCCTTCCGGCGATTTCAGCGTCTGGCACACTACGGTTAGATGCCGATTTATCTCATCTCACGGAACTCCAGCCGCCTGACAAATCTGGCTGGCGGCAATAACGATCGCCGTCTCCAGCCGATCGAGAAGCTTGGCCCGCTCCGCACCGGCAAAGTCCATCGAAAGACCGTCCAGCTTTTTCGCAAGATGGCGCTCCTCCGCGGCAACCGTAACAATGGTGCGCTCTTCGCCAATCAGAAACAGCGCCTGCGCCCTTTGAACGGTAGCGTTTTCCTGCTCCAGCATGGGCAGAGCCTGGGTTTGCCAAGCCAGGAAGGCCTGGGTATTGGCGATCGCGGGATGGGTGACATTCTCATTGATGGCGGCGCGCACCGCGTCGACGAAGGCGGCAAAAGCCTTCGCCAAGCGCTCGGCGTAGAGTTGCGGAACGGCGCGGGGAGGGTCAGCCGTCATGGTATGCCCTTCGGCAAGCCCTTTGTAGCCTGTTGAGCCTGCTGTCCGGCCTGCTGCGCCGTTTGACCGGCTTGTTGACCGGCCTGCTGGGCAGACTGTTGCGCCTGCTGAGCGGCCTGTTGGGCCTGTTGCGCGGCCTGCTGCGCTTGTTGGGTAGCCTGCTGAGCCTGCTGTTGCACCTGCTGCTCCTGCTGCTGGGCCTGGGTCACGGCCTGCTGCGCGGCGGCCTTCCCCTGCGCCGTTGCCTGCTGCGCCTGCTGCTCGGCCTGCTGAACCGCCTGCTGGCTTTGC
>JBAUBR010000277.1:0-19002 GCA_049676965.1 Occallatibacter sp.
CCCCCGGGGCATTCTGGTGGTTCCGGGCATTCGCCCCGCCGGCAGCGAATCCGCGGATCAGAAGCGCATCGCAACCCCGGCCGAGGCGCTGCGCCAGGGCGCGACCGCGCTGGTGGTCGGTCGTCCGATCACGCACGCTCCTGACCCGGCCCAGGCAGCCGAAGACATCCTGACGGAGATGGCGAAGGCAATAGAACCATAGCGCAACGTGAAGAAAGCCCGGCGGCAGGCCGGGCTTTCTCGTGATGCGAAGATTCAACTTGAGCTTAAAGTTTTTCGTGGAAGTCGCACACGGAGCAGGAGATATATACCCCTCCCGGCACGCCGCGCTCGCGGTCTTTCACGCGCTTCACGATCCGTGTCGGCTTGCTGCACTTGGGGCAGTCGGTCGATTTGGTCGTGTCCATCATCTTCTTGCGGTCACCTGTTTTGGCAATCTTGGCCATCGGGTCGGGTATTTCTCCTTCTTGAAGTGTCTCTGCCCACACGCGCACAAACTGCCACGCGGCTTCGACGGCGCGGTCCGCAACTCATCTCTCAAATCGGAACAATGCCGGGAGGGAGCGCTACTCGCTCGTTTAAGTTTACATCAGCCGGCGTCTTTGCTCGGTATCAGGCAGTCGCGTTGTCTCCGGTTGGCTGGCCATCCGACCCCGAGTCGCAATTTTGCAATTCTTGTCGGATCGAAGAGATAAATCCAGTTCCGTCCGCGCGCTTCCAACTCACAGTCCGTTATTTGTCCATTTGCGGACAGTGCATTGCAAAATCAGACAGTTGACGGCTGCATCGATGGACACGCTAATGTGAAATTGCAACGACTTACGCTGCAGCGGAATTGGCTGATCATTTGCTGATGCCACACGAGAGCAGCCAATGCACGCTTCGCGAGGTCGTCATGAAATCCCTGCTTCAGGATCTGCGTTTCACGCTTCGCCAACTCAAGGACAATCCCGGCTTCACGGTTACCACGCTCTTGTCCCTCGCTCTGGGCATCGCAGCCACTACCGCTGTGTTCAGCGTCATCTACGCCGTCGTCATCAATCCCTACCCCTACCGCGCGCCCGACCGCATGGTCCACTTGCGCATGCGCGAGAAGTCGGGGACGGAAGATGGCGTTGGGCTCACCGCGTCGCAGTGGCAGTTGCTTCGCAACTCGCCTGTTGTCGAGGACTCATTCATGGCCGGCGGCGGCAACCTGACCCTGACCGGCCACGACCTGCCCGAAGACGTCGTAGTGAGCTACTTGACTTCGAATAGTTTCGAGTTCTTTGGCGTCCCGCCGGTGCTTGGCCGAGGATTGCTGCCTTCAGACGCCGCCAATAATCGCAATCCGCGGCCGGTGATCGTGCTCAGCTATAAGTTCTGGCAGCGACACTTTGCGGGAAACTCAGGCATTGTCGGGCAAACCCTGCAACTCACCCGTAAGACCTACACGATCGTTGGCGTTGCTGCGTCGCGCTTCACCTGGAGCGACGCCGATGTCTACATGCCGCTTGATCTCGGAAGCGGTCACGAAATCTCGTACTATGTCGGGCTTCGCCTTAAGCCGGGCGTCAGTCATGCGGCCGCCAATGCTGCACTGGCGCCGCTCATCTATCAGTTCGCGCGGCAAACGCCGGGCAATTTTCCGCAGGGCCAATTCCAGTTCACGGTTGTTGGCCTGAATGACGATTTCATTCATCGGCTGGGCGGCACTCTTGCGTTATTGTTCGGCGCAGTGGCCCTGCTTCTCGCCATCGGCTGCGGCAACGTATCCGTCCTGTTGCTGGCGCGTGGCACGGCTCGTCAGCAGGAGTTCGCCGTGCGCGCCGCAATCGGTGCGTCGCGCCGGCGCATCGTGCGCCAGTTGCTCACGGAATCGCTCATCCTCTCGCTGACCGGCGCCTGCCTGGGCATCCTGCTTGCATTTCGCGTAGTCTCCGTCATCGTTTCCATGCTTCCGGAGAATTCTTTCCCGCACGAAGCAGCCATCCATATCAACCTGCCTGTACTGATATTCAGCACTGCCGTCGCAATCATCACTGGAATCCTGTTCGGGCTCTGGCCAGCGCTTCGGCTTTCGCGGCCTGATTTGAAAAGCGTCATGTCCGCGGGCACGCGCAAAATTGCCGGCCGACGGGGCGCGAACGGAGCCAACAACACTCTCGTTGCTGCGCAGATTGCACTCACGCTTCTCCTGCTGGCCGGTGCGGGAGCGTCCATTCAGGCGTTTATGCGCATGATGCACACGCCGCTGGGCTACGATCCACACAATGTCATGGCGGTGGCCATGCCCATCGATTCCGGTTCCTACAACACTTGGGCAAAGCGCTCAACTTACTTCGAGGAGATGCGGAGGAAAGTCGCGGAGGTTCCGGGCGTCACCATGACGGCAATCTCCGAAACCGGAACGCCGCCCACAAGTGGCTGGACGACGCATATCGATTTCCAAGGCATGAATCCTATCGACGATCAAAAGGCAAATGTCGGCTTCGTGGGGCAAAGCTACTTTCAGTTGCTCCGCATCCCGCTTTCCCAGGGCCGCATCTGGGATGAGACCGAGAATCGTAATGCGTCAAATCTCGCGGTTATCAACCAAACCATGGCCCGGCGATATTTTCCCAACGGGAACGCCATCGGCCATTCGCTCAAAATTCCCGAACTTGTGCAACAACCGCCCTTCGTGTTGGACGGCCCACACACTGACGGCTCATGGTTCAACATCGTCGGGGTTGTGGGTGACAGGCGGAACAATGGCATGAGAGATCCGACCATTCCCGAAGTCTATCTGCCCTTCACGCACTCAATGGACGTGGTTACACAGGTCCTTGTCCGCTCAAACGTACCGCCGCTCAGCCTGCTTCACACTATTGCCCGTCAAATCGACACCGTCGATCCCGACCAGCAACTCAATCGCGATGTGCGCGATCTGGAACAGTTGATCTACGGCCAGCCCGAGTGGCAGCAGGAGCGACTTGTCGCGTGGCTGTTCGGAGCGTTTGCGGTGTTGGGGCTGGCACTGACGGCCATCGGTCTGTACAGCGTTATCTCTTATACGGTGGCGCAACGCACGGGCGAATTTGGGATTCGCATGGCGCTGGGAGCGCAACGCTCGCACGTTCTAGCCATTGTGTACAAGTCGGCAATGCTGAGCCTGAGTTGCGGTATCGGCGCCGGGGCAATCCTGACCCTGTCTCTGAACAAGCTGCTCGCACACCTGGCAGAAGGTAGTTCTTACGATCCGAAGATACTTGCAGGCGTTACGTCGCTGCTTGCCTTGGTTGGCCTGGTCGCCTGCGCCCTGCCGGCTCGCCGCGCCTCCCGGGTCGACCCTATCGTGGCACTGCGCGACTAGGCCTGGGACAGTATGATTTCGTACCTTTGGGATTCGTGGTCTCCCACCCTTTCGCCAGGAAAAAGGCGAAAGGATGGGGCACGGAGCTGGTACAAGATCACGCTGTCAGTTACCTGGCGGCCGAGAATTCGCGGGTTGATATAACACAGTGCCGTCGGTTGAGAAATCTTGAATTTCTTCGCATTCCGGGCGGTTTTCCGGCGATCCGGAAATTATGCGCCAGGAACGAATAATCTCAGAGGCGCAAATTATCAGGACGCCTCAGCGGTGCGTGAACATACCCTCATCCGCCTGCGCGCATTGAAGCCGCCAGCGAAGATTCAAAGGCTCGTTGACTCAGCCGAATATCAGTTCACGCAGTCGAGTGGTCCATGAACTCCGGCACACGGCAGGAAGCCGGCGGCCTCCTGCCGTGTGCGCGGTGCGGGATTACTCGATATTTTTCGCAGCTCTCAAAGTGGCGGAATCAGCCATTTTCGAGTCCGGATGGAGTCTCGCACGGCTCGGGGTAGCGTGCCTTGCATTGATGCTTCTGTCCGGCTTTGCGCCATATAACTCGGGATTGAGATAGTACCCACGCTCGCCTGCCGGCTTCTGCTCCTCGCTGGGAATGCGGTGCGCGTTGGCCCAGGGGTCGCGGCGAATTCCGGTCACCTGCCAGGAGACCCTGACATTGGGCTTGCTGGTCCTGATGGTGAATCGATTGCCGGCGATCTCCCTGTCGACGATGGCCTGCGCAAACTGGCCGATCACCGTGAGCTGGTAGCGGAAGTCGCCATTGAGAGCCGCAAAGTAATCGGGCAGCACGACGGTCGCCAGGCCTTTTTCGTCGGTGGTGATGTTGCCGTTGTAGATGCTCATCATGTCGGACGACTCGACATAGGATTGCGAGAGGAATTTGTTGGCGGGATCGACCGGATCGTCCATTTTGACCCCAACCGCGGCGCTCGAAACCGTTCCCTTCACATCGAGATCGCCGGCAAAGTATCCGTCTCCGCTGCCGTCGACGTGGAACATGTGCGTTCCGTTGTTGTTGACCGTACCGACGAGGATGTAGCCGCCCGCAGCGTTGTCGATGAAGGCTCCGACTCCCTCGCCGCTGTGCGTGTCTACGTAGATGCCATTGGAGTAGCCGGTCGTGGCCTTATTGATTGCCACCACACCATCTCCCCCGGGACTGCTGGTTTCGCCATAGACTCCCGCTCCGGTAAGAGACTGCCCGTAGACGCCGTAGCCGTATCCCGAAGTGGTGGAGGAGATGCCCCACACGCCCGTGCCGTATTTGTCGCCCGCGGAACTGCCGACGACTCCGTTCCCGCCGCCAGTGCTCGCATGGCCCCAGACGCCGGCGGCGTAGGTACCGGGGCTTGCCGCGCTGCCGTAGACTCCGTTGCCATTGCCGGACTTGGCCGAGCTGACGCCCCAGACGCCTGATCCGCCCGTCCCGCTCGAAGTTCCGTAAACGCCTGAGCCGCCGGAGGTGCTGGATGCGCCGGAGACTCCCGCTCCCGTCCCGGTGGTGCCCAGGTTTGTACCTTCAATCGCGGCCGGAATTTTGCCTGAGGTCTGGGCAAACAACGGCGTCTCCTTGATGTTCAGCACCTCCAGCGCAGCGGCCGGAGCGGTGGTTCCGATGCCGAGATTATGCGACGTCTTGTTCTCATAGATCGGCGAACTGGCAAGCGCAGAGGCGCTCGTCCACATAGGAAGGTAGTCCGCAGTTCCGCCGCCAGTGACGGCGAGGGCATGAGCATCGGAGGACCGCAACGATTCTGAACCGCCGGCGAGCCGGCCCGGCGCGCCTTCCGGAACGCCTTGTTGAGCCTCTTCAGAAGGCGCAGACAAGGCATAAGCCGATGGCGGCCTGCCGCCCAGCGTTTCGGCGTCGACGGCCTTGAGAGCAAACGGCACGCTCACCAGCATGATGCGCGGCTGTTCCGCCTCTCCCTGGCGCGCTACGCCGAGCCATTGCGCCTCCGCCGACTTGAAGATTTCCACGGGAAGGCCTTCGGGCTCCGCGGAGCCGAGCAGCGCCGAATAGTGCCCGGTTGCGTCCAGCGCAACGCTTTGCGTCTCCTGCCACAACGGCTCTCCGCCCGTCTCATCGGCGTAGAGAGAGAAGGTGAGTTCGGTGGTTCGGCAGGCGCTTGAAGGGGCGGAAACAAGGTTCTCCGGGGATGAAGATGGCGAATTCAGAACCCCGTTGATGCGGATGAGCCGCGGCACCTGAATCGTTGTTGTGACAGATTCGTTTGCGGTTTGGGCGCTCAGCGCGAGCGAAGAGAATGTGAGCGCCAGGGCGAGGATAAGGCGAGTGGGACCGGGAGCAGTCATGCTTCCTCCTGCGTGGTTCGTGCCGGATCGGGAGAATTGTGCCGGATCGGAGAATACTCAGGCGCAATGCCAGGTAAGTCAAGCACAATTTCCAGTTCGGATCGCTCGGGGGCGTAGTTTTCGAATAGCCTGTCTGACCAGGACGAGTGGCCTCTAACTCGATGCATGGATGCACTGCGGGTAGGCGAGGCCCCAAGCGTATACTCCCCTCACTGAAGTTGGCGCGATTCGAGCCACTCCGAATGAACAAGCATCTTTGCACCTGCGTAGCCCTCTCTCTTGGCGCGTGGAGCCTGGGAGGTGCGCAGCAAGAAATGCCATACGCGCCGCCGGACACCCAAACCGCGGTTGTCTCTTCGGTGCCAAGGGACCGGCCGGAAGGGCTCATCAAGCTCGATGTGCTGGTTACTGGCGCGGATGGAAAGCCGGTAGCAGGTCTCAACCGCGCAGATTTCGCCCTGCTCGAGCAGGGCCGCGAACAGAAGATTCTCTCCTTTGACGCCTTCGACGGTCAGGGTTCGTCCTCCGAGCCTCCGGCCAAAATCATTCTCCTTATCGATTCCATCGCACTGCCGGAGAGCCTGGAGCACGATGAGCGAAACGCCGTCATGTGGTATCTACGAAGGAATGGCGGTCATCTCCTTCGTCCGACATCGGTGTTCCTGCTAACCGACTCTGGTTTGTGGGCAACTGCGCAGAACTCCGGCGATGGAAACGTGCTGGCGCGAGAGATCGGGCACAGCGACCTCACGCTCATTCGCCACAATGCCGGTTGGCAGTCCAATCGCGCTACGCCGCCGGAACTGGATAAAGACCCACCGACTTTGTCGGCATTGAAGGCTCTGGGACAGATTGCGACCGCGGAACGAACCAGGCCAGGCAGAAAGCTTCTCCTGTGGGTCGGCCCCGGCTGGAACATCGGCAGCGGAGCGAACGCTTATACCCCATCAGGAGCGAATCCGGTCTTCGACATGGTGTGGTGGTTTTCCGACTTATTGCGCGAAGCGCACCTCGTTCTCTCGAGCTTTTCCGCCGGAGAAATCGGCCCAAGCCTGTTTTTCATGGACTACCTGCCCGGAGTGACCTCGCCGCATAAAGCCAGCCCCATGAACTTGAATAGGAAAGTGCTTGCTGTCCAGAGTGGAGGGCGCGTTATGACCGGCCTGAACCTGGAGAAGCAGATTGAGAGCTGCGTTCAGGAGGCCGGGCCGTTTTACCGGATTTCCTTCGACCCGTTTCCCGCCGATCATGCTCACGAGTATCACGACTTGAAGGTTTTGGTTGACCGGCCGGGGCTGATCGCGCGCACCAACACCGGTTATTACGATCAGCCCTATTACTCCGTGGACCCGATTCCTGCGCCCACGCGCGTATCGGTCGCACAACTCGAGCAGTTGCTGGCCGCGTCGCATGGCGAGTCGGATGCAGATCTCGCAAAGCAACTTGCGGGCCTTGCTCTCACCGAGCGGCTGAACGAGCGCCGGCTTTCGTTGCTCGATGCAAAGGCTGCCGGCAAACGGGTGCGGCAGGAACTCCGCATTCTCGCCGATTCGTCGGCCTTTCTCGCCCCTCCCGCCGATGACATCCCCTCCGATCCGCCGCCGGATCCGAGCGCTCAACAGCATATGCTCTCCCTCGCAACCGTGTATCTGAGCACCACCGTTCGCAAACTGCCGGATCTCTTCGCGCGCCAAACGACAGTGCGCTATCTGGAGACACCGTTATACCAGGAGGGCAGAACCATCGTCGCTTACGAGCACCTTCATGTCAGTGACAGTTGGAAGACCACGGTGCGCTACCGCAACGGCTTTGAAATCGTCGAGACCGAGCCACCGAAGCGAAAGCCAAATGAAGGTGAATTGCTCACCTACGGCGTCTTCGGGCCGGCCCTGGCAGGCGGACTCGATGTGATCGAAAGCCACACCGAATTGAGTTGGAGCCGCTGGGAACAAGGTGCTCGCGGCCATGTCGCCGTTTTCCATTACGTCATTCCATTGGAGAAGTCATTCCGCCCGGTGCAGCTCTGCTGTCTTCCCGACGGTGACGGCAAGCAAGCTTTTAAGCGCAACACGGGATATGAAGGAGAAATTGCGATTGATCCAGTAAATGGAGCCATCCTGCGCCTGGACATTCGCGCCGATCTGCAATCGACAACCCCGCTGGCGCGGTCTGACATCATGATCGAATACGGTCCCGTCGATATCGGCGGAAAAGCCTACATCTGCCCGATAAGAAGCATTTCGATCGATCGGGCGCAATCGGTAAGCGTTCATGCGGCATGGAACGAAAGCTTCATGGCCTACGGACCCTACGCAACCATGCTGAATGACATCGCCTTCGATCGATACCATATCTTTCGCTCGGAGTCGCGCGTGCTGACCGGGTTCACTCCAAACAAAAACTAGCGCAAACCATGTGCAGTATCTCGATCCATCTACTGATTCTGTTCCTCCCGCCGATCAACCACTTTGTAATCGGTAGGTACCTGGAAGTAGTTTGGATCAGGCTCGGAGATCGAAAGGTCCTTGACGGTAAAGACCTGCTTGCCCGAAATCGGGTTGTCGACTATAGATATCAGATTTATTGCGAGGCGCGGCGCCCACCAGAACTCGCGCGTCGTGACCATGGGCTGGTCGTTGCCCATCACGCCCGGTTCGATCGTGGTGGTTTCGCGATAGCCGTGCGTGTCTTCTCCCTCGTAGGTGCTGGCGCCGAGATCCTGGTGTTGATGCGAGGATCTGCCATTGGGCGCGGCGGCGGTGGGCGCGGTAAAGGGTACGAACTCATCGGTGCTGCTGAGACGGTAGCGGTAAAGGTCGCAGACCTTGCTGGTCGTGTCGCAGTTGTACCAGGTGTGCTGCTCCGGGTCAGTGATCTGGATCGTAGTCATGAATGACTTCGCGTTGCCGCCCTTGGGCACCAGCAGCCAACGCTCCTGGTAGATGCGCCCGCGGCCGTCGCGGACGATATGCCGCTCGTTGACGAATGTGAAGGTGCCGCCATTGCCCAGCGGACGAACCCACTCCGTGTGCAGCGTGAAGCTGAAGGGCGCGCCGGCCTTGGGCGCGACGAATATGCTCTCCATTTTGCCGCTGGTGCCGCCGTCAGGCCGGCGAATGGGTTGCTGCTGCTGGGGCTGATCCTGCGCGACTACCGGCAGGGCAAGCGCCAGCGCGGCGCCAGCTAGAAGACACAACTTTCGAACGTGCATGCGATCCCTTCGAACAAGCTATTGCTGAGGCTTTGCCGGAGCCGGCTGCGAAGTATCTCCGGATGCAGGCTGGGTGCTGCCGCTCGCCGGAGCGGCGCCTGTCGAGGCCGGAGGAGCTGACGGAGTCGCCTGCGAACTGTTTGTCGCTGCCGGAGCGTTTGTCGATGCAGGCGCGGTCGTCGCCGCCGGCTGCGTGGTCCCCGGCTGCGTGCTGCCCGGCTGCTGGGTCGAATCATCGTCCTGCTTCTGCTTGGGGAACTGGACCGGCCGCATCACGCCGACACTATTGTCTTTATCGTCGTCCTGGGGCAGTTTCTCACCGGGATTTCGCAGCGAGGGCGCCGGGGCGGGCGCCTGGGTGTCGGCATTGCGCTCGACGTCGCCCGAATCGACGGTGCGCGTGGTGTTCTTCGCCTCCAGCGGCGTCCCGTCGGTGCGCATCAGCCCTTCCACTTCATCCGTCGTGAAGATGATCGGATCCTTCCCGATCTTGGCAATCTCCACGCGGATCACGCGGTTGCCGTTGATGCGCACGAACTCCACATCCTCCGGCGGTTTGCCGTAGATCCACTCCTCGAAGGGCATCTGCCCGTCCATCTCGCGCGACTTGTTATTGGGCTGCCCCTTGGCGAAAAGCACCATATCGGTGCTCATGCCCACCAGCACCTGGTGGCCAAGAATGGCGTTCTTCAGCTTCGGCGGCAGCGTATCTGTAAAGGCTTCGACCGGCGTCTTGACGCCGAACTCGATCAGCGGCGCAAGAAGCTGCTTGACCTGGTCGCCGGTCAGGTCGGGGACATCGCCCTTGAAGGCGAGCGTAAGCCGCGCGCCGGTCGGGTCCGGGTCGTCGCCCTGCGTTACCGGTCCCATCATCGGCCCGGTACCGATCTCCACATGGCGCAGGAATCGATGCTTGCGGTCCGGCCCGCCGTTGATCTGGAAGAGAATCTTATTGTGTTCTACCTGGACGTCTGTCAGCACCACGCGGTCGCCGGGCTTGGCGCACATCCCCTGCGCGGTGATCATCTGCAGGTAGCCTTCGCCGGCCGGGTCTAGCGTGCCGTTGGCATTCAGGGTCAGGCCCTTGTGCCCCTTGGGAAACGGCCGCATGGCAAAGCCCTGCTCGGACTGCATCAAGCGAATCAGTTCCTGGCGTGTTTTGGCGTCGAGGGGCGTCTTCGAGAGCTGAACATGGGTCGGCACAATCTGCGCATAGCGCCGGTCGACTGTGCCCACGGGCCCGCTGGTGCCATTGGTTACCGTTCCGGTGCGCGTGTCGATGGTAATTTGCGCGGCGACAGGAACGGCAGCCAGAAAAACCGCTGCTCCGCAGGCGCCCGCCAGAAACCGCAGGCCGCGCGAGCGAGCACTCACGGCCGGTTCACATCCTGACGACGCTTCTTCGCGGGGGAATGGCCGAATCATGGGAGCCTCCCATGTCTGCTTACCTTTTATGCAAACAATAGCCCTGTTTGGGTAGAAATGGCAAACCGGTAGGTGTGCGGAGACCCGAGCGCGAACCAGTTTTACAACTTGCGTAACCGGCGGCGGACAATTCAATAGGAATCGGTCTCAGAGAGAATCGTTGCCCGCGCCGGATTCAGGCCTTTCCGGATGGCTGGTTTGCGGAGCGCCGCTCGCGGCGGGTGCGATCTGCACCAGCACCGGGGGTGCAGGATCGCCGGTCTCCACTGCCGTCCCCATGGCCGCCTCGTGCTGGCGCCGCGCGGCGGCATCGATGTCCACGGGAATGCCTCCGGGCACAATCACCGGAGCGTTGTGCTGGAAGTCGAGATCGCGCGTGATCCGATAGACCAGCGGCAGCGCGGCCAGCAGGATGAAGAACGTGAGCCACGTGCCGTCCAGGCCAAACCCTCCGCCGGTCAGCCAGAACGGACCCATGGGGTCGCCCTGCACCACCGGCGAATGACTGCCGTTGCCGCTGATGGCGAGGCCGAACAAAAGAGCCCGGCTGGCCTTCCAGCCGAAGTTGATTCCCCAGCTCACCCACAACGCGCGGGTGCGCAGATAAGCCGTGGAGAGCAACAGGCTCAAGGCAAATGATGCGGCAAAGCTGGCGCTGCTGGAGCCCGGCACCAATGCCTGCAGAATGGCGTAGAAAAACGCGAAGCTGAGCAGCGCGCCGGTGCGGCCCAGCGCCAGCGTGAAGCGCTGGAATCCGTAGCCGCGAAAGGCAACTTCCTCGGCCAGCGCCAGCAGGCCAAAGAAGGCAACGTCGGCGACCAGCCAGCCCCACGCATAGCGGCTTACGGCGAAGCGAATCGCGATTCCGCCGATCAGCGTGAGCGGAAGCACGCACAGAACAGCGAGCGCCCAGCCCACCGACAATCCCAGCCCGGTCTCCCGCGGCCAGCCACGCCGCATCGGCCAGCCCTGCGCGGCAAACGGGTTCGGCTGGCGGTCGAAAACGATTCCCATCGTCCCGTAGCCGGCGATCAGCAGGCACGCCAGCATGGCTTGACTTACAAGCGGGAACCATTGGTCGGTCGCGAGGGTAGAGGCGCCGCGCCGCGCCACTTCCCGGGCCAGAAAGAAGTACAGGATGGCGAAAATAAACTCCATGTAGGCGCGCAGGCGCAGGCCGCGGGTCCTGGATGCGCCAGGGGACGCGTCCAGGGGCAAGCCAGCGCGCGCCGGCTCCGCTGCCGGCGTTGGGGAGGGCGGATTGTCAACCTGTTGCGCCAGCGGAGAAGACACCGTATCTAACCTTCAGCATAGAATTGCGCAATGTTGCGGAATTTGTGTTGACGGGCCGCGACCAGCTCATCGATCGGCACCTTCATCAACTCGTCCAGATGCTTCTTCAGCATTGATCCCAGAATGCCCAGCCCGGTTTCACGATCGATATGGATGCCTTCCGGCGGCTCGGGGATGATCTCATCCACGCAGCCCAGCGCCGCAACCTCAGGCGCCGAGATGCGCATGGCCTCGGCAGCTTGTTGCTTGTACGCCGCATCGCGCCACATGATGGCCGCGCACGACTCCGGCGTAATAACAAAGTAGAGCGCATTCTCGAGAATCAGCACGCGGTCGCTCACCGCCAGCGCCAGCGCACCGCCCGAGCCGCCCTCGCCGCTGATGACCGATATAGTCGGCACGCGCAGCCGCGACATCTCGCGCAAGTTTCGCGCAATGGCTTCGGCCTGCCCGCGCTCTTCGGCGCCCAGGCCGGGATAAGCCCCGGGCAGGTCGATAAAGCTGATCACCGGCCGCGCAAACTTCTCCGCAATCTTCATGGCGCGCAGCGCCTTGCGGTAGCCCTCGGGATGCGGCATGCCGAAGTTGCGCCGCACCCGGTCCTTGGTGCTGCCGCCCTTGCGGTTGCCGATCACCAGCACCTCTTGGCCCGCCAGCCGCGCCATGCCGCAGGCCACGGCCTCATCGTCGCCATAAGCGCGATCCCCGTGAATCTCGCTGAAATCGGTGAAGATCCGCTCGATGAAGTCCATGGGGTAAGGCCGCTGCGGATGGCGCGCCCGCTCGATCCTGATCCACGCCGGCGAAACCGCCTGCGGCTGGTGGGAAGACCCTGATTCCAATTCGCTCATGCGCAACCTGGCGCCGCCGCGCACAACTTCGCCGCCGGCCCAAGTGTGATTCTACGGCATTGGGAAGAAGCGGCGAGCTAGCCCGGCGATGGTGCTGTTTCCGGATTGCCGACCAACCGGCCAGAACTCGGGAAACCCGGCGGAACGGCTCCATGAGCGCATTGGGCTGAAGTCGCCAGTTGGGATTCAACCGATGCGGACTTGCGTTCTGCATTCGGATCGTTGAGAACGCCTGCGCGTCTGATGAACATCGTGTGCACGGCGTGATGAATACGATTTACGGCTGACCGCCGGTAATCCCATACTTCATCCTTGTCAGGATGCTGGACAACCATGGTGGCATTCGCCTCAAAAAGCAGAATGTCTCCATTTGGGCCGACACCAAAATCGATTCCGCCATAATCCAGTCCAAGCGCGGTCTGGAGCATTCTCAGCGATTCCATTGCCTTCGAGCCCAGGACTCCGGGCATGTCGGCCAGGAATGTTTCTTCCTCAGCGCGATGGCCGGGCTGATCGGCCATATCGGAACTGAAATAGTGAATCTTCCAGTGCGGCGAGATGGCGAGGTGCAAGGGATAGAGCTGCCCGTCGATCATCATCACGCGATATTTGCGGCAATAAGCATCTTCACCTCGAGCATCGAGATACTCGATGGCTAACAACTGCGTCTCGGAGCGGCCCGCTCCCGGCAGTTGCGCGAGAGCGTCCACCAGGTCCTCCGGGGAGTCAACCTTGACGAAAAACTCGCCCATATGAAAGCCCGGGGCGCGCAGCAGGAGAGGGAAGGTGAAGCCGTGGCGAAGAAGCGTGTTGTGGCCGTCTGGAGCAGCAAGTTCGGCGTAGGGGAAGATTCGGGTCGCGGGGGCGACGACTCCGGGAATCTCTCGCAGCCGTAGAGCGTTCTCGCAACGGCTGGTGGCCATCACCGCCATGGGTGGATTCAGCACTGGAGCCGACGTGTGCGCAATGAGTGATTCGGCCGCTACGAGAGCTTCGCGTGACACATCGACATCGCCAATGCCGTTGATGACAAGGTTGTGTGCCGGCAACGGGTTAGACAGGTCGTAGAAATCGGCGACGACAACGTAGGTCTGGAAGACGGTGTCATCCACGAGCTTTTCGATGGGCGTGTTGCCTCCGGCAGAGGAAACCAATAAGAGCACCGGGACCGGCGGAGCGTCGCCACGGTAAACGTTGGTGAAAAAGTTCTTGCGATCGAAGCCCAGGCGCTGGTGATGTCTGGCCGCCTCCGTCTCGCCGAGACGGGTGAGTGCATAGTACATGCCGGCATGCGCTTGGGGCATGTTTGGATCGATGCGAAGCGCGGCTTCGAAGTGTTCCCTGGCTGCCGTGGCTGACGCAGCATCGCGCTCTTCCAGTAAGACGCCGCCGAAATTAACGCGGCTGTTCGCCGATCCGGGATGATGCTTCACCGCTTGAGCCAGACTGATCAGCGCGGCTTTGCGGTGTCCGGTAACGGCCAGCAGCAGACCAAGGGCGTTGAGATTGCGCTGGTGGGTTGGGTCAAGGCTGACGACTTTCAGGTGTTCGGTTCTGGCCTCGAGACTGCGGCCGAGCTGGCAGAGCAGCATGGCGCGCGCATAACGCAATTCAATTTCGGCCTGCTTCTCGAGCGTCTCTCCGGAGCCCAGTTTTGCGTCGATCTTTTCGAGCTTGGCCGCGCGTTCCGACCATGGCTGCCACTTTTCACCCTCAGGCTTGTTCCCGGACGCTTTCCGGGTGAGCGCGCGTCCCGCATCCAGTACCTCTTCGACGAGTGTGTCGATCTCAGCCTGGGTGGTTCGATGATTCACGATCGCGGCGCGAATCACTAAATGACTGTTGATCGACGTGGTCGAAGGCGCGACGGCTCCACCCTCCTGCAGGGCGACAACGATCTTACGATTGAGCTCGTCCAGGAACTCCTCCCGGGGCGCATCCACAGAAGATCGACGGCGATAGCGGAAGCAAACTACATTCAGCTCAACGGGCGCCATGAGTTCAAGTTCCGGGGTCGCGACGATTCGGCTTTCCAGATATCGAGCCAGTTTGCAGGTGTGGCTGACAACCGCCCCAATGGCCTCTGCTCCGTAAACCCTAAATGTGGCCCAGGTCTTCAGCGCGCGGAAGCCGCGTGACAGGTCGGGACCAAAATCGCAGGGCCACGGTGAACCGGCAGACATTCCCCGGTCATCTCGGGCAAGATATGCGCTGGCCGAGGCAAAAGCCTCCTGGTGGCGCGCGCCATCGCGCACCAGGATGAAGCCGGCATCGTAGGGGACCTGTGCCCATTTGTGAAAGTCGAAGGCCAGGGAATCTGCTCGTTCAATACCCTTCAGTCGCGCAGCCAGATCGGGAGCGAGCATGGCCAGCGCGCCGCACGCTCCATCGACGTGAAACCAGATCTGTTCCCGCGCGCAAAGGTCGGCAATTTCGCTCAGACTGTCGATCGCGCCGGTGTCGACGGTTCCCGCGGTCCCGACCACAAGAAACGGGGTCAATCCCGCCTGGCGGTCGGAAGCTACCGCTGCGGCCAACGCTTCCAGATTCATGCGATTTAGCCGGTCCACAGGAATCAGCCGCAGAAAATCGCTTCCCAGCCCGGCAAGGTCGAGCGCCCGCGCAATGCACCCGTGCACGGCGGCAGACGCGTAAGCGGTGAGTTTTTGTGCCCTTTGGTCGATGCCCTTGCGCCGAGCTTCGCCGCCGAGTCTGGCATCACGCGCTATCTTGACGGCAAGGAAGTTTGCCATGGAGGCGCCGGTCACGAACAGACCGGTCGCCCCTGCCGGAAAGCCGAAGAGGGTTCGCATCCACTCCGTGACCTGGCGCTCCACTTCGAGAGGGATTTGATCGCGACCGCCCAGATTGGCGTTGAGCGCCGCTGCAAGCATCTCGGCCAACATTCCCACTGACGTGCCCCCGCCCTGAACCCAGCCCATAAAGCCCGGATGGCCATTGCGGGCCGTGTAAGGCAGTATGGATGTCATGAACTCCCGATGGACCTGGTCAAGCGGTGTTGGCTGCGCGGGCAACTCCTGGCGGAATTGCGCGCGGACTTCCGCAGGAATCGCCTGCCAGACGGAGTGCTGGCGGATGCCCGCAGTGTAGTCCAGCATGTCGTCGAGCATGCGGTGCGCCTGGGCACGGAATTCAGCCCAGTTGTCCGGATCAAGACTGGTTTTCGTCGATGGAGTTTCGTGCTGCGTGGACTCCTCGGGTGTTGCGGCCGCCATATTCAGCATTCAAGCTCTGTCCCGATGTCGAAGCTCCGGCTCAAGCGGACCGAAAGTTGCGACTCGTTGATCGGACTGCAATTCGCCTTCCAGAACCACGCAAAACGCTCCCCGCACCCTGGGGGCACTGCGCTTCTGACCAAGTCCTGCGGAATCAAGTACAAAGATCCAAGAGAATCGACCTCAGAACGGCGCATGGCGGGGCGAAGAGGATTTCAGGCTCGCGCAGGGTCTCATCGAAAACTCATCCAGCCAGGGTGCCGGTTCCTCGCTGGGCCCTCATTGGCTTTCAGGTCGGCATCCAGATTTCGGGTCAATGCTGAAGGAGTGGGAGGTGAGACCGCCAATGGTCTGCGGCTGACTATGCCAGCAGGTTCACAGTGGCCGTGGAGTTGCCGGAGTTGCTTGTGTCCAGACTCCGTAGACCCCACCCCCCCAGGCCCAGCAACTGCCGACTGTCGGCTTCACCGCGCCCGGAGTGTCAATCCTGGGTCCGTCCCGTCCGCATACCGCGGACAGCCTTGGTCTTCGTCTGTGGCGGGTGGGACTGTAGTAGCTGGGTGAGAAAATGTTTCGTCTTTCGCTTGAGTTCGCTCAACCACTTGAGCTGGATCTCCGAACCAGTCCTGAATAGCTGGAGCATCCATTCCGGGTGCTGTGAGAAATCGAGCTCAGCGGCGCCCCAGTCCGGCCGTCGTCCGTCGGCGTCCGTGAATCGGTATTCGCGCCCCAGTTCCCAGGAACTGAAAAGCTGTCCCGAACGCTCCAGGATCGCCCGGTCCGCGGCCAATGCAGCAACCGCGCGGCCCACGAACAGCGGCGACTCCGATTCCAGGAAGTTCCGGTCCTTCTTCCCGCCTTCACGCCAGTTCTCCTCGGTGACGCCGAATCCCTCCAGCATTGTCTCCGACCGGAGAAAACCGGGAGTAACGGCGACCGCAGCCACGCCGTGCGGCCGCAGCTCCGCCGCCATGTTGAGAGCCAGCCCTTTGAGCGCCAGCTTCACCGTCTGGGTCACCGGATTGCCTCCGGCGCTGAGTATGTCGTTCTCCGTCACCTCCACAATCAGCCCGCGGCGCTTGCGAATCATAGAAGGAGCCGCATGCTTGGCGGTGATGATGTGGGACAGGAGTGACTGCCGGAGCGCCGCCTCCGCATTCTTGAGATCCGTCTTCCAAAAAAAGCACCACTGCGCCATTGATGGGTCTTCGCCGGCGATGCTGTTCACCAGTACATCGAGGCGGCCACGCTCGCGTTCCACTCGCTGGAAGAGTGCCTCCACCTCTTCCTCCACCGTGTGATCGACGCGAAGCGCGACGGCGGAGCCGCCGGCCGCGCCGATCATTTCGGCCGTCTCTTCAACCGTTTCCGGGCGATTGTACGGGGAGCGGTTGCCATGCACGCTTCGCCCCGTGCAATAGACCGTCGCACCGGCTTCTCCAAGTGCCCGCGCGATGCCGCGCCCCGCGCCGCGTGTCGCGCCGGCAACCACAGCAACGGCGCCGGCAAGCGATCTTTCTCCCGCAACTGAACGCCTGCGCGAGGCAGAGGTGTGACCAGATGCTTGAATCAACCGTCGAGTCCGTCCCGTCATCCCCGACCCTCCAGGCGCGGATAATAGCTCAGCCCGGCAATGCACATCAACATGGAATAGTCGCATTTGTTCGAGGTTCTGACAGGAAATCTCATGACCTTGCCCTCCGGTGAGGGACGCGGTTGCAATCGGCGTTCTGAGTAGTCATCTTGAAAACTGCGCAGGCGCGTGCTCCCAAACCTCCTGGCCCGCCCGTAACAGTTGAAATTCTGAACTGGAGGAAAATCGCCAACGACTCGCCGCTATTCCTGGCGAAGCGCCTGTGCGGGGTCCACCCGTGAGGCGCGCGTAGCGGGCAGCCAGACGGCCAGCAGCGCCACGCCGGCGAGCACAATCGGAACCGCGGCGAAGGCCACCGGATCCCAGGCCGTAACGCCGAACAGAAAGCTCGCGATGAATCTCGACAGGCCAAAGGCTACTATGAGTCCTGCGGCCAATCCCGCCAGGGTCAACCGCATGCCTTGCCACACCACCAGATTCCGGATCGAAGAGGCATCCGCGCCCAGCGCCATGCGAATTCCCATCTCCTGCGTACGCTGCGCGACGGAATACGCCATCAGGCCGTAGATCCCGATCGCCGCCAGAATCAGCGCCATCGCGCCGAAGATCGTCAGCAGCAGCATGTTGAAGCTTTGCCGCGCCGTCGAGCGGCCATTCACGTCCTCCATCGTGCGCACGTTTCCCACCGCGAATCCACCGCTCGCCGCGCGCAGCTTCTCCGTCACCGCGGCAATATAGGAGTGCGGATCGCCGTGCGTGCGCACCACCCAGCGTCCCGGAACCGATTTCATCGTCACTGCGGCCATGGCGTCGCCCACCTGCCCGACCGGCACAAAGATCGTCGCGCCCGGCGCGCGATTCAGCCCGCTGGCGTGCGTGTTGCCCACCACTCCCACAATGACCCGCGTCGGATCGGGAAGACCGTCCTCTTTTCCAATCTCGATCTGCTGGCCGAGCGGATCCTGATTCGGCCAGAACTTCCGCGCCGCCGCCTCATTGATCATCGCCACCGGCTGCGCCCCGCCATCGTCGTCGTTCGTAAGTTCCCGCCCGCGCAACAACGGAATGTGGAACACGTTCAAATATCCCGGCGTAATCTCCGCCCAGCCCGCGCCGGGCATGTCCTTATCGTCCGGCATTGGCCGCCCCACAATCGTGAAGGGCAGCGCGAACTCCGATTCGATCGGCAAGCAGCATGTAAACGCCGAATCTTCCACTCCGGGAATCGTGTTCAGCCGGTCGCGACCCATGCGCGCCAGCTGCGCTACGCCCGCGGCGTTTTCAAAGCGGCCGCCGTTCAGAGACATCTCCATGGTCAGCACATCGTGCGCGTCGAACCCCGGATCGACCCCGCGCAGCGCGATGAAGCTGCGAATCAGCAGCGCCGCGCCGATCAGCAGCACCACGGCAAGTGAAACCTCGCTTACCACCAGCAGCGCCCGCGTTCTTCCCTGCCGAAGCCCGGTTCCCAAGCGGCTGCCGCCCTCTTTGAGTGTCAGGTTCAGGTTGGCCCGGGATGCGGCCAGCGCGGGAAACAGCCCGAAGACGATCCCCGTGAGAGCGGAGACGCCGAGCGCGAATCCCAGCACTCGCCAATCCACGCCCACTCCCGCGCCGTTCTCGCCGATGCGCGGCAATCCAGCGGGGCTCACCGTCAGCAGCGCCTTCACTCCGGCGAAGCCCAGCGCCAGCCCGGCCGCGCCGCCGGCCACTGACAACAGCCC
>JBAUBR010000278.1:0-14181 GCA_049676965.1 Occallatibacter sp.
CACCGACGCCGCCACGCCGGTGGTGGAATAATCGCCCGCGGCGGCGTGCAGCAGGCCGCTGGCGGGGTCGAAGAGCACTGCGGCAGGCGCCAAACCGGCGCTGCGGTCGGCCCCTTCAATCACCGGATTCCGGACGTTATCGGCATAGACCAGCACGGCCACGCCGGAGTTCTCCGTGCGCCGTTCCCATCCCACCTGCTGATGAACGCCATGCTCCAGCACCAGGTCGCCGTTGCGATAGGCGGCGTTGGGCAGCCAGGTCGTCGATTGGCTCTCATCCGCGCCGTCGGTGCCGGGCATCGTGGTGGTCATCTGGTAACTGAGCTCGGAATTGCCGCCGCGCCAGCCCACGGTGGCAAAGGGCAGCGCCGCGGCCACGGTGTTCGGCCCACGGTTGGCAAAGCGCGCCAGCACCTGGCTCGCGCCCACTTCGGCTTGCAGCGCGTCACCCATGTTGATCGTCTCTGAGGTCCGGATCGCGGCTTCATCCAGTCCCTCAGGTCCGCCCGCTTCGATCTCCGGGTGAATGGCGACCGTGGCCACCGACTGAACCGATCCGGCCATGCCCAGGTCCTGCCGGAAACCGAGCATCGACTCCATCCCCTCGTCGGTGCCGGGGTCAAAATCCACACGCGCCAGCAGCTCGCGGCTCTCGGAAGGCGTATCTTCCACCGTCGCCGTAATTCGCTCGCCGCTCTCACCAAAGGTGCCGTCCTGGCCCGTCGCCATCAGTCGCGCCTTCAGCTTGGGAGTTCCGCCCGGCCGGTCTGTGACCACCACCAGCGGCCCATCCTCAAGCCAGCGCAGCAGCGGCCGATTGGCGGCCGAGCGCAGCGTCCAAGCCCAGTCGTCTTTCTTGGAGTCGGCCGCGCGCGGCTTGGCGGGCAGCCACTGCATCACTTCGAACAATGTATTCAGTGTGAGATTGACGACCACATGCGTCCGGATGCGGAGATTTTCCCTGAGCGACGGAAGGAAGGACGTGCCCATCGCCTTGAGCGCGTATTTGCCCGGCATCACCGCCGGAAATGCGAACTGCCCGCCGTCATCGGTATAAACGCTGCCCACCACGGTCAGGTCGGGGCCAAGCAACTGGACCACGGCGCCGATCTGCGGCTCGCCGCCCGAATCGCGTACCGAGCCCGAGACCGACCCCAGGGTTACTCCGTAGACGGGAGCGCTTCCCAGGGAAATCAGCACGGCGAGAGCGAAATGGAGCCTGCGCATCACTGTTCCTTGTGACCCGGCGGCGTCCCTGGCAAGACCTTCGCAAATCCATTCCGCACGGCTCTCCGGATCTCGGGCCCGGTCAGCCTTAGAGCGGAATAATTACTATTCGACGACAAAAGGGGCCGACTGCGCAATCTCTTGTTTTGAGATTTCGTCATTTATTTTGATCGTGACCTTGTACCTGCCCGGCTGCAAACCGGCGATGGGCAGCGATTTCTCCACCGTCAACTGGTCGCTGTGCGGACCCAGGTCCTTCGATTCCAGCTGCTTTTCCAGCATCACCGCACCGTTTGACGTATCCACGATCTGGTAGGTCACCGTGGCCAAGTTGCTCTTGGTGGAGTCGTCCACGCGCAGGTTGTAAACCTGCATCCAGAAGTTCAGCTCCTGGCTGCGGTTGAAGCTGACCGGAGTGGCCGGGTTGGGGCTCACCCGCGGGCATATATGCGTGCTGCCGATGACGCACGAACCACCGCCGATCTCCCGCGTCGAAACCTGGTTCATCTCATCGGCCAGAATCAGCGTAGAAGTCGCCAGCTTCTCGTCGTGATAGGTCGGCACTTCGATACCGCGCCCGTAGAGGCCCACGTGGTCGGGGTTATTGACGTCCTTGATGGCGATATCCAGCCGGTACAGGCCCGGCGGCAGCGGCATCGCCTTCCAATAGATGTTCTTCCGGTCGAGCGCCTTCTCCAGCAGTTCCTGCGGCTCTTCAACCTTCACCGTGTCCTCGAAGGTCTGCACCACCTTGTGGGTCAGCGTGGTCACCTTGCCCAGAATGTTCACGTACCCCGACGAAACGCCGTCCTTGGTCACGAACGTGATATCGCGGTTCCTGATCTGCAACGTGACCGGTACCAGCACCATGTCCTCCGTCACCTTCACGTAGTCGGTGCGGACGTCGAAAGGAAACACCGGCCCGTTGAGAATCTTGTGCTCGGAGATGAAGTCGTCCAGGTCCTTGAACTTGACCGGCGGCGGCGCAAAGATCTTCGCCGCCAGCTCGATGCGGTCGAACTCCTTCGAAGCCTCGGCCGACGACATCGGCCCGGTGCCCAGGTTTTCAAATCCGCCCTTGAAGCGGTCGGCCTTCTTGGCCTGGCCCATCTCTTCCCACTGCGTCAGTCCGGCGCCCGGCACCTTGGCCAGCGCGTCCTTCTCGCCGCGGTCGATGGTGAAGTGGTAGTCGCCGCACTGGCAGGTGTCCACAAACTCCAAGTCCACGTTCTCGCCGATGCCTTCCAGGTACCGGTAATGCCAGACTTCAAACGGGAAGGTCGAGGTTTCGCCGCCGCCCTCTTCCATCGGCCGCTGGTACGAGCCGCCCGAGGGGTGCGATTCGGTCGAATCCGGCGGGCCCCACATGATGTAGATGCGGCCGCGGTCGGTCTTCCATCCCGGCTTGCCGGCGGCAAACTTGTCGTTGGCGTAGGCAATGCGCCGGTAGTGCTCTTCGCGGAACTCGTTCTCCGGCGAATCGGGATTGGGATTGCGCCGCTGCCAGAACTGCTCGATAAACGCGTCGCGCTCCTCGTCGTTGCTCAGCGTCTTGAACGCCTTGCGCTCCTCGTCGGAGATGATGTAGGGCACTTCCTGGTCCAGCCAGTTCTTGTAGGCGCCCTTCAACTCCTGCCGCAGGGCATGCTGCGCCTGAATCTGCTCCTTGTCCGAGCGCGGACGGTTGAGCGGATCCACGGCCTGGTTGTCGTCGGACGGGGCCGCAGCCGGGGCGGCCGGAGCGGATGAATCATTCTGGGCGGCGAGCCGGTGAGCCGGCGTAAAGATCAGGCCGAATCCCACTGCGGCAAAGAGAAATGCACGACCGTTGAGCGTCATGGCCTTCAAAACTCCTGCAATCTTCTTATTCTACGGTTCCCCAACCCGCGGGGCAAGATTCTTACGGAGTTTCACGTATTGTTTGGACGGGTGGCCACGCGGAAGGTAACCGGCAAGCGCCTTCCGGCGGGTAAATCGGGCGGGCTTGTGACCCGCGCGGGCGAGGCCGTGCGGCAGGCCGGAGCCGTCTGGCAGGCCGGGACTGGTAGACCGGGACTGGTAGACCGGGACTGGTAGATCGGGACTTCAGTCCCGGCATCAATGCAGCAGATTAAAGACGGGATTTAACCCCTGAGGCAAGGCCTGCAAACCCCTGCCCGCCCCTACTTCTCAATCGTGATCCAGCCATCCACTTCCCGGAACTTATAATTCTCCGCGGACAAGGTCCCCTGCGTTACGACGATCTCATACCTGCCCGGTGGCGAATGGATTGTCGCCTTGGTACTCAAAATCGGCTTGCCGTGCACCACAGACGCCTTATCCCCATTCCGGAACCCGGCAAAGGAATACGTTAGCTCCGGCTCGATCCGCTGCCCCTGGTGGATGGTTGAGCTGCCGGCGGTCACGGTCAGCTCGGCCTTCTTCACTGTCAACGTGGCGTTCTTGAAGGCAAATGCGTAATTGGGATCGGAAAGCGGAGGAGCCTCGTCAAAGTTGTACTCTGCTACGAGTGTTCCGAGACTGGGTTGAATAGGGTAGATCCCGACTGGCGACCTCGACGTTGCCACCGTCGTAAGGCTCGGTGCGCCGGTTATCGCTACGTACCCGTCGTTCACTTGCACGGTGATCGGGAAATAGTTGAGAGCAGGCACCGCACTACCGTAGACCATCGATGCATCCTCTGCCGCCACCGTCAGTCGTTCCGGATTCACATTAATGCTCAAGGGGGTTGCAGCGCCCTCATAAGTTTCATTCCCAGGCTGATAGGCCTCGATCGTCACGCCGCCACTCCAGGTCGGCGTGACGATATTTCCGTTCATCGTCGCCTGACCACCATCACCGGAATCAGTTTCACCCTGCGGAGATACCACGATGTATTGCACCGGAAGGCCCGACGTTGCAAATGCGTTATGCGTCAAATCCTTCGGCACGCCGAAGGTCAGCTCGGGAGGGTTGAAGACGATTCCCTGCGGGGTGCCCTTGATAGTGATTTTGGCTACATAAGCATCGCTGCCCCCGCCCAATTCTGTTTGAAATGCGCCTGGTGTCGTCGGCAAACCGGACGTTGTGCCGGCAATGTAGGCATTGCGGTAAGAGTCCACCGCTACCCCTGAAACCCAACTCCCGAATAAACTCGAATAAATGAGCGGCCCTCCGGAATGGAGCTTGGAGATGAAGGCGCTCCCGGTGACCCCGTTCCCAATAGGGTTGACGACGGGGAAGTCGGGCGACCCTGTGGACCCGGTGACGTAAATCGATCCGGCCGCGTCTACAGCAATACCCGTACCTGCGTCCCCGCTGTAATTAGCTGTGTAACGGCACTCCCAGGGGACCCCAAGGCCGTTGCCCCCGCAAAGTTCATTCAGCCATCCGTAAGTATTGCAGCCGTTGCTGCCCCCTTCGCCGCCCAGGAATGTGGAAAAGAGATAGGCCGACCCATCTGACGTGTACTCGGTGACAAACGCATTCGGACTATTCGCAACCCCCACACCGACACCGAATGGGTACGTCGTGCCGAGAAACGACTGAATGGGATTCTCTGTTGGGAAGTTGCCGCCTCGGGTTGAGCCCGTCACATAAACATTCCCGCCGGCGTCCAAGGCGACGGCGGAAGCAGTATCGCCATAAACGAATGAATCCAGGCATTCGCCTTCCGAGAATCCGCCACCGAGGTAGGTGGAAAAAACGTATCCGGACCCGCCCGCCTTGTATTTCGTAACAAATCCGTTCGACCCAATCAACAGCAGCAGCTCTGCCCCGGTAAGCACAACCGCGTCATTCTGCGGTTGGAGTGCATTGCTGACCGGGAAGTCCACCGAATACGTAGTGCCCGCGACCACCGCCTCTCCTTCCGCGTCAACGGCGATGCCGCCGGCGGAGTCGCCGTTGAATGGACCGCCAACGACATCTGCATTCTGTCCATCGCCGCTGCCGCCAAGGTAAGTCGAATAGACCAGCGCGCTCCCGGCGCTATCGATCTCGGTCACAAAGGCGTTGCCTCCACAGCTGCCTGGGCAGTTGTTCGTCGCTTGCACAGGATTCTGAAGTGGAAAATCGGAGGAAAATGTACTCCCCGTGACATAAACGTTCCCTTCCGGATCCACGGCGATTCTCGCGGCCGAATCGCCGCCGCTGCCGCCGAGGTACGTTGAGAACACCAGCGCCGAGCCTTCGGGATTGATCTTGGCCACGAAGACCGTGGGCGTACCTTTCAATGCGCCTTGCAGCGGGTTCTTGGTGGGAAAGTCGCTCGATGAAGTCGTGCCGGTAATGTAGGCGTTGCCATCCGCGTCCACCGCGATGCCCGCGCCCGAGTCGCCGCCGGTTCCGCCGAGATAAGTGGAGTAGACAAGCGCCGAACCATCGGGCGTGAACTTGGTCACAAATGAGGCGCCGCTGTCGTTGCCTGGCTGCAGCGGATCGAGCGTGGGGAAGTTGGCAGAATCCGTCTCACCTGTAACGTAAGCGCTGCCGGAAGCATCGACAGCAATCGCGCTCCCGTAGTCGTTGCCACTGCCGCCAAGATACGTGCTGTAAGTCAGCATGGGATCGATGACCAGCGGCAAAGCACGATCATGAACGCCAACCACAAACCCAACCTCGTTTTCGGTAGTCAGCCTGAAGCTCGACCGGATCTCGACGCGCTTGCCATTGACAAACTGATAGGTCACCGGCTTGAGCAGGCGCAGTTCGCCCTCATCGGCAGCGATGACCAGATCGCCGGTAGCCGCATCGATACTTGTACTCTTCGCACCGGCGAGAGCGAGTGCAATTCGGCTTGGATCTGCGTCGGGTGCAACCACAAAGTCATATTCCAGCTGTCGCTGGTTGCCGTAAAAGACCAGGTCCACTCCGGGATAAATCCCCGAGTAACGGACCTTGGCATAGGTCGGCACACCCGCATGCCACTTGGCCGGATCGTTGCCGATAAAGTAATTCACCTTGCCGGGTAACTCGACTTCTCCGCTCGGCCTGAGGGCGGCGTTTTCCGTTCCCGCGCCGGCCAAACCCCCAGCCAGCTTCATCCGCACGATATCTGTCTTCGCGCTCGCCGTCCCCGCGCAGGCGAGCGGCTTCGCGCCTGTTTCGCGCTTCAAAGTCGGGCATTTGCCGCCCTTGCGCAGAGCCAGCACCGCCTCTGAATCTGTGAGCATCAACGAGTAGCCATTGCTATGCGCCACGAACCGAACGCTCGCGTCCGCCTGCCCGCGATTGGACTCAAACACGAGCGGCCGCGCAGCATAACTCACCGCCGCGGCAGTTATCTTTGTGGAATGACTCTGATTCGAAACCCCTAGCTCCTGAGGCGAAGCGATCGAGGCGAGAGTTATAGCCGCTACGGCGAAGATTGCGCGAAGACCGTGCGCAAACCGGACGGATCGCACCAGTCGAATCGACATGGCCTCCTCCTAGAAAAGAACAAGGCGAGGAAACAGGAGTATAGCGCGCGCTGAGTTAGCGGGTGAAGGCCTATTTTGTAAGACGGAGTTTTCTAGCTGGAAGTTTACATGCGAATATTATTTGGCTTTCGGCGCGAGTCATTGCGACTCATGGCAGCAGGGCCAGGCCGCACATTCGCAATCCCGGGCCCCCGGGGAACCCGGCGCGCAATGAGATCGCAAAACCGCTCCTGGCTGCGCTTTGGCGGCAAGATCGGAACGAAAGGCCGGGGGTGGGCTTCCGGGGCCGAAAAATGGCTTTTTGAGACCCTTCGGGCTGCCGGCACGTCAAAAACTGTAACGCAAATCTTTCGCCTTTCTCGTTTTACCAGGGTGTACCAGGCCCTTCGGTCGCTCCATCAGAGGCAATGTCGTCGAAATTCACGGCCATCCGGTCCGCGCGACCGGCTGGCAGCGGTCGACCCGCAAGCCGGGCAAAGTACCGTTTCGGCAGCCGTTGAGGGAACCGGATCGGCGAAAATTGCGTACACTGGAATCGGAGACACCCCCGGAGCACTCTTCGCATATGAAAAAGATACTCATCATTTCGGCTGTCGTACTGGTTGCCGCGGGACTGGTCACGTTTATGTACTTTCATTCGGCGGCGGGCTACACCAAGGTCCTGACCGGCAAGGTGGCCAAGCAGGATTTGACCACCGTGGTGAGCGGCACGGGCCAGATCAAGCCCAAGACCTACATGAACGTGGGCGCCACTTCGTTCGGACGCATCACCCGCTTCTACGTCAAGGAGGGCGATCACGTAAAGCAGGGCCAAACTCTCGCCACCATTGAGAATGTGCAGCAGGAATCGAGCGTGAACGGCCAGGAAGCGGCCATCGCCGCGGCCAAGACCGATATCGCGTCCTATATTGCAGCGGAAAAGACCGCGCAGGCCAACGTCGAGCATGCCCAGGCCGATCTCGAGCAGAAAAAGCTCGATTGGGATCGTGCGCAGGGCCTCTACCAAGCGGGCATCATGGCCAAGCAGGACTACGACGCCAAGAAGGCCGCCTTTGACACCGATGTTGCTTCTGTCGCGCAGGCGGTTGCCGGCCTGAACCAGGCCAAGGCGCAGACCGATTCGGCGCGCGGCCATCTGCAGACCCAGGTCGCGACCCTTCGCTCGGACCAGGACCTGCTCTCGAAAACCATCGCCGTAGCTCCCTTTGACGGCATCGTAACGAACGAGCCCATCCGCGAGGGCGAGACCGTGGTTGAAGGCATCCAGAACGCCGAGGGATCGACGCTGATGACGCTGGCCGACATGAGCGTGATCACCGCCGAAGTAAAGGTGGACGAGACCGACATCGTCAACATTCAGATGGGCCAGCCCGCCGACGTGACCGTGGACGCCATACCCAACAAGGTCTTCAAAGGCCATGTGACCTTGGTGGGCGACCAGGCGCTGCTGCGCTCCACCGGCGTGGCCACGTCGCAGTCGACCACCGGAACCGAAGAGGCCAAGGACTTCAAGGTGGTGGTCACGCTCGACAGTCCCAACGACGAGCTGCGGCCCGGGCTCTCGGCGACCGCCAAGATCACCACGGCGCACAAGAACAATGTGCTGTCGCTGCCCATCCAGGCGCTGACCATGCACAACCCCGACATGGACAAGCCCAACAAAGGCGGCGTGCAGGCGGCGTCGATTCCGACCCCCGGCACGAGCAGCAAGGATGAGCAGGGCGTCTTTGTCGTGAACAAGGATGCCCGCGGCAAACTGCGGGCGAAGTTCGTTCCAGTAGCCACGGGTATTACCGGCGCCACCAACATCGAGGTGCTGTCGGGACTGAAGGACGGCGACGAGATCGTGATCGGGCCCTACAAGACCCTGCGCGCCCTCAAGACCGGCTCGCTGGTCAAGCGCGACAGCTCACTCGCCCTGAATACGGTGACCACTACTGGCTCTTAGCGAATTGGAATGTCGCTGCTTTGAAAGAGCACGGCTTGACAGGCTGCTGAATTACTCAAAGGAGCGCGGGTTTTGTAACAGGGCACCGCTGGTAGGTCAGGGCTTCAGCCCTGACTGCCGCAAACACGCCAAGAATTCACGGGGCTTCAGCCCCCGAGGGAACGATGGCTTTGGACAGCATCAGCAGCGAAGAGTTAGTGCAGCAGGCCGAACGGCCCAACGGCGACGTGATCGTGGTCGAGGACCTGTGGCGCACCTACGACATGGGCTCGGAGCAGCAGGTGCAGGCGCTGCGCGGTGTCAGCCTGAGCATCAGGCACAACGAGTATGTGGCCATCATGGGGCCGTCGGGCTCCGGCAAGTCCACGCTGATGAACCTGATCGGCTGCCTGGACACGCCCTCGAAGGGCCGCTACTGGCTCAACGGCCAGCTGGTCAGCGAGCTCGACGACGACGAGCTGGCCCGCATCCGCAACAAGGAGATCGGCTTCGTCTTCCAGACCTTCAACCTGCTGGCCCGCGCCAGCTCTCTGCACAACGTCGAGCTTCCGCTCATCTATAACGGAACACCCTCTGCCGAGCGAATCGCGCGGGCCAAGCAAGTCCTGACCGAGGTTGGGCTGGAATCACGCATGAACCACAAGCCCAACGAGCTTTCCGGCGGCCAGCGCCAGCGCGTCGCCATCGCCCGCGCCTTGGTCAACAAGCCCTCCATCATCCTGGCCGACGAACCCACCGGCAACCTCGATTCGAAGACCGGCCTCGAAATCATGAGCCTCCTCGACACGCTCCACGCCAATGGCAACACCATCGTGCTGGTGACCCACGAGCCCGACATCGCCGACTTTGCCCACCGCGTGGTGCACATCCGCGACGGCCAGATCGCCTCCGACGAGCCATCGAAGCGGTTTCGGCGATCAGCAAGCTAGGGGTTGTACTCGTGAGTTGAGACGACGCTGTCGATGTAGCCTGGCGCAATGGCGAACGCCTTGATCACGGTAGCCTTCAGCAGCTTGATCGGACCGGTATACCGTGTCGACTTCGTGGACGGCCTGGTGTTGTCGGTTGCGTAGTAGATCACTGCTCCGGGTGTCTTGTCGGTGATCGTGACGGTCAGGGATTTGGCCGAAGGATTCTCTGCGTTGCGCGATGCGGGCGGTTTTGCGCTGCCGACGGCGGAGAACTGAGGCGGATCCGCAATGTTGTAAACCGCTTCGGCGATGGTTGACCGCGTGTATCCAACGGGGACCGCGATCGCTTTCAGCTTCACCAAAGATGTGACCGTGAACGGCCCTGTATAGCGCGTAGAACGCTTCGTGGGGTCACTGCCGTTCGTCGTGTAGTAAATCGGAGAGTTCGGTATCGTATCGGTGATGGTGACCATCTGTTGCGCTGGATAGATTCCTGCCAGCAAGGAAAACACCGGCGCCGGGGCCGCGCTGAAAGTGACTGTGATCGGCGCCGAAATGCTGGGCTGATAATGCTCATCGCCGGAGTAAGAGCACTCCAGATCATGGGATGCAATCGTCCCGGCGTTCACAACAACCCTGGCTCGAGACACGGTGGCAGAGGCGGCGCGGTAGTTGATCAGTACCGAAACGCTCGCTGCTTGCCAGTTGGCCGTCACCAGACTGGCGTTTCCCGTGCCGGTAAGATCGGCGGCCAAGACTCCCAGCGGGTAGTTCCCAACGGGATAGCTGTTTTGCTTCTCGAATGTTCCATTCCCGACGCCGGTGAAGATCTGGAGTACAAAAGTGGAGCCGGTCCCCGCGGCCACGGCCAGGTCGGGAATGCCGTCTCCATTGAAGTCGCCGGCGGCGAACCCTTCCCCAAAATTTGGCTGGGAAACCTGCAGGGCCGGCGAGTATTGGAATGTCCCGTCGCCATTGCCGAGAAAAACAGTGGCCCGCTGGAAACTGAGGACTGCGAAGTCGAGATTTCCGTCCTTATTGAAGTCTGCGGTGGCCAGCGCGGCTGGTTCGCTTCCTACTTCGCTCTCGGAAATCACTACCTGCGGCTTGAAGGTCCCATCCCCATTGCCGATCAGGATCGAGACGGTTCCACTGCCAAAGTTCGCGACCACCAGATCCACCGGCTTTTTCGCGCCGGAGAAGCGTCCGGTCACAATCGCACGAGGGCCGCTCTCCACAGGGACGGGGTTCCCGAGGCTGAATGTTCCATCGCCGTTGCCCAGTAGAATTTGAACGTCGTGCCCGCCAGAGTTTGTCACGGCCAGGTCCAGTTTGCCATCGCCGTTGAAGTCTGCCGCAACGATACCGAAGTTGGAAGTGCCGCCCTCTTCGTTGCCAACCTCAGTTGCCGTAAAGGAGCCTTTCCCATTTCCGGCCAAGGACCAGACCTGTCCACTCATATCTGCGACGGCCAGCCCGAGATCGCCGTTCTCCGCAAATTTGCCCTCCACAATGCCGTTAAGATAGGTACCCACTGCAAACGGGGTTTGAGGGCGAAATGTGCCGTCGCCGTTGCCGAAGAGGATGGTAACCGTGCCATCGCCATCTGCGACCGCGATATCGGGAATACCATCGTTGTTAAAATCCCCAACCGCGGAAGAGGTTGGAAGCTTCCCGGCGGGATAAGCCGTGGGAGGCTGAAATGTATCGGCGATCGTCGACGCGCCGAGCGTGGCCGTTGCCAACGTATCCCCAGTCGTCTTGTCGGTGAACGTCACAGTCCCCGTAAGCCCCTCAACTTCCGTAAGGGCAGGCCCCGAGACCGAGCAGGTCATGGCGTAGGGATCGTGGCCGGCAACGGTCAGTGTGGAAAAGGAATTCGCAATCGTAAACGTCGCTTTCGCCACCGGACTGACTGCATATCCCGGGGCGAGAGCCACGGCTTCAACCGTCTCCGTTCTCGAAATCGTGATCGGTCCCGTATAGGGCGTCGAAGAGATCGTCGGCGTGGAGTTGAGCGCGTAATAGATCGTCGAGTCCGGCATCGAGCTCGTAATCGTCACCTTGATCCGTCCCTTGTAGACTCCGGGCGCGGGAGAAATCTCCGGCTTCACCGACACCGGCAAAGCCAGGCTGAAATTCGAAGAAGCAACAAGGCTGGGGCCAAACTCGGGAGCGACGGCGACCGCCTGTAACGTCTCCAGACTTCGATTGAGCACAACCGGAGTTGTGTACAGCGCGGAGCTCGAAGTCGGTTTGGTCCCGTCGGTCGTGTAGTAGATCTTTGCGCCTGCGGCGGCATCGGAGATCGACACGGACTGGATGCCGGTGTAGGTCCCTGCCTTGAGGCTGAACACCGGCGTGGGCGCAGGCGGCCCACTGAGCCAAAGATCGCTGAGCAGGCCGGCCTTACCGTTTGAATCGACGCCATCGCCACCGTAGATCCAGAACCTGCCCAGCGCGTCGGTCCAACTGGCCATCCCGGACCGGCCCCCGGGATGGCCGAAGGTTCCATAGCTCCCGGGAATGTAGCTGCAGTTGGCGGTGTCCACCGTGCAGACCAGGGAGTTGGAGCCGCTGACCTGAGTCCATGTGTTCGACGACGGATTGTATTGCCAGAGGTCGTAGTCGTAATCCTGGTACGCAACATCGCAAGAAGCGCCGCAATAGGCAGCCGATGGAAACGTCCCGCCGAAGAGCCAGAGATTTCCGCTGCTGTCGGTCCAGCCTGTGGCATTCTCACGGGCGCCAGGAATATTGATTTCGTAGGATGAGTTGTCTCCACCCCACCACGTCCAGGTAGCAGGGCCTGGATTGAACTCCCAAAGATCGTCGATATCCCCCTCACCCGCTTCCGCTAGCGTGCCTCCAAAGAGCCACAGGTCTCCGCTCTTATCGATCCAGCTTGCCGCGCCGGCTCGAGTTCCTACCTTGCCCCCGGGAACGCCTACCGTTCCATAGACACTGTTGACATAAGTACTCGTCGATCCGCTCACCCAGGTCCATGTTCCGTTCGGCGGACTATATTCCCACAGATCGTTCAGTTGACCGCCCCCCGAATTGGCTCCGTTGATCGTTCCATATCCTGCCCCGCCGAAAAGCCAAAGATTGCCGCTGCCGTCCACCCAGGTGCTCGCGTCCGATCGGCTTCCGGGAATGTTGTTCTTCGAGGGGGTAGTCTGAGTTCCATACACTCCCGCATTTCCGCAATTTGTGTCTCCGTCCTCCGTCACGCACGTGAGCGTGCTCGGGCCGCCCATCCACGCCCATTCGCCGGTCGACGGGCTGTACTCCCATAGATCGTTCAGCGGTCCGAAGTTCCCGGCAGAGTCCTCTCCCTGGCCGCCAAAGAGCCAGAAGTTGCCGCTCTTGTCTGTCCAGCTTGCGGCGAAGTCGCGGACGCTGGGGAAGTTGGCAGTTGAAGCGACACCCACCTGGCCAAAGTTCCCTTTGGCGCTCGACCCATTGCCGCCAATCACCCAGGTCCACTCACTGGTGGCCGGGCTGTACTCCCACAGATCGTTCTGGTTGGCTTGCGTGCCGTTGGAGTCGATTCCCAATCCGCCAAAGAGCCACAAGCTGCCGCTACTGTCGGTCCAGGAGTTCGCTCCATAGCGGGAGCCTGGGGATGCGTTCGCCGAAGACGCTCCCCGTGTGCCGTAGACCGGGGCGTGGTGTATGGTGGTCGCGCCACCGGCCCAGGCCCACTCCGGAGACTGAGCTGTAAGCGGAAGGCAATTCAAGAGGATGGCCAGTACTGCGCCAATCGTCCACGCTGTCCAGGCCTTTGTTCGTCGGCCGCGATCGAAGCTTCCCGCGTGGGCCAAATCTGAAAATCGAAAGAGCGTCAGCTTCGTCACGGGCCTGATTTAACTCCTGCTTTAGGTGTGCCTCATTGTATGCCCGGATTTGGGACAAAATCGATTCCAAATGGCCGACGAGCCCTCGAAGCGCTTCCGTGCGCGGTGACTCCTGGGGCGGGATCTTTGTCGCCCTGCGCAGTCAAGGCCCTCGCATCATAGGACGGAAGCGACCGACCCCAGCCGGTTGTCGATTCCCAGACAATTCTGTTCCGAATCGGCTCAAGTCTTCTCCGTCTCCGCCGATGAACCCCACATCGGTTCCGGGAATGCCCTCCCGGCCGGCGGAGGTGTGCGGCAGTGTCATCCTTGCAGAACCCGGTTCATTACCAGCCCAAACCCTCCCTTCCCGGCCTCACCCTGGTGGAAAGCGACGCCGCGTCCTCCATCCAAATCGTCGGTGTCAGCGCCGCATGGCGCAAGCTGCTGCTGCAGGCCGAGATGGCCGCGCCGCACATGCAGATCGGCGCCATCGAGGGCGAGCACGGCACCGGCAAATACACGCTGGCTCGCTATCTCTTCAGCCGCTCCCCGCTCACCGGCTCGCGATTCCAGCGCCACGACGCCCGCGAATGGCTGGCCACCGACGCCGATCCCGCCTCGCTTTACGGCATGATGTACCTCGACCGCGTCGATCTGCTCGCGCCCCCGGGCCAGGGTCTGCTGCTCGGCGTGCTCAAGGCCCTTCAGGACCGCCCGCCCGGCCGCGCCGTGGTGGTGGCTTCGGCACAGACCCCATTACGCCAGATGGCCGGCCAGGGACTGCTCCTGCCCGACCTCGCCTTCCGTCTCACCGCCGTCCGTTTCGGCGCCCCGCCCCTCCGCCAGCGCAAGGA
>JBAUBR010000279.1:0-15350 GCA_049676965.1 Occallatibacter sp.
GCCCGGAGGCGGGCGACGATGCGGAGCAGGCCGAAGCTGCGGGACCTGCGCAGCCCGGCCGCGCGCTCTTCCAGCAGAATTGCTCGTTCTGCCACGGACGCGACGCCATGGGCGGCGAAACCGGCCCTGACCTGACGCGATCGAAGCTCGTGACCGAAGACAAGACCGGCGACAAGATACTGGCGGTGGTGCGCGAGGGCCGGCCGGGAAACAAGATGCCGGCCTTCAACTTTTCCAGCCAGCAGATGCAGGACCTGCTGGCCTTCATTCGCGCGCGCGTAGCGGAAGTAGTGGCGCACCCCGGCGGCCGGCGCGGAGTTGAAGTTTCCGATCTGCAAACGGGCAATGTCGATGCCGGCAAGGCGTACTTCAACGGCGCGGGCGGCTGCGCGAAGTGCCACTCGCCGACCGGCGACCTGGCCGGAATTGCCAATCGCTTTGAAGGGCTGAGGCTCGAGGAGCGGATGCTTTATCCCTGGAACACAAAGAGCGCCGTTACCGTGACGCTGCCATCGGGCGAAAAGATTTCAGGAACACTCGCTTACCTCGACGAATTCACGGTCGCGCTGCGCGACGCGAGCGGCACCTACCGCTCCTGGTCGACCAGCCGCGTGCGCTATAAAGTCGACGCACCCGTGAATGCGCACGTCGATCAGTTTCCCAAATATACTGACGACGACATCCACAACCTGATGGCTTACCTGCAAACGCTGCACTGATGCGCGCGGCTTCGCACTTCACGTCGAGGGACCTGAATCCGAGATGAATTTTCTTAGATTGGCTTTGGTTTTCGCTGCTGCGTTTTTCTGTCTCATGCCATCGGCGCCTTCGCTCGCCGCGCAGGATCTCGAGGATGCACAGCTTCTGCATCCGGCGCCGGATTCTTGGCCGTCGTATCACGGCGACTACTCCGGCGAGCGTCACATCCATTTGACGCAGATTACTCAGCAGAACGTCGGCGATCTGGCGCTGGCGTGGGCGTTCCAGACCAACCAGGGCGCGGAGATCAAATCGTCGCCGCTGCTCGTGGATGGCGTGATCTACTTCACGGTTCCGGACAACATCTGGGCCGTCGACGCGCGCTCCGGGCACATGATCTGGCACTATCGGCGGCCCTCCGTCGGCGAACACATCGGCCATCGCGGCGTCGCCATGTACAAAGGCTGGCTCTTCTTCACCACGCCCGACGATCACCTGATCTCGCTCGATGCCAAGGACGGCAAAGTGCGCTGGGACAAGCTGATTGCCGACCAAAGCAAGGGCTACTGGTCGACGATGTCGCCGCTGGTGGTGAAGGGGCATGTGATTGCCGGCGTCGGAGGCGATCTCGACAACCTGCCAGGCTATCTGCGCGCCTTCGACGCGGAGACCGGCGACACGCAATGGCAGTGGGACGCGACGCCGCCTGCGGGTACTCCGAATGAAGCGACCGGTGGAATGACGTGGATGACCGGCACGTACGACCCGGAACTGAATCTCGTTTATTGGGGCACCGGAAATCCGACGCCGGTGCTGAACGGGAAAACGCGCCCCGGCGATAACGCCTATACGTGCAGCATAGTCGCCATCGATCCCGACAACGGCAAACTGGCGTGGGGCTTCGTGGTCTCGCCGCACGACACACACGATTGGGATGCGGTGGAGACGCCGGTCCTTGTCGACGGAGAGTTTCACGGGCAGCGGCGCAAGATGCTGATGCAGACCTCGCGCAACGGCTATTTCTTTGTCCTCGATCGCACCAATGGAAAAGATCTCCTCAGCGCTCCCTATGGACCGGTGGACTGGGCGCTGGGCATCGACAAACTGGGCCGGCCGATTCCCAATCCCGACAAGGAGCCCATGCCGGACGGCCGGCTGATCGCTCCCGCCGAGGGTGGTCTGACCAATTACCGCTCTCCCAGCTTCGACCCCAAGACCGGCCTGTTCATCGTCGACTCGAACCCCAGTTGGAGCCTTTATTTCGCCAAGCCGGCCGACGGCGCCTACGGATGGGCGGGCGCCGATTACGATCTTTGGGGCAAAGGCGTAATCGAGGCCATCGACTACCAGACAGGCAAGATTCGATGGAGTCATGAAGCGGGCGAAGGCGGCGACGGCGCGGGTGTGATGACCACGGACACCGGCCTCACCTTTACCGGCGACGGTTACGGCAACATGCTGGCGCTCGAAACCGCCACCGGCAAAACCCTTTGGCACGCGGGCACCGGCGCGTCCATCCAGACTTCACCCATCTCCTACATGCTGGATGGGCGGCAGTACATCCTGACCGGCAGCGGCGGCGTCCTATTTGCCTGGGCGCTTCCGCAATCGGCGGTTTCCGCGGGCGGCGCACACCCAATACCCCACTAAAGTAACGCCCGTTGCGCGGATGCTAAGACTCGCGTCGATTGAATACGACCTGGAGTTGCGGGATACTAAAGGCCTGCATCCCTGCTGATTTGATCTTCCTGGAAATGCCTTGGCCAGCTTTTTGCAAGTCATCGCGATCAGGAGGACTGTTCAACAATGCGACTCGATTGGCAACTTCAAGCGCGCTTGTTCTGCATTCTCATGCTTGCGGGATTCGGCGGCTGCATCGCCGCTGAGACTCCCGACGCCAGCCCCAATTTCTCGCTGGAGGCCAATGTAACCACGGTGAACCTGACGGCGGGAGGCGTGTCGCAAGCGGTTTCCGTTGCCGCGACCGCTCACGGCGGTTTCAAAGGCGCCATCGAGATAAAGGTGACCGGGTTGCCGAAATATATCGCGGCTACGCCTGACAGCTTCAGCATCAAGCCCGGAAAGGTACAGAGGATCACTTTCACAGCGGAGACGAATGCAGTGGCCGCCGGCGCCACGGTTGAATTCAGCGGAGCTTCAGGGTCTCTCCGCTCCAAAGCGCCGATTACCCTCAACGTAAGTGTGGACGCTGTGACCAATCACTTCAACATTGAACGCACTGGCCTAAATGCCAGCGAGGGCATCCTGACACCGGCCAACGTCAATGCAAAAAAGTTCGGATTGTTGCGCATTCTGGCGGTAGATGGATCGGTCGATGGCCAGCCGCTCTATCTCTCCAACGTGCCGATCGGCGGAAGGCTGGACAACATCGTCTATGCGGTAACGGAGAACGACAGCGTCTACGCGTACGGCGTGAATACCGGAGCGCTCATCTGGAAGCATTCGGTGCTGGGCGCAAATGAAACGCCCAGCGACGATCATGGTTGCGGGCAGATTTCGCCTATGATCGGCATTACATCCACGCCGGTGATCGATCGCACGGCCGGCCCGCACGGCACCATCTTCGTCGTGGGCATGACGCTGGATTCAGGCGGCAACTATCACCAGCGGCTGCACGCGCTGGATATTACGACCGGCGCGGAGCTTCCGCACAGCCCGACCGAGATCCACGCCACTTATCCGGGCACGGGCGCCAACAGCACCAACGGAACGGTTGTCTTCGATCCCGCCCAATACGCCGAGCGGGCCGGTATCCTGCTGCTCAACGGAGTGATCTATTTGGGATGGACCTCGCATTGCGACCAGGGTGCCTATACGGGCTGGCTCATGGGCTACAGCGAATCGACTCTGCAGCAGACGAGCGTGCTCAATCTGACGCCCAACGGCAGCGAAGGGTCGATCTGGATGGCGGGCAGCGGAATTGCCGCCGGCCCCGGAGGTTACATCTTCGTTCTCGATGCGAATGGGACCTTCGATCCTACGCTGAACTCGAAGGGGTTCCCGGTGAACAACGACTACGGCAATGGTTTTCTCAAAATTTCGACCGTCGATAACAAGCTTGCCGTTGCGGATTACTTCGAAGACCTGAATACCGTGAGCGAGTCGAACAACGACGAAGATCTCGGATCCGGCGGCGTGCTGGTGCTTCCGGATGTGAAGGACAAGTCCGGCAGAGCTCATGCGCTGGCGGTGGGCGCGGGGAAAAACAGCAACATTTATATTGTCGACCGCGGCAACATGGGAAAATTCAATCCGAATAACGATAACGCCATCTACCAGGAAATCGATGGACAGATCGGCGGCGTATATTCGATGCCTGCCTATTTCAACAACACGATCTATTACGCGGCGGTTGGGGATAATCTCAAGGCCTTTGCAATCACGAATGCCAAATTGGCTACCTCTCCAACGATGCAAAGCGCAAATAGTTTTGAGTACCCCGGGGCGACGCCTTCAGTAAGCGCGAATGGGACGGAAAACGGGATCGTGTGGGCGGTGGAGAATGTAAATCCGGCCGTGTTGCACGCCTTCGAAGCCGGCAGCCTGGAGGAGATCTACAACAGTAACCAGGCGCCGAATGGCCGCGACAACTTCGGCAATGGCAACAAGTTCATTACGCCCATGGTGGTCGACGGCAAGGTTCTCGTGGGCACGCCCAGTGGAGTTGCGGTGTTCGGATTATTGCGGTGATGCGATCTGACGACAGCGCAAGGCCGGTCCGACTTTAGCCTCAGCCTTCACCGGCGCGGCGAGAATCCTTCTCTTTCCGCATGCTCGATGGCTTCGGAGCGCGGCTCAGCGGCACTCCGTTCAGGCGCGGAGTATCTTTGCGGCAGACTTCATCGGGTCCTGGATGGTAGGGGCCTGGGGCATAGAATAGGCAATTGAGGCACGCATCTTAAAGCAGAAGGCAAATGTGACGCAGGACTCCATCGCAATCTCGCCGCGTACGCGCTTTCAAGCCGCGATGGCGCTGGCGATTCTTGCGGATGCACTGCAAATCGTCATTTTCCCCCTATTCGTCGAGGGCGCGGAATCGCCTGCCGACGATTTGCTGGACTTCGGCGTGGCGACCGCGATGGTCTATCTTCTTGGCTGGCATTGGGAGTTTCTGCCGTCGTTTCTTGGCAAACTCGTGCCGGGAGCCGACCTGGTTCCGTTCTGGACGATGGCGGTTGCCAACGTCTATCGGAAATCGAAGCGAATCGCGGTCACCACGGTCGAAAGCCGTGAGGAGCATCCGGCGCTGCGAGATCCGCGGAATTCGTAAGACTCAATTACAGTAATCCTTGATCGAGCATTCGCGGAGGTCTCCGATGAATGGGGCTGCCATTGGGTTACGCGCGCACTCCGGATGGACCGCGATGGTGGCGGTTGCACTGGATGAGGGAGTGCCTTGGGTGCTCTGGCGCGGACGCCCTCATCTTGTTGAAACTTTCACCTTCGAGTTTCGCCAGCCATATCACACCGCGGAAAAAGTACCCATCGGCGAAGCACGCGGCGTGATTGCGCGCGCACGCGATGAGGCCGCTCGGCTGGCGCGAAACGCAATTGCGACGGTCCTGAGGAGAGCCGCGGATGTTGACTGCGATTTGACCGGGTGCGGACTACTGCTGGCTTCGGGAAGACCGCTTCCTTCGCTCGAACGCATCCTCGCGTCGCACGCGTTGATTCACACGGCGGATGGAGAACTCTTTCGCGATGCGCTGGTTGCGGCAGCCAAAGGCTGCGGCCTGGAGATGTTCACTATAAGGGAGAGCGAAGTGGTCGCGAATGCTTCGCGCGAACTTGGCATGAAGCCGGACGCAATTCTGCGGCGCGTCGCGCGTCTCGGCGCTGAGCTCGGGCCGCCGTGGGCGCAGGATGAGAAGCTTGCCGCGCTGGCGGCGTGGATGGCGCTCATTCATCGGAATGTGCCGGCGGCGAGAGGTTGACGGCTGAAACCCTGCGAACTAAGTTTCCGGCTGCGTGAGTTTGTGCTTTCCCACCCTTTCCGCAAAGGACGCGGAAAGGATGGGGCACCCACATCAATGATCAATGGGGCACCCACATCGATGGGGTACCCACATTCTTGCAACGGCGCGCGGATGGACGCCTACCCTAAGTTTGTCCAGTCGAGGATGACTTTGGCGGCCTGGCCGGAGATCATGGCGTCGAAGCCTTTCTGAAACTCATTCCATTTGAAGCGGTGTGTAATGACCGGCGTGATGTCGACGCCGGATTCGAGCATGACGCTCATCTTGTACCAGGTCTCGTACATCTCGCGGCCGTAGATGCCCTTGAGCGTGATCATGTTGAAAATGACGTGGCGAAGATCGAGCGTCACGTCCGTGGCCGGGATGCCGAGGATGGCGATTTTGGCGCCGTGGCTCATGTTGGCGATCATGTCGCGCAGCGCCGCGGCGTTGCCCGACATCTCCAGGCCGACATCGAAGCCCTCCTGCATGCCGAGCTGCTTTTGCGCTTCGGCGAGCGAGATCTTGGTGACGTCGATGGCGAGTGTAGCGCCCATGCGGCTGGCGAGCTCGAGACGAAAGGGATTCATGTCGGTGACGACCACGTGGCGCGCGCCGGCGTGGCGCACCACGGGGATGGCCATGATGCCGATGGGGCCGGCGCCGGTAATGAGCACGTCTTCGCCGAGCACCGGGAACGAGAGCGCGGTGTGCACGGCGTTGCCGAAGGGATCGAAGATGGCGGCGACTTCCTGGTCGATTTTGGGGTCGTGGCGCCAGATGTTGGTCATGGGCAGCACGATGAATTCGGCAAATGCTCCGGGGCGATTGACACCCACGCCGAGGGTGTGCGCGCAGAGATGGCGCCGGCCGGCGAGGCAGTTGCGGCATCGCCCGCAAACCACGTGGCCTTCGCCGCTGACGATGTCGCCGGGATAAAAATCGCTGACGTTGGAGCCGACCTCGACGATTTCACCGACGAACTCGTGGCCGATCGCCATGGGCACGGGGATGGTCTTCTGCGCCCACTCGTCCCAGTTGTAGATATGCACGTCGGTTCCGCAGATGCCGGTATAACGAACCCGAATGAGAACGTCGTTGATGCCGACCGCGGGTTTGGGGATCTCTTCGAGCCACAGCCCCCGCTCCGCTTTGCTTTTGACCAGCGCTTTCATCCGCAGTTTCCTCTCGTAGCCGTCAATCAGATTCTATTTGAGGCGGCCGATGCAAGCGCCGATTCCCCAGCTCCGATTCCAAGGCATGCGTATCGCGCCGGGCGAAGATCAGTGCGGCGGCGAGGAGCAGCACGCAGGCGGCCGCGTAAGAGGCAGAGGTTGCGGCGATGGAGCGGCTCAGCCCGATATGACCGGCGAGCACGCCGACAACCACCGGAGCTGTGCCCGCGCCGGCGAGCCAGCCCACCATATTCATGAATCCGGTTGCGGCTCCGCGCGCCTGGGGCGGAACTACGTCGAAGGCCGAGGCGAAGATGTTGGCCTCGTAGAAGCCTTTGAAGATGCCCCACAGCGAAAGGCTTGCGATCAGCAGCGGCCACGAACCGGTGAGCGCGCAGGCGGCGACAAATGGAACTTCGAGGCCGGCGGCGACGGCCTGCACCAGCATGCGTCCGCCGGGAATGCGCCTGCGCAGCGCGTCCGCGAGCCAACCGCCGAGTGGCGAGCCGATCATGCTCGTCGATTGCACGTAAATGGTCGCGGTGAGGCCGGCCATGGCGAGTGACAAATGGAATTTGCGGTAGAGCAGCGTCGGCATCCAGGTGAACAGGACCATGGTGGTGAAGTTCTGGCACATGAATGCGCCCATGCACAGCGCGAGCGACGGCCGCGAGTAGATGAGCCTGAAGAATTCAGCGACGGAGACGCCGCGGGATACATTCTCCGGCACTATTGCGATTCCGGTGTCGGCCGCATCGGCGGCGCCGCGCGCGGGCTCGACGAGCAGGCGGCTGAGAACGAAGCTGAGCACGATTCCGGCCGTGCCGAAGACGACGAAAGACCATCGCCAGCCATAGCGCTGGCCGATGAGGCCGGCGAAGAATCCGCCGGCGATGGTGCCGATGTAGACGCTGGTCTGGTGCGTGCCCATGGCGCGCGAACGCGTGGATTTGCCGTGGTAGTCGCCGATGAACGACATGGACGCGGGAAAGTAGATGGTCTCGCCCAGGCCCTCTGCGGCGCGGAAGAAGAGCAGTTGCGTGAAGCTGCGCGAGACCGCCGTGGCCATGCAGATGATGCTCCAGATGCGAAGGCCGCCGAGAATAGCGGCCTTGCGCTGAACGCGATCGACGACAAATCCGACGAACGGCGCGGAGACGCCGTAGACAGCGGCGAAGGAAGAGCCAAGCAGTCCGAGCTGCACATCGCTGAGGCGAAATTCGCGAGACAGGAGCGGAAAGAGAGAGAAGACCGATTGGCGATCGGCGTAATTGAAAAAAGCGATCCACCACAGCATTCCCACGGCGTACCATTTGTAGTTGTTCGAGGATTCTATCTTCGACATGGCGGATCGGTTGGTGCGGCGCCTTTCGCCGGGACGCGGAGGATTCAGGGGAAAGCATACCTCAGGGTCCAAGCCCTTTGAATGGAGCCGGATAAATGTATGAGCGACGCCCTTCGCCCTTGGCCATCGAGGCATACAACCAACCCCGCGCTGAAGCCCTCTAATCCTTTGGGGTGGTATATGTTACGAGCGTTCGCGCCGGCGCTGGCCTTATTCGCACTGGCAACACCGGCGGCAGTGACTCCAACCCAGAATCTTTCCCCTAACGACTTGGTGCGCAAAGTTGTCAATCACGAGCTGGATGCCGATTACCAGGACCACACCCTGTGGATGTATCGTGACGTCACCAATGTTCCCTCGCCTGCCCGGGAGAAGACCGTTGTCGAGACGCACCAGGGGCAACTGACTTGCCTCGAGCAGATCGACGGCCGGCCGCTCACAGTCGACCAGAGAAACGCCGAACAGCGCAGGATACAGAACTTCGTGGTCGATGCCAGCGCCCAGCGCAGAGCCCAGCAGGCCTCACGATCCGACGACCAGCAAAGCACCGATCTGTTTACTATTCTGCCCGACGCGTTCCTCTTTCAGTACGACGGGGCGCAGGGTGACGATGTGACGCTCTCCTTCCATCCCAATCCTGGCTTTCGTTCCCACTCCATGGAGGAGTACGTCTTTCACAAGATGGATGGGTATGTCATTGTGAACACCAAAGAAGACCGGCTGGTGGAGATTGCCGGCACGCTGACCCATGGCGTCGAGTTTTTCGGCGGGCTGCTGGGGCACCTCGACCCCGGCGGCACCTTCGACGTGCGCCTGACCGAGGTAAAACCGGACATCTGGAAGATTGCAAAAATAAAAGTCAACATGCGCGGAAAGGCGTTGTTCTTCAAAACCATCGGCGACCAGGAAGACGAGACGCACAGCGATTTCCGGCAGGTCCCGGATGGAATAACGCTCTCCCAGGCGGAACAACTCCTGCTGAAGCAGCACTCGGGGAAACGAACCGGATGACTCGGCGTTTGGCGAATGTCGGGAGCCGCGTGTCGGGCGATTTGGCATTCCATCCGGGGCTGAAGCCCGCATTCATTTTGTCTGCTTAATGTACGGGCTCAAGCCCGTACCCTTCGTCCGGGCGAAGGGCCGATTGTTGAACGCGAGCTGGAGCCCATCCCTCGGAAAAGCATCGGTCAAGCGCCGTCAAAATCTGGAATCTCAATTCCATGCGCGTGGAAGAGCCTGCGCTACGATATAAGCTCGGGATCGGAGCGACGGATGTTTGTCGTGGTGTGGCGATTCGAGGTCGCCGAGGAGAGAATTGCCGCTTTTGAGGCCGCGTATGGCGCGGATGGCGAGTGGGCGCGCCTCTTTCGCTTGTCGCCGAGTTACCTGGGAACCGAGCTGCTGCGCGACGCCTACATCCCGGGCGCGTATTTGACCGTCGACCGTTGGAAATGCGAGGACGACTTCCGCGCTTTTCGCAGGGAACACGACTCCGAATACGAAAGGCTCGACCGCGACTGCGACGCGCTAACCAGCCGCGAAACGCGCATCGGCGCCTACACGGTTTGACGCTGCCCCTACTCAGGGAGCAGATCCCTGTACGTAATAGCCGGCTGTGGTGCGAACGGTGAGACCGGGCTTGTCGGTCTTCACGCTCAGCGCGTGGTAGTCGGTGGTGCCGGTGGCGGGCGCGGCGTTGAAGGTGAGTGTGTAATATGTGCTGGCTTGCCGGATGGCTGCATCGATCTCGGCTCGGATGTCGTTGCCATTCACGATCACCTGTCCGCCGGAGTGCTCGGCTATAACCTGCAGGCCCAGGTCGGCATACTGCGCCTGGTTCACTTTCGCAACGCCTTTGAGGTAGCCCTGATAGAAATATGGGTTGGTTCTGCCCAGATCGAAGGGATCGAGGCAGTAGAGAACCATGTCCGCAGCGCGGAGCTGGTTAGTAAGCTCAACGATGATATTGAAGACCTGGGTTCGCTGTTTGGTGTTGGACTGGTCGCCGGCCCAGGGCAGCATGGGCCAGCCGGAACTGATGAAGAGAACCAGTTTGCGGCCCGGCCGCGCCGCCTCGGATTGGAAAAGTTGGTCGAGCATTTTCAAAGAATCCTGAAGGCGCTCGGTGTCGCCCCAGTAGCCCGCGGCCCTGCCGATGGCGCGCAATTCCGATTGACTGCCGCCGAGGGAGGCGAACAGCGCGTTGCCGTCGCGCGTAGGTCCAGCCGCCAGCTTCAACCCTGAATCGGCGAAGAAGCCGATCGAAGTAGGATGCGCGAGTTCGCCATTGTTCAGCTTGAGAAATTCGCCCAGCTGCTCGCGCTCCCTGGCCACCGTATCGATGGTGTTGTTGATGGTGTCAACCAGGATCAGGACACTGACAGGGTCGGCTTGAGTGCTGCTCGCGTCTACAGCATGAAAATCGACGAGCTTTTGGGGCTGCTTGTTGTCGAGCAGAGTGAAGTCGCCGGCGTCGAGCCCGCCGATGGGCCGGCCGGACTTGTCTGTCACCTCGACGTCGATGGAAATGCGGGCGCTATCGGACGCAGAGGCAGTGTTGGGCGGCGCAGGGGCCGACGCGGGCGCGGAGGGTACGTTGGTCTGGCCCACGGAGTTGCTGGCCGTAGCGGCGAAAATCACGAGCCCGCAGGCGACGGAAGAAATACCGCATAGGCCGAATAAGGATGACACAGTTAATCTCCTGTCGGTTTGAGCGTTCGTGCACCGGGCCGGTTATTCCAAAAAAGAGCTCAGCAACTCGCCCGCCCCTGCGCCGCGTCAGCGATGCGGAGCGGCGCTAGCCTGCCCGGACTCAACATAATAGCCCGCATCGGTGCGAACACGCAGGCCCGGCTTATCGACTTTAACGCTTAGAGCATGGTAATCGGTGGTTACGCTGGCGGGCGCGGAATCGAAGGTCAGCGTGTAGTAGGTGCTTGCGTCCTCGATGGCCGTATTGATTTCGCCTTTGATATCGTTGCCGTTCACAATAACCACTCCGCCGGAGTGCTCGGCGAGGACCGGCAATGCGAGGTCGGGATACTGAGCCTGCTCGATCTTTGTTACGCCCTTGAGGAAGGACTGGTAGTAGTTGTCGCCCACGTTGAAGGGATAGAGAACGTACAGTGAAATGTTTGCCTCGCGCAGGCTGTTGGTGATTTGCACAACGGTGTCGAAGATCCAGCTTCGCTCCTTTGTCTGGATATCTCTGCCGGCATAAGAAAGCATGGGCCAGCCCGGACTGACCAAGAGAAGCAGTTTGCGGCCCGGCTGCTTGGTCTCGTAGTCGACCAGGTCCCGGAGCTGATCCAATGACTGCGTCAAACGCTCTCCGGCTCCATAAACACCCGCCGACCGTCCCATGGTGCGCAGCTTGGCTTGCGCGCTGTCGAGGCTGGCGAGCAGCACCTTGCCGCTTTGCGAGGGGCCTTCGCGCAGATTCGTGCCGGTTTCCGTGAAGAACGCGATCGTAGTGGGATAAGGCAATGCGCCACCATTCTGCTTGAGGAACGCCCCCAGATCGTCGCGTTCGCGCGCTACCACGAGGTACTCAGTGTTGATGGCGTCGAGGACGATGAAGACCTGCACCGGGTCGGCCGGCGGATGTTGGGCGTCGACCGCACGGAAATCGACCAGAGTGGCGGGCCGGCCGTTGTCGAGCAGCGTAAAATCGCCGGCTGTCAGGTCGCCGATGGGGTGACCGGATTTGTTCGTGACGTCGACGTTGATCGAAATGCAGCCGGCGCATAACAGGGATGCGTTGGGCGCCGGCTGGCCAGGCGGCCGCGTGGCGGGAGGAAGAATGGTTTGCGCGAAGGACGAGGCGCCGAGGGGAACAATGAGCAGAAATCCGAATGAGACGATGGCCGCGGCGATGCGGCTGAAGCCAAAGCGCAATCTCATGTCATTTTCCCTTTCCGTCGATCAATTGCATTCATGGCCCGATGATGGAAAAGGGCTCGAGAATCCCCGTCGATGCTTCCGTGAGTCAGCGAGGATCGGTTACAGTATGCGCGGCCGCACTCACGTAGTAACCGGCCGTGGTGCGAACTGTCAGGCCCGGCTTATCGACCTTCACGCGCAGGGCGTGATACTGGGTGCCTTCGCCGGCGGGCGCGGCTTCGAAGCTGAGCGTGTAGTAGGCCGTCGCGTCGCGCAGGGCGGTGTTGATCTCTCCCTCGATGTCGTTGCCGTTCACAATCACCTGGCCTCCGGAGTGTTCCGAGAGAACCTGCAATGAGAGGTAGGGATACTCGGCCTGGCTGATTTTGGTAACGCCTTTGAGGTAGTTCTGGTAGTAGAAGGGGTTGTGGCGGCCGAGGTTGAAGGGATCGAGGGTGTAAAGGGCTATGCGCGCCTCGCGCAGGCCGTTCGAGAGCTCGACGATGGAGTTGAAAGTCCAGGTGCGTTGTTTGGTGTCCGCTTCGATGCCGGCCGTTGCAAGCATCGGCCAGCCGGGGCTGATAAAGAGAACCAGCTTGCGCCCCGGCTGCTTCGCCTCGAATGCGGCCAGTTGGCCGAGCTGGCCGAGCGAGCGCTCCAGGCGATCGGCTGCGCCATAGAAGCCCTGGGATCTGCCGATGACGCGCAGCTCCGAATCGGTTCCGTTGAGAGTGGCGAACATCGCGTTGCCGTCGCGCGAAGATCCCTTCTGCACCTTCAACCCGTCATCGGTGATGATGGCAATCGAGGTGGGGTAGGCGAGTTCGCCTCCATTCTGCTTGAGAAACTCGCCCAGTTGCTCGCGCTCCCGCGCAACAGAATTGAAGCCGGAGTTGATGCCGTCGACGACTATTATCGCTTGAAGCGGATCGGCAGGCGCACTATGCGCCTCGACCGCCCGAAAGGTGAGCAGCTTCTGGGGCTGATCGTTATCGAGCACGGTAAAGTCGGCGACACTGAGACCGCCGATGGGATGCCCGGACTTGTCAGTAACGTCGACGTCAATGGAAATGAGGTGATCGCTCGCTGTCGGCGCAGTGTTTGCCTGGGGCCCCGGCTGCGCCGGCGCTGCGGGAACGCTGGCTTGAGCGGCGCAGTTGCCAGGCACAGAGGCAAGGATGAGAGCCCCGTAAAGAAGAGTGGCTGCGGCCGCGAAACGGTCAAAGCTCTTAGGAAGAGGCACGCTGATTCCTCCGATCATTCGACAGATCATGTAGAAGGCCAGTCAAGCCAAAATGCTATCAGCCTTGAGCACAAAGAAATCATTCTCTTTTTCTTCGCCGATTTTCCTGTCAATTGCAAACCCGATCCTGCTACAATCCCAACGAAATGGCCTTCCAGGCTGCGACCTTTTACGTGCCTCGCGCATGTGAGGCCGAGGTCTGGCGCGCCTTACAGGAGACCGTACCCATGGCAATCGTCGATGACCGGGCCAAGGCCGTAGAACTTGCCCTTGCGCAGATAGAAAAGCAGTTTGGCAAGGGATCGATCGTGCGGCTCGGATCGAAGGAGGCGCTGCTGCCGATTGCGGTGATCTCGACCGGTTCGATCAGCTTCGACGCGGCGCTGGGGGTGGGTGGCATTCCGCGGGGACGGGTAACGGAAGTCTTCGGGCCGGAGTCCTCGGGCAAAACCACCATCACGTTGCAGGTGATCGCCGAGGCGCAGCGGAGCGGCGGGCTGGCGGCGTTCGTCGACGCCGAGCACGCGCTCGACCCCGGCTACGCCAAGAAGCTGGGAGTCGACGTCGATAACCTGCTGGTTTCGCAGCCCGATAACGGCGAGCAGGCGCTCGAAATCACCGAGGCGCTGGTGCGCTCGGGCGCGATCGATGTGCTGGTGGTGGATTCGGTGGCCGCGCTGGTGCCCAAAGCCGAGCTCGACGGCGAAATGGGCGAATCGCATATGGGCCTGCAGGCGCGGCTCATGTCGCAGGCGCTGCGCAAGCTTACGGGAACGGTATCGAAGTCGCGCACCGCGCTGATTTTCATCAACCAGATCCGCGAGAAGATCGGCGTCATGTTCGGCAACCCGGAGACGACCACCGGCGGACGGGCGCTGAAGTTCTATTCATCGGTGCGCGTCGATATCCGGCGCATTGCCGCGGTAAAAGAGGGCGATACGGTCACCGGCTCGCGCACCAAGGTCAAGATTGTGAAGAACAAGGTGGCGGCGCCGTTTCGCGAGGCCGAATTCGACATTCTCTATGGCGAAGGCATCAGCCGCGAGGGCGATGTGCTGGACCTGGCGGTGACCCATAATATCGTGGAGAAATCCGGCGCGTGGTACAGCTACGCGGGTGAGCGGATCGGCCAGGGTCGGGAGAATACGCGCGCGTTTCTCAAGGAAAACAAAGAGATCTTCAACAAGCTCGATGCGGAGCTGCGCAAGCGGCTGAGTATCGGCGCCGCGCCTAAGGCCGAGGTCCCCGAGGTGCCGGTCACAGGACACCACGACGCTAAGGAAGCGGTGAAGCCGCGGCGGGGATAGAGGAGAGCCGCGGAAGATTTTCGCAGCGGCCCTGCGGGACGCGGTCGACTAGGTGAGGACACCGTCTCCGGGTTGCGCCCGCCGCGGCGGACTTCGGCCGGGGCTATTCTCGCTTTCTTCCTCCGGGAGAACCGCTGAGATTCTTCTATCGCACGCCGCCGCGCGAAGCGGCAACGTTGCGCGGCATGCCAGAGGGAACGAAATCCTGGAAATGCCGTAATCTTGAAGAGCGCATGAAGTGTGTCTCCCGAGCTCAAGCGAAGCGCCGGCCAGGGCCTATCCTCCTTTGGCTCGCGATGCTTTGTGCTTGCGCGGCATCGCTGGCTGCGCAAAGCCCCCCGAATGCAACTCCCACGACGCCGGCCGGCGCTGTCCCAACCGAACCTCCGGCCGGGATTCATGGCGTGATCGACCTCGACGGCCCGTGGCGCTTCCAGATCGGGGACGATCCCACCTGGGCCGATCCCGGTTTCGACGATTCAAAGTGGCAAACCGTGACGCTGGACCAGACGCTGACCGACCAGGGAATCGACACCTACTCCGGCTATGCGTGGTACCGGCTGCGCCTGCAGCCGCAGCAACTGACGCAGTTCGGAAATGCGGGCGGCAGCCAGGCGCTCGATCTGCTGTTGAGGGGTAACTCGATCGGGCAGCTCGAAGCGTTTGTGAACGGGGTCGAATCCGGCCATACGAGGGGATTGGCCGATCATCCCTCAATGTATC
>JBAUBR010000280.1:0-42143 GCA_049676965.1 Occallatibacter sp.
GCGTCGCGCATGGCCGTGCCGGCGCCGGTGCGCGACAGGCGCAACGCGGGAATGAGCGAAAAGATCAGGCTGGCGAGCAGGGCGAGAGTCAAGGCAAAGGCGATGACGCGCACATTCATGCCCAGCCCGCGCAGGTAGGGCATGCCGGCCAACACTGTTTGCGGAATGAGCCGGAGAAGAAGCTGCATGGCAAGCTGAGCCAGGGCGAGGCCAAGCAGCGTGCCGGCCGCGACCAGCACCAGTCCTTCGGTCACCAGTTGGCGGACGAGGCGCGCCAGCGAAGCACCCATGGCTCCGCGAACCGCAATCTCGCGCTTGCGGGTTTCCGAGCGCACCAGCAGCAGATTCACATCGTTGACGCACGTGATCAGCAGCAGAAGCCCAGCGCCGCCCAGGAGCACGAATAGAATGGGCCGCAAATCGCCGACAATGAGCTCCGTCAACGGCAGCACGGTGGCCCCGCGATGCGCATCGTCGTCGGGAAACTGGCGGGCGAGCTGGTCGGCGATCGATGTCATGTTTGCCGCGGCGGTCCCGATCGCGACGCCGTCCTTCAGCCGTGCGATGCCGGAGAAGCTATGGCAGCCGCGCTGCTTCGTGCAGGGATCTTCGGGACGGGCCACCGTATAGAAATCCGAGGGCTCGTCGGGAGCGAAGTGAAAATCCGCCGGCAGCACGCCGATAATCGTGTACGCGTTGCCGTCGAGCGTGAGCGATTTTCCGACCGCATCCGGCCGCCCGCCAAATCTCCGCTGCCACGCGCCATGGCTGAGCAGAACAACACGCGGTCCGTTGGGCAGCTCTTCATTGGCGGCGAAGTCGCGGCCCAGAGTCGGTTTCACACCGAGCGTGCGAAAGAATCCGGCGCTCACCTTGGTGCCGTCCACATGCTGGGCGCCCTGTGGCGTGGTCAGCGCCAGGCTGGTGCCCTGGTAAATGTCGACCGAAGTGAAAACGGTGTTCAGGCGCTTCCAGTCGACGTAATCGGCGTAGGAGATGTGGTAGCGCGCGCCGAGGGTCATGCTTTCGAAAAGCGCGGCGAGGCGCGAAGGCTGGCGATAGGGCAGCGGCTTGATCAGCGCCGCATCGACAAAGGCGAAGATGGCGACGCTGGCGCCGATGCCCAGGGCCAGGACAAGGATCGCCGTCGCGGCGAAGCCTGGATTTTTGAGGAGCTGCCGGCACGCGTACCGAATATCCGACCAGGCGCTGGAAAGGAACAGCGCCGACTCCACGCCGGCAACACGCTCTTTGGTTGCTGCCCGATTCCCAAATCGCACGAGCGCATTGCGGCGGGCGCTCTCCGACTGCATTCCAGCGGCCACGTTGTCATCGGTCCGCAATTCGATGTGAGACTCGAGCTCGGCTTCGATCTCGCGGTCGATCGCGCGGCGGAAGAACAGATTCAAAACGCGGCGAAGCAGCGACATGCGATCTCCAATCCGAGGATGAACGAGATTCTGAGCAGAGCGGCCCAACGCCTAGACAACTTAGTATTGCAGATACTAACCCATAGACGCATAGGGATGTCAAGCGCTCGCTGCCGCAACGCACAGCTCATTCGCCCCGTGCGATAAGCTTGTGCCGAGGTCCTTGGATGCAAAATCGCCCATTGAGCCGAATGGCTCTGCGGCTGCTTTCGATAGCCTTTGCGCTGGCAGTTGCATCGCTTCAACCGGCTCGGCCGCAGGCGACCCATCCCGCCCCGCCGGTAATTCATGTCGACAACGGCCCCAATTCGGCCGCGGCGCAGAAGCAGCATTATGTGGTGCTGGTTTCGCTCGACGGGTTCCGCTGGGACTACGCGAAGAGATTCGGCGCGCGGCACCTGCTGGCGCTGGGCAGGGCGGGCGTCTGGGCGCCGGAGGGAATGCTGCCCAGCTATCCATCGTTTACCTTTCCCAATCATTACGCCATCGTTACCGGGCTTTATCCCGAGCACAACGGACTGGTGGCGAACAACTTCTATGACGAGACAAGGAACGCTCGCTACGCCATTTCCGACCCTAGTGCCGTGACCGATGGGAGCTGGTACAGCGGCGTCCCGCTGTGGAGCCTGGCCGAGAGCCAGGGAATGCGCTCGGCGTGCTTCTTCTGGCCCGGTTCGGAAGCCAAGATCGCCGGCTATCGGCCCACATACTACCTGCAATTCGACAACAAGATCGATGACAACGCGCGCATCGAGCAGGTGCTTGCGTGGCTCAAGCTGCCGGAGACGGATCGTCCGCACTTCATCACGCTCTATTATGCCGAACCCGACCATGAGGGTCACGAATTCGGGCCGGACGCTGCGCAGACCAGGGCCGCCGCTCTCAAGGTGGACGGCCTGATCGGCAAGCTCAAGGCCGGCCTCGACGCCACGCATCTGCCCATCGACCTTGTCGTAGTGAGCGACCACGGGATGACAAAGACCGAAGATGGGTGGGTCACTCTCGATCAATTCGCCGACCTGGCGGGATTTGAAACCGTCGGCCCGCTGCTCTATGGCAAGAGCGAAGCGGACCGCGCGCGCGTCTACAACCAGTTGAAGCACGCATCGGAGAAATTCGTGGCCTATCGCCGCAAGGACGTTCCCCCCGGCCTCCACTACAGCCAGAACCCGCGCGAGGGCGACCCGCTGATCGTGGCCACCGGCGCATACGCCATTCGCGCGCACGGGCCGCCCGCCGGCCAAGATGACCGGCCGCCCTCGGCAGGCATGCACGGCCTGGACCCGCGCCAAATGCCGGAGATGAAGGCGAGCTTTTTCGCGGCTGGACCGGATATAATTGCGGGCAAAAGTGTTGCACCGTTCGAGAACGTGAACCTATATCCTTGGGTCGCGCATCTGCTCGGCTTACAATCCCCCAAGTCCGACGGCAGCATCGATGTGCTTGCCGGCACCTTGCGCGACGGCGGGAACGAGGCTGCTAAATAGAGAAGGAGCAAGCGCACGATGAGCATCGTATTGGGGATTGACGGCGGAGGCACACGCACGCGCGCCTCGATTATTGCCGGCGAACAAACCGTGGCTTTCGCGGAAGACGGTTCTATCAAGCGCTTGCGCGTAGGCGCCGAAGCGGCCGAAGAGAATCTGCGCACGCTGCTTAGAGAGGTCTTTCGCCAGGCTGGGATCTCCACGGTTGACGCCGCTTCGGTGGGCGTGGCCAGCGCCACGATGCCCGGCGTGCCGGAATGGATCACGGCTGTCTTCCACGAATTTTCGATTGAATGCTCCGAAGTCGTCGGCGACGAAGTGATCGCGCTGGACGCAGCGTTTCGCGGGGGCCCGGGAATTCTGCAGATCGCCGGCACGGGGTCGAACACCATCGGCAGAGCCCCCAGCGGCGCCCGCGAGTGCGCGGGAGGGTGGAGTTCGCGGCTCGGCGACGACGGCTCGGGCTACTGGATCGGCCTGCACGCGGTGCGGCGGGCGCTTCGCGCCTACGACCGCGAAGAGCCGACGCGAATTCTCGAGAAAGTGGGCGAAGTTTGGGGAACGGCAAATATTGAAGAACTGGTGAACCTGGGCGACAGCACGCCGGGACCGGATTTTGCCGCGCTGGCGCCGGCCATCAACGATCTGGCCGAGGCCGGCGACCCGGTAGCGCTGGGTGTGATGCATCAGGCGGCAGCCGACCTGGCCGATTTTGTGCTGCTGGTGCGCGCCAAGCTGCGCAGGAAGCACAATCTGAAAAACGAAGTTCCTGTAGCCTGGATCGGAAGTGTAGTCGGCAAAGCCCGGCTGGTTCGCGAAGGGTTTTTCGCCGGCCTTCATGCTTCCGCGCCGGAGATGCCGGTGCTGCAAAATGAGGTGGTGGGCATCGAAGGCGCGATTTGGCGCGCGCAGCGGCTGGCGGCGGACGCGCATGTTCACGTGGCCGCGGTCCGGTAAGCCGCTATTCATTTGGAAAATATCAGCTTGCGAGCGGCTGACCGTTGCGGATCGACGCGATCAATCTGCCTGCCGCGTCTACGGCGACAAGGTTCGCCGGGCGACCGGCGGCCAGAGTGTCGGTGCGATCGCCGAGGCCGGTCATGGCGGCGGGATTCGACGTCACCAGGCGCAACGCCTGTTCCAGCGGAGCGCCGGTGAATGCGATGCAGTTGGCCAGGCCGCGATTGAGCGTAAGCAGGCTTCCGGCCAGCGCGTCGCCGGCTGTCGCTCGACCATCCTTCACCTGCACGTACATGTCGCCGAGCCGGTACCTGCCGTCAGGCATGCCCGCGGCGGACATGGCGTCGGTGATCAGAATGGCGCGCTCCGGCCCCTTCGAACGCCACCAGATGCGCACCACTTCGGGCGCGGTGTGGATGCCGTCGCAGATCAGCTCGGCGTAGAGCGAGTCGGTGGAGAGAACGGTGCCGAGGATGCCGGGATCGCGGTGGTCGAGCGGGCGCATGGCATTGTAGGTGTGTGTGGCGCTCACCGCCCCGGCGGCGATGGCGGCGCGCGTCTCCGGCGCGGTGGCATTGGAGTGGCCGACAGAGACGCGGACGCCCTTGGCAATGGCGTGCCTGGCAAGCTCGATGGCGCCGGGCAACTCGGGGGCAAGCGTCATCAGGCGCACATGCCCTTCAGCCGCTTCAAACATGCGGTCGAAAATGCCGATGTCCGGCTCGAGCAGGAATTCGGGCGGATGGACGCCGCGGCGCAGATGGGAAAGAAACGGGCCTTCGAAATGAATGCCGATCATTCGTGCCTGGTCGCGGAGTCCGTCCTCGCCGGGCATGCCCTGAATCCATTTTGCAATTCCCGAGAGCGCGCGGAGAGTCGCATCAATCGGGGCCGTCACGGTGGTTGCCAGGTAGCTGCCTACGCCGTGACGACCGAGAAAACGGCCAATTGTGCCGAGCGCATCCGGCGTGGCTTCCATCACGTCGTGGCCGGCGGAGCCGTGGATGTGCACGTCGAAGTAGGCGGGAGCGAGCGTGGCGCCAGGATACCTGAATGTTTGGACGCCGCAGGGCGTGCCGTCGGAGGCCGCGGCGCCGATGGAGACGATCTGCCCGCCTTCAATGACGACGGCAGGCCGGTCGAGCATTTGGCCGCCATTCCAGAGCCGGTCCGCGGTAATCACAGTACGCATATTCAGAGATTATTGCAGGCCGGCGAGGCCGGTTCGCCTTGCAGATGGCTTAACGCGAGATAGCGCGCAGCGTTACCGAAGCAGGATCGTTCTTCCAGCTTACGACGCGGTTGTTCTGGAAGTACACTTCCGAAGCGCCGTATCCAAATTTGTTTTCGGAGAACGAAGTTGGGGTCCCTTGAACCACAAGAACGTCATTCCTGGTTGAACCCAGCGAAAAATATTCGAGGTCGGTGTCGACGGGGGCATCCGGCCAGAGCTTTACGCGCAGCGGCGAAGCTACAGGATCGATGTTCCATCCGGCAACTTTGCCGTCTTTGAGATAAATCTCCGCACCCTTGTAAGTGAGCTTGTCTTCCGAGGCCGAAGCTGGAGTTCCGGCAACCGCAAGCACCTCGTCTTTCGTGAGGCCCACGGTGATATAAGGCAGAAGATGAATCGTCGCGGGCTGAATCTTCTTTGCCGCATGCGCGACGGGTGTTTGCCGCTCTGGTGCAGGATTGGCGGCTTGCGGGCTCGGATAGGTTGCGGGAGCAGGAGATGGCTTGAGCGGATCCAGATTTTGCAGGCTTTGCTCCATCTTCTCGAGGAATCTTCTTCGCGGCTCTTCAAGCTCCGCCGCCATCGCGGATTTGTATTCGGAATACACTCTTGCTGTTGCGGGGTCAGAGGCTACCTGGGAGTCGATGAACTTCATGAACAAGGCGCTCACTCCGATGCCGCAGGCAACCACCAACAGCCGCTGCACTACACTGAGCGCCGCAAAAGTCGCCAAGTAAGCACGCAACCTCCGGCCCCTGGAGCGCACCGCCGCAGTTGCCGGAGCTTGTGGAGATTTGGACGCACCTTGCGCGCCAGGCGAACTTGAAGCATCTTTCTGGGGCGGTCGGCCCTGGCCCCGCTTCTTAGGCGTCGAAGTTAGAATTAGATAGGCGGAGTTAATGGCTTTCAGTTTTTCTTCCGCCGCGCCTCGCAGCTTCTTGTCGCTCGGGAACCGGTCAGGGTGCCAGACTTTGACGAGCAGGTGGTACGCAGCCTTGATCTCTTCCGCGGTTGCGCCGCGGTGAAGTTCGAGAGTCTGCAGCGCGGCGCAGCGCGCACAAAAGGTGCACGCGTCAGCTACCGTGTCTCCGCACATGCAGAGTTTCATTGGTTCGCGCTCGCTCCGCTGCTCGAGTTCATTCGGGTAAACGGGATGATTATAGGAGAAATGCGGGCGCGGCCCGGCGCAATTTGCCTTCCGCAGCCGGAGAGTTACACGAAAGTTGCAATGCGGTTCCGAAACGGAGCGGGCGGAATTCTCCGCGCCGCGGTGCGATGTCTTCGGCGGCGCAGTCACCTTGGCCGGCTTTCGGCTCGGTAGTGGGTCAGGTTGAAGGAACACCACCTCAGGGACTAAATGTGAAGTTTCAACACGTCGTTTACTCCTCCTGCTGCCGTTTTGAAAGGGCACGGCTTCAGCCGTGCCAAAGAACGCCGCGCCGAGGGATCGGGGCTTTAGCCCCCGGAAATGCGCTACGTCAACAGATTCATGCCCGTAGCCGGCGCCGGGGTTGTGGGAAAGTGGAAAGCGCTCTTCAGCTTTCCATCTTTTCCATCACCCTTCACTACTGAATAGCCTGGCTCGATGTAAACAACGTCTTGAGACACGACAGCTAAAGCCACCTCTTCGTTTCAGAGAAATGATGCACGGGCTGAAGCCCGTACCCTTCGAACTGACCTAACTACCGGCGGCGCTGCTTCGCGGCCGCAAAATCCGTAGAATGGAGTTGGATGGCTTTTACCGAACAATACGATGTGGCCGTGGTGGGCGCGGGTCACGCCGGATGCGAAGCGGCGATGGCGGCGGCGCGCATGGGACTGAGGACGGCCCTGATCACCATGAACCTGGATCTGATCGCGCAGATGAGCTGCAATCCGGCGGTGGGCGGAGTGGCCAAGGGCCACCTGGTGCGCGAGGTGGATGCGCTGGGCGGGGTGATGGGCGAGGTTGCCGACGCGGTGGGCATCCAGTTCAGACTGCTGAATACTTCGCGCGGGCCGGCGGTGTGGAGTCCGCGGGCGCAGTGCGACAAGCAGCTTTATCGCGTGAAGATGCGCGAGGTGCTGGAAGCGCAGGAGAGGCTGCACATCCGGCAGGCGGAAGTGGTGGATCTGGTGCTGGACGAGGGAACAGAGACTGAGAGACCAGGGACTGAGGGGCTAGGGACTAGGGAAGGCAGCAAGGGAACGAGGCGTGTGCTGGGCCTCAAGCTGCGCGATGGGCGGCGGCTGATGGCGGGAGCTACGATCATCACCACCGGCACGTTTTTGAATGGGCTGATTCATTGCGGCGAGGAGCGTTATCCGGCTGGCCGCAGCGGTGAGCCGGCGAGCGTGCTGCTGGGCGAAGCGCTGCGCAGGCTGGGGCTGCGCACATGCCGGCTCAAGACGGGAACGCCGCCGCGGCTCGATGGCCGCACCATTCGCTGGGGTGCATTCGAAGAGCAGCCGGGCGACCCGGAGCCGACGCCCTTCAGCTTTCGCACCAAGAAGATCGTGCAGCCGCAGGTGAGCTGCCATATCGCATGCACGACGCCGGAGACGCTGCGGCTGATCCGCGAAAATGTGCACCGCTCGGCGATGTACTCGGGACAGATCGAGGGGATCGGGCCGCGCTATTGCCCTTCGATCGAAGACAAGATCGTCAAGTTTCCCAACAAGACGCAGCACCAGTTCTTCCTGGAGCCGGAGGGGCTGAACACCCACGAGGTCTACGTGAACGGGATGTCGACTTCGCTGCCCATGGAGGTGCAGTGGCAGATCGTGCGCTCCATTCCGGGGCTCGACGAGGCGGAGATGCTGCGTCCCGGCTACGCGATCGAATACGACAGCGTGGACGCGACCGAGCTCGACCGCACATTGCGCGTCAAGAGCATGGGGGGGCTTTATCTTGCCGGCCAGATCAACGGCACCAGCGGGTACGAAGAGGCGGCTTGCCAGGGCATTATGGCGGGCATCAATGCAGCGCTTTGGCTCAAGGGGTTGGCGCCGTTCACGATGGATCGCACCGAAGGCTACACCGGAATTCTGATCGACGACCTGATCTCGAAGGGGATCAATGAGCCTTACCGGATGTTTACGTCGCGCGCCGAATTCCGCCTGCACCTGCGCATCGACAATGCCGACCGGCGGCTGACTCCGCACGGGCGCAAGCTGGGGCTGATCGGCGATGAAGCCTGGGCCGAATATGAACGCAAGCAGGCGCGAATGAACGCGCTGGAGCGGCTGCTGAGCACGACCAAAGTGGATGCGGAGCGGCTTTCGCGGGCGGGCTTCGGCGAATTGACTGCAACGGCCGGCCTCATGTGGGCGCAGCTTCTCAAACGGCCCGAGGTGACCATCGAGCCGGTGTTGGGCGCGTTGCGCGATGACTTGGCATGCGAGCCTCTGCTAGCGGCCTGGGCGGTCGGGACGATTGGCGATCATGCGATCCCACCCTTGGCGCAAAAATCCGCCGCGGCGGACGCCAAGGATGGGGCACCCAATTCAGGTGATCCATCTTCCGGAGACTCATCTTCAGGTGGTTCATCCGGCTTGGAGAGCGACGCGGTCCAACGCAGTACGTTGCGTAACGAGGCGCGCGCCGTGGAGACCGAGATCAAGTTTGCCGGGTACCTCGAGCAGCAGAAGAAGTCGATCGAAAAGCTCAAGGCCGCCGAATCGGTCGCCATTCCGGAGTGGATCGAGTACGGCTCCATCAGCGGGCTTTCGCGCGAGATGCGCGAGACGCTGGAGCGGGTGCGGCCGATGACAATCGGCCAGGCGAGCCGTCTGCCGGGCGTGACCCCGGCGGCGCTGAGCCTGGTGCATGTTTCGATTCGCCTGCAAGGGGCGAGGCGCGCCCAATCGAGGAATCGAATAGTCGAGGCCAATCGTTGAAGTTACGGCCGATGAAGTTCTTTGAATCGCGGCAGGCAACTCCAAACAGGGATTCGTGGCTCCAATAGGAAAAGGGCTTCCCACCCCCGGAGAATCTATGGCAACTCTTGCACTGCCTTTTCGAAATTTCGCCATGAAGCTGGCCTTTCGCTACACGCGACTTGGCGCCCCCGGCTATCCCTACATTGTCGAGCCAATCCAATTGGCCACTTTCGTCAGCGAACTGGAGCGATTGAAGGATGTTCACGGGTCCATCCTGGAAGTCGGCGTTGCATGGGGTATGACGACCAGGTTCATTTGCGAGCATCTAGTCACAAGTGGTCGCTCCGAGACGTATCACGCAATCGACACATTCGATTCATTTCAACCGAACCATGTCGAGTTTGAGATCAAGCACCGGGGCAAGACCCGGCAACAGGTGTCGGGTTTCGCCTATCTCGACTTCGATGCGTGGAAAAGGAATTTTCGCAAGTTCAAATTCCTGTTGGCGCATAAGGCGGATTGTTCCACCTTTGATTATTCGAAGGTCTCTCCCATCAAACTCGCATTTCTCGATGTGGATCTCTATCTTCCGACCAAAAGCGCTCTCCCGCAAATCTATGAGAGGCTTTGCGACGGCGGCGTGATCCTGGTCGACGATGTGATGCAGCCGTCGCGGTGGGACGGCGCCTACCAGGCATACTCGGAGTTTTGTGCGGAGATGGGACTGCCGTTTCAGATGATCGGCAACAAGATGGGCATCATCAGGAAACAGACTTCAGCCTAGGTGAACTGCCGCTGCGACTATGACCACGGCCAGCGTGCGCCGGGCCATATCGCTTGCAGGGAACGTTTACCTTCGCTCGGAGCGGGGAGATCGCTCAGCGCTTGCCCACTTCGTTCCGCCCAATGCTTCCAGGTCTCGAGGCGCTTGCGATGATGGCCCTCGTGCGTGTGCACCTGGATGCCATGCGCCAGCAGACGCGACTCGAGCAGCCGCGCCGCCGGCCCTTCGCACTCCAGGCTCCCGGCGGCATTCACTTTCTTGAGCAGCGGCGTGGCCTCGGACGAAAGCCGGCGCGCTTGCCAGGGCTCGTTCGACAGAGCAATCGCAACAACCTCGGGCCAAAAGCGGCGATGGACAAACGTGTCCTTGCCGGCAACCAGCTTGAGAAGCAGCACATCGGGATGATCGGCGAGATCGCGCAGCGCAAAAAAGATGGTATGCGCGAGCGGATGCGCCCACCACGAGGCCTTCACCGGCTCTCCGGCGATCAGGGTCGTCACGCTGGGCAGCTTGGCGTCGGCTTTCATCAGCAGGCCGTGTCGGGCAAGATAGGCGAGACAAGCCTGCGCGCTCGCGGAGCCCTCCGCCTGGCTTGCGGCACTTTCCCTGGTGCTCATGCGCGCCGGCGATCCAGATCCGGGAGCAGGCCGGTGAGCAGGCCGATGGCCGGCAGCCAGGCGCAGAGCTTGTAGACATAGACGATGCTGGTCATGTCGGCAATGCGGCCCAACACCGCCGCGCCGATGCCTCCCATGCCGAATGCCAGTCCGAAGAAGATCCCGGAGACCAGGCCCACGCGGCCCGGCATCAGCTCCTGCGCGTAGACCACGATGGCCGAAAATGCCGAAGCGATGATGAAACCGATCACCGCGGAGAGAATTCCGGTCCAGAAGAGATTGGCGCGCGGCATGAGCAGAGTGAACGGCAGAACGCCGAGAATCGAACACCAGATGACGTACTTGGGACCGATGCGGTCGCCGATGGGCCCGCCGCAGAACGTCCCCGCGGCGACGGCGCCGAGAAAGACAAACAGGTGGAGCTGCGAGCTGCGTACCGAAACATGGAAGTGGCTGATGAGATAAAACGTGTAATAGCTGGAGAGGCTGGCCAGGTAAAAGAACTTTGAAAAAATGAGCGCGGTGAGCACCGCCAGCGCGACCATAACCGTGCGGCGGGGCAGCGCCACACGGCGATCGACGTGCACGTGCGCGGGAGTGGCGCGCGACAAGTGATGCGAGCGCCAGCGGCCTACGCGATAGAGAATGAATATTCCCGCCGCCGCGGCGATGGAGAACCATGCCACGCCGCGCTGGCCCAGCGGCAGAACAATGAATGCGGCCAGCAGCGGCCCGATGGCGCTGCCGGTGTTGCCGCCCACCTGGAAGAACGACTGCGCGAAACCGTGTTGTCCGCCGGAGGCGATGCGGGCAATGCGCGACGACTCGGGATGAAAGATCGCCGACCCCGCGCCGACAACGGCCGCGGAGACCAGCAGCAGGCCGAAGGTGGGAGCGACGGCGAGCATCACGATCCCGGCCAAAGTAAAGCACATGCCGAACGCCAGGGCGTACGGCATCGGCCGGCGGTCGGTGAACAGGCCGATAAATGGCTGGAAAAGGCTGGCCACTACCTGATAGGTGAGCGAGAGCAGGCCGACTTCGCCAAAATCCAGCCTGAACGTGCTCTTCAGGATCGGATAAATCGACGGCAGCAGCGACTGCACCATGTCGTTGAGCAGGTGGCAGACGCTGACCGCGGCGAGAATGGGGAAGATGGTCCCCGCGGCCGCCGGAGCGGGGCTGGGGATCTCCACGGTTGCCGGATTCGGGGAAGCAGCGGTCGACGGCGGCATGATGACGGCTTCACTCCATGGTAAATGGCGCGAAGTTGGGGATGCGCGGGCGGCTGGCTCTATTGTGATGTTTGCCGGTGGAGAAGCCAAAAAAGCGCGCATGCCTCCGGGGCTGAAGCCCACGGCAATTATGCGAGCGTTCCGTCCGGGCTGAAGCCCGGACCTCCCTCCGGAAGGCGCGCAGCGATGTCACTCAGGGGCTAAAGCCCCAGTGAAAATAAGAGCCTTCAACGTACGGGCTGAAGCCCGTACCCTTCAAAACGCCAAGGTGTTCAGAGGTCTCCTAGTTCTTCGAAAACAGCGGAATGTGGAACGGCAGCTCGGCTGTGGATTGCTTTTTCTGCTTCCCATTTCCATTCGAGTCTTCGCGGATGGAGGTGCGCTGGGAGTTGATGCACAGCCAGCCCCCGTGAGCGCGCTCGAAGACCTGCGTAAACACGCCTTTCTCGTCCACCTGGGCCGTATTGACCTTGTGGTGCAGCACATAGGTCCCGTTGGCGACCGCGATATCGCCCAGCATGCGAACCGCAACCACTCGCTGCGCGATGTGCATGGTCTTGTCCTCGCTGGTGATCAGCGTAGCCACCTGCTGATTGCGGGTGGTTACGTCGCCGACCGCGGAGACATCGACAAACAGCGGAGATAGAACCAGCTCCAGGCCGTACTGGTCGCGCAGGTTGATGGCATTGGACCAGCTGTCCTCGATCTTCTGGAACTCCAGAATCTCGGGCGACACAGTCGTGGTAACGGCCGGCTGGGTTGCAGCCGGTGGCGGATCGGGGTTCTGAGCAACGAGAGCAGAGCAGCAGAGCAGGAGAACAGGAAACAAAACCGCGAAACGAACCATAAGGGAATGAAAACTCCTATGAACGATCATATCTCTTTGACTTGGGAAACCGCGGGGACGGGAGCGGCAAAATGGGCCGAAATGTGACCCGGAAAGGCGGCTTTCAAGCCAGCGCGGCCAACTGCTCCGGCCGAAAGAGCGTGACGACGGATTCCTCGATCGAAATCCACCCATCCTTGCGAAACTGGCCCAGCGTGCGAGTAACGGTTTCGCGCGTGGTGCAGGCCATGGAGGCCATCTCTTCGTGGGTCAGCAGCAGCGGAAAACGCAGCTCGTCCCCGTCGGCGTGTTCGCCGATCTGGTGGCCGAGCTCGAGCAGCAGGCGTCCCAGGCGGCCGGCCACGGTTTCGGCGAGCGAAATTCGGCAGGCGTCCTGCAGGGCAAAGCGATATTCCTGGCAGATGCATTGCACGGCGCGCAACTGCGCTTCCTTGTGGATGCGCAGGAACGCCAGGAACCGATCGCGCTCCACGGGACGAAGCTGGGCGCTGGTCAGCGTCTGCGCGGAGACCTCGTAGATGCCGTGCGACAGGATGGCATAGAGGCCCAGCAGCGAGCCGGGCCCGGCCACGCGGACGATCATCGGCCGGTCCGTCTGGCCGCCCGCTGTGAGCTTGAGAAAGCCGCTGCAGATGACGTAGAGGCAGCGGGCATCTTCGCCCTCGGTGAAGAGCGGCGCCTGCGCGGGGAGCGAAATGGTGCCGGCGGCAAGCTCCAGGTCGGCCAGAACGGCGCTGCCCAGCGAGCAGAACCAGCCGGGACGGCGATTGGCACAGGCCGCGCAACCCACCGGACCATGCACCGCTGGCGGTGGCTTCGGTTGCAGGACTCCCACCGAGTTCTCCGCGTTCGCCATGGTGTTACCTCTTTCGCCGGCGATGCGGCGTCACCCATGGCGACGTCTGCGGCGGTCCCATTTGAACCGCGTTGCCTGCCGGCCGCCGCGGCTGCGCTCGAATCGAGTGGCCGCCGGAAAACAAATCCAGCCATTTCGATTTTGTCGCCATGGCTGTGGCCTTGGATGTGACGGGGCTCACGTTGGTGCCACGAAGGTCGCGATCGGGAGCGGCAGGGCGAAAGCCAGATCAGAATCCGTTTTCATTCCGAGGGGCAGGTCGTTGCTTGAAGTTGAGCCGACACAGGGACGCACGAGAGCCGGGATCGATAACCTGTCGCCGGCTCGCTTTCACCTCGCGGCGACAGGTGTTCAATATTGAACAGCCTGAAAGCGGGATTCTTGATCTTCTGCGCAGGGGTACGTCCCGGTTTCCCGAGATTTCGCCGGCAAAAGAAGGATCATCTTGAACGGCGAACCGGAGATAAGCCACTTGCCGGGCGCGAAATCCGGATTTGGAGATGCCGGATCACTTTGGGCCTAGAAACCCAACCTGGGAAAGCCGCTCGGACTTAGTGTGATTAAAGTCACGGCCAACCGGCAGGCAAGACGTTAGGATTCGCGCATGCGGTGATGCTCCGCACATAGAGAGCCTACCGAAACGAAGGTGTAGCGAGAGCAGCGAAGGCGGAATTTTTCAATGCGAAAAAAGAGGCCTGAAAGAAAATTCGCAGGGAGTGCGGTTGCGATAAAGAGACGGTGGCTGCGAGCCTGCTGGATTCCGATATTGAGCGTGGGCGTTCTATCCGCCGCTCAGCTGTGTGAAGCGGCGCCCAAGGATAAAGCCAGCGCGCCGCCGGCACCGCAAGCCGCTGCCGGGGATTATGTGGGCGCCGATGTCTGCGCGACGTGCCATGAAGACGTGGCCAAGGGCTTCGCCAACAATCCCCACAGCAAGCTCGCCGAGGAGCATGGAAAATCCGGCGTGACCTGCGAGGCCTGCCATGGGCCGGGCCGCGCGCACGTGGAATCGGGCGGCGACACCACAAAGATCTTCGACCCGGCCACGGCACCAGCCAGAGAGGTTGATGACAAATGCCTTGGCTGCCACCAGGGCGAGCACGCCAACTTCGAGCGCTCCGCGCACGCCGAGGGGAACGTAAGCTGCGTGGGCTGCCACAGCGTCCATGCCGGCGCCGACAAGGAGCATTTGCTCAAAGCGGCCGAGCCCACTCTCTGTTACCAGTGCCATACAGATATCAAACCGCAGTTCGCCATGCCCTTCCACCACAAAGTGGAAGAGGGCCTGATGAAGTGCAGCGATTGCCACGATCCGCACGGCACATTCGAAAGGAAGAATCTCAGGTCGTCCGCGCAGCAGGATGCGGTCTGCACCAAATGCCACAGCGAGACCGCGGGGCCATTCGTCTACGAGCACGACGTGGTCAAGACCGAGGGGTGCGTGGCCTGCCACTTTCCGCACGGCAGCCCCAACCCGCGGCTGTTGACGCGTTCCAACGTGAACACGCTTTGCATGCAGTGTCACTCGCCTTCGCCGAACTTTACCACGGCTCCTATACCTACATTCCATGACCAGTCGGCGCAATATCAGGCCTGCACCATTTGCCACACGAGCGTTCACGGCTCCAACACCAGCAGCATTTTCTTTAACTCCACCGAGTGAGAGGGCGAGCGATGACGAATCAGACAGAACTTAGGAAGTGTCTGGGTTGGTCGCCGGCCGGGACGCGCGTTTCCCTGGCATGCGCCCTCACTCTGGTGGCAATGCTGTTGACCTGCGGCGCTGCCGCCGGCCGAGGCCAGGACCAATCGAAACCGCCAACGGGCGCGGCGCAGCTGGCAGCGAAGGCCCAAGCCGTTAAGAAGGCTCCTGCCGAACCGGTGGAACGCAAGGCCGGCAATTACCTCGTGCATCAATCGCTGGAAGTCGGCGGGCGCATCACCGAGACCGAGGGCAACCAGGGAATGTGGGACACCCTTGTCAACATGGGCTCCGGCGGGCGCATCCTGGGCCAGTCGCTGGAAATGCGTTCCCTGGACCACTCAAAGACGCCGTTCTTCGATACCTTGACTACGTCCAGCTTCGGCTACGGGGGCGATCCGAATAACGTGTCGTACCTCAAAGTCTCCAAAGGGCGGATCTACGATTTCGCGGGCAGTTTCCGCCGCGACCGGCAGTATTTCGACTACAACCTGCTGGCGAACTCGCTCAACACCAACTCTGCCGGCCTGGTTCCGGAGATCGATTCGCCGCACCTGTTCAATACGGTGCGCCGCAACACCGATGCCACACTCACGCTGCTGCCGCTTTCGCGGGTGAATGTGCGCGCCGGCTTCAACTACAACATCGGCGAAGGGCCGTCCTACAGCTCGGTTCACGAGGGCGCGGACGCGCTGCTGTTTCAGATGTGGTCGAACACCAACGAGACTTACACCGGCGGCGTGGACGTGAAGCTTGCCCCGCGGACGACGCTGAGTTACGACCAGTTCTTCGTCCACTACAAAGGCAATACGAGCTGGGAGCTGGCGGGGTTGAATGAGATGCTTCCCAACGGGCAGCCGGTCTCCTACGGTCTCGACCCGGGCAGCGGACCCTGTCCCGGCGTGCGCAACGGGGTGGGGCTGCCTTCGTGCAACGGGTATCTCGCGATGAGCATCTTTCAGCCCATCCGGACCAATTTTCCCACCGAGCAGTTGCGCTTCTCCACGCATTACTGGAGGCGCGTTTCGATGAACGCGCGGATTCTCTATAACAGCGGGAAGAGCGTGGTGCCGCACTTCAACGAGCTCTATAACGGTCTTACCACGCGCACCAATACCCGGCAGGAGATCGATACCGGCGCCGGACCGAACGGGCAGTTGTCCACGACCAAGCGCGTTGACGTGAATGCCGACTACGGGATCGTGGCCGACCTGAACAGATTCGTGACGGTTTCGGACGCTTTCAACTACTGGGCCTTCCGGCTGCCCGGGAGCAATGATTTCCTGTCGACGGTGTGGGCGGGAGCGAGCGGGACTAAGGCGACGCTGTTGACACCGATCAGCAGCCTGACTCCCACGACCAGCACCAGCACGAATTTGACTTATTTGAACCAGAAGATCGGCCAGAACACGGCTCTCGCGATCTTCACGGTATTGCCGGAATTCAAGATTTCCGGCGGCTATCGCTTCAAGTCGCGCAACATTGCCGACTACGGCCCCGACGATCTGACCTGGCATGAGAATTGGGCTTTACTTGGCGCGGTGTTGCAGCCGGCTCCGATCTTCCGGCTCAATCTCGATTACGAGCATATGAATTCGGCGAGCGCTGACTCACAAACACCGAGCAATACCTACACCCGGTTGATGCCCGATGTCGTGAACCACGTCCGGGCGCGCGCCACCGTGAAGGCTGCCAAGTGGTTCACTCTGGCCGGCACGGTGAACGACTACGAGGGAAAGAATGACGACCCGCTGGTGAACCACACCGAGCACAATCGCGACTTGAGTTTCACCGCCTCGATCAGCCCTCTTGAGACGATGAGCCTGGATCTCGATGTCGCCCACGACGATGTGGCATCGCAGACCGACATCTGCTACGAGGCGTCGAAACCGCCCGCCGGAGCCACGAACACAGGGACCTGCACCGTGGCCGCGAGCGGCGCCGGCATCGGCGATCCGTCCTACCTGCTGGGAAACGCTTACTACCACGCGCCGGCGACATTCTTGTCGGGGGCGATCAACTACGCTCCCTCGCGCCTGCTGCGCTTCAATGCCGGCGCTCGACTCAACGACGTGAACGGATCATCGGAGATGCTGAACCCGAACATGGTGCCGGGATCGCTGTTTTCGAAGTACGTGACGCCGTTCACAGACGTGCAGTTCAACATCGCCAGAGAATGGACGTGGCATGGAAACTGGACGCGAGACGACTACTCCGAACAGGGGCCGGTCGGCATTATTGCACCCCGCAACGTGCATGGGGACATTGTGACGCTTGGTGTGAAATACGCGTTTTAAGTGCGTGGGCTGGCGTTCCTCCGCTCTAGCCGGTCCAACTACTATTGTGCGGGCGGTTTTTTGGCCCGATGACGAGACCGTTCTTGCGGAAGGAACGGGTTCAACAATTCATCCGACGCGTGCGGGCGGCGCGCAGTACACTGTCCGTGCCAATCCTAGAGGAGCAATTTTGATGATGAAAGCTATTCGACCCCAGTTGGTGCTGACCCTGGTCTTTTCGCTGGCCGGCGCCGTGAGCTTCGCTCAGTCGCCCGGCGAAGCGGTTTATAACTCCAACTGCAAGAGCTGTCACGGGGCCGCCGGCACACCGTCTCCGGGCATGGCCAAGATGATGGGTATCAAGGCGGTCTCCGATCCCGATATCAAGAAGCTCACCGCGGATGAGATGTTTGCCTCGGTCAAGGACGGTAAGGGCAAGATGAAGCCGTTCAAAGATAAGCTCACCGACGACCAGATCAAGGACTCGGTGACGTACTACCGCAGCTTGAAGTAGCATCAGCGGGGTCTGCGATCGACCGCAGACCCCCGCTGTATACGATTCGACCCCAGAGGTGCCTTTGTTCGAAAAATTGCGTGAAAACTGGATCCGGCCGGCGCTGTTCTTCGGCAACAACCCCATCAGCCTGGCGGGCGGAGCCATCACCACCGCATCCGCCATCACTACTGTCGCCTTCTGGCTGGCAGAAACCTTCGGCCGCTTCACGGTCAATCCCTACCTGGGGCTGATCTTCTTTTTCGTGCTGCCTATTTTGTTCGTGCTGGGGCTGCTGCTCATTCCCGTGGGTGTGCTTCAGCGCCGGCGGAAGTTAAAGGCAGCGGGGCAGATCCCCGGAGTATTTCCCAAAATCGACTTCAACGACCGCATCTTTCGCCACGGCGTCGATATCGTACTGATGGCCACCATCGCCAACCTGCTGATCGTCTCCATCGCCAGCTATCGCGGCGCCGCCTACATGGATTCGCCGCAGTTCTGCGGCCAGTCGTGCCATGTGATGAACCCGGAGTACACCGCCTACAAGATCTCGCCGCACTCCCATGTGGATTGCGTAGAATGCCACATCGGCTCCGGCGTCGGTTCCTACTTTGCCGCCAAGGTGAACGGCACCAAGCAGCTTCTTGAAGTCTCCTTTAATCGTTATCCCCGGCCGATCGAGTCGCCGGTTCGGAATCTGCGCCCGGCGCGCGATATCTGCGAGAGCTGCCACACGCCGGCCCGGTTTGTCGGCGAGAAACTGCTCGTCGAATCTTCCTTCGCCGACGACGAAAAGAACTCCGAAACGCAGACCGTGGTTGTCTTGCACCTGGGCGGGGTCGACTCGCTCTCCCATCTGAGCGGCATTCACGGCACGCACCTGGGCCACATCGAATATATCGCCACCGATGCTTCGCGCACCACCATCCCCTGGGTGCAGAAGCGGAACGCCGACGGATCGGAGACTGTGTTCGCCACTGCCGCTGCGCGCGGAGCAATTCCCCGGGGCGAGCGGCGAGTAATGGACTGCGTCGATTGCCACAACCGCGCCGCGCATACCTTCATGACGGCGGAAGACGCGCTGAACCGCGCCATGGCCGGCGAAGCCATCAGCGCCGATCTTCCCTGGGTCCACAAAGAGGGCCTGGAACTGCTGAAAGCCAATTACGCGACCGGAGACGAGGCGCGCACCAGGATTCCCGCAGCGCTGATGGCCTTTTATCGCGCCAAGTATCCCGATGTGCTGCAAACCAAAGCGCCGCTGGTGCAGGCCGCGGGCGAGGAGCTGGCGACCCTGTACAGCCAGAATGTCTTTCCGGAGATGAAGATGACCTGGGGTACGCACCCCAATAACATCGGCCACATGAGTTATCCGGGCTGCTTCCGCTGCCACGACGGCGACCATGTGTCGAAAAGCGGCGCCAGCATCACCCAGGATTGCTCGGCCTGCCACAATCTTCTCGCCGTCGACGAGAGCAAGCCCAAGGTGCTGGTCGATCTCGGCATCCAGTAGCCGACCGTGTGGACGCGCCCGCGCCGCAGACCTTGCCCGCTCATGGTAGGCTGACCTTTGCCTTCGGGGAACCGTAGACCTCATGAACTCTGCTCAACCGGTGCGCTTCAATCTAGTCGCCGCCGCCCGCGCGGCCATGATCGAACACGGATTTCAGCCGGATTTCCCCGCGGGAACCGATCGCGAGCTCGCGGCGATCAAAGCACAGCCCGCTTCGCCCGCGGCGGCCGGACTCACGGACCTGCGCAACCTGCTCTGGTCTTCGATCGACAACGACACCTCCAAAGATCTGGACCAGATCGAGTGGGCCGAGCGCTTGCCCGACGGGCGCATCCGCGTGCTGGTGGGCGTGGCCGATGTGGACGCGCGCGTCGCCAAGGCAACGGCGATCGACGGTCACGCGCGCAGCGAGACGACTTCGGTCTACACCGGAGTGCAGGTATTTCCCATGCTACCCAGCGATCTGTCCGAAGGCATCACATCGCTCAATGAAAACGAAGATCGCGCGGCGCTGGCGATCGAGTTCTGCGTAGACAAATCGGGCGCCGCCTCCGACGGCAAAGCTTACCTTGCCCTGGTGCGCAATCGCGCGCAACTGGCCTACAACTCGGTGGGAGCGTGGCTCGAAAGAACGGGCGCTGCGCCGGCCAAGGTGGCGGCAAACGCCGAGCTCGCCGCGCAGCTCAAGCTGCAGGACGAAGCGGCGCGGCGCATGGAGGGCTGCCGCTTCCAGCATGGCGCGCTCGACCTTGAGACCATCGAAACCCGGCCTGTGCTGGTGGCCGGCGAGGCCGTCGACATCGCACGCCAGGAAAAGAATCGCGCCACGTCGCTGATCGAAGAATTCATGGTGGCTGCGAATGGCGTCATTGCGCGCACCTTCGAAGCTGCCGGCGTGGCGTCGCTGCGCCGCATTGTGCGCACACCCAAGCGCTGGGACCGCATTGTTGAAGTCGCCGCCGGCCTGGGCGCCACTCTTCCCGCCGAGCCGGATTCGAAGGCGCTCAACGATTTTTTGCTGGCGCAGAAGCAGAAAGATCCCGATCATTTTCCCGATCTCTCGCTGACGGTCGTCAAGCTGATGGGGCCGGGTGAATACGTTCTCGTCACGCCCGGCCAGCCTTCGCCCGGCCACTTCGGCCTGGCTGTGCAGGACTACACGCATTCGACCGCTCCCAATCGCCGGTTTCCCGACCTGGTGACGCAGCGGCTCCTCAAAGTGTGGTTCGCGCACGCGGCGCAGCCCTATTCCGCGGACGAGCTTGACGCAATCGCGCACCGCTGCACGCTGATGGAAGACAACGCGCGCAAAGTGGAGCGCGAGATGCAGAAAAGAATTGCTGCCGTCGTGCTACATCCGCGCATCGGCGAAAGCTTTGCGGCCATCGTCACCGGCGTCAACCAATACGGCACATTCGTCCGCGCGCTCAAGCCGAACGTTGAAGGAATGGTGGTGCACGGCGGCAAGGGGCTCGACGTGGGCGATAAGTTGACGGTGAAGCTCGTCTCGACCGATCCGCAGCGTGGGTTTATTGATTTTGCTGTGTAATGAGGACGGCGAGTTAGCGGAGTTAGGACAGTGGTTAGCTACACTTTCAATATGCAACGAATTGCGCTCTGTCTCGGGTTGTTGGCGCTGTCGTGTGCTGCCCATGCCCAGTGGGAGATTGAGAACTCCAACTCCACTGCCGATCTGCGCGGAATCGACAACGTTGGAGGCGGAGTCGCGTGGGCTTCGGGGACCAATGGCACGGTGCTGCGGACCGAAGATGGTGGATATCTGTGGCAGACGTGTTCTGTGCCGCCGGGTGCGGAGCACCTGGATTTTCGCGGAGTTCAGGCGTTCGATGCACATACGGCGATCGTGATGTCGTCCGGCAAGGGAGATCTTTCGCGGCTCTACAAGACGACGGATGGATGTCATTCGTGGAAGCTGCTGTTCACGAATCCGGACAAGGATGGGTTTTGGGATGCGTTGAGCTTCGTCATTCCAAATCCAAGATCGCATTCGAAACCTCAAGGAGTTCTCATCGGTGACCCCGTGAACGGTCTATTTGCGACCTTCGTTTCAGCAAATGGCGGGGACACATGGACACGCTGGAATGCCAAGGACCCAAAACATCAACCAAAGGCTCACACCGGTGAGTCTCTGTTTGCCGCAAGCAACGAATCGCTAGTCTCGCCGGGCAGCAACGGGCCATTTGCGTTTGTCACTGGCGGAGCGGACGCTCGAGTTTATCTGGCGGAACCCCATTCCCCTTTCGACATCGGTTCTTGGTGGGCTCTTTCATCGACGACACTCCGTTTTCCGGCAGGGCCAACTGCGGGCGCCTTCGCGATCGCCCGAAGGCAGATTCCTAACCTTCCATTCGCGGAATTCATGGTTGTCGGCGGAGACTATGCCAAACCCGATTTGCCTGGCGAAGCGGCCTTCGTCTCGTCCCCGCATCATGTCTTCGTCGAAATTCGACGAGCCGTTCTCCCGCAGCAATCCCCTCACGGATACCGCTCTGCTGTGGCTTATGACGATTCCGCGAAAACGTGGATCACCGTAGGCCCGAACGGCACCGACATCTCTACGGACGATGGACGCAACTGGCGAGCGCTGCGGCCCGATCCGACGCGGCATGAGGCTACCGACGCAGACCGCAACTGGAATGCGCTTTCGCTGCCCTTCGTCGTCGGTCCGCATGGGCGCATCGGCAAGCTGAACCCGAAAACGCTCACTCCTTGAGCCAGGTTAGCTCTTCGGCGCGCGCTGCAGCAGGCCGATGAGATGGCCTTCGGGGTCCATGAACTGGCCGATGACTGCGGTGCCGTCGGGGATGGGCTGCGGGCCGAAGAGCTTTTTGCCGCCGTGACTTTCAACGCTGCTCATCGCGGCTTCGAGATCGGGCACTTCGATGTAAAAAGTCACGTAATTCGGGGCGTCGGCAATGCCGCCGATGCCGCCGGGAATGCCGCCTTCCTCTTTACCGACAATCGAGTATTCGCTCATGACGGGCGTGATCTGCCAGGCAAACACGTCCTTGTAGAAACTCTCCAGCAGGCTCTTGTCCTTGCCGATGACCTCGAAGTGAACGACCGGGTTAGGCATGGCGATAGATTACTCCAAGGCCGGCATTGAGATAGCGAATGTTGCGGAATTTTGTGGATGCGGCACGCTGGTGTATGGTTACAGGCGGCGGAAGATGCCAACGACAACGGTGGGGGAAACGGTGCAGGCACTCAATCGCAGAAATTTCTTGAAGGCGGCGGGAACGGCCTCGGCGGCAACGCTGCTCGGACCGCGGATGCACGCATTGGATGCGTGGCAGAGCGAGCCCGCGCAGCCGGTGGCGGCAAATGACCACCTCCAGATTGCGCTGATCGGCGCGGGCGGGCAAGGCCAGTTCGACACCAAGACCGCGCTCGAAGTTCCGGGCGTGAAGCTGGTGGCCGTGGCCGACTGTTACGACGGGCGCCTCGAGCACAGCAAGGAGGTGTGGGGCGACGACATCTTCACGACGCGCGACTGCGCCGAGGTTCTGGCGCGCAAGGATATTGATGCGGTCATCATCGGCACGCCCGACCACTGGCACAAGCAGGCCTCAGTGGACGCGATGAAAGCCGGCAAGGATGTGTACTGCGAAAAGCCGATGATTCACCTTTATGCCGACGGGCCGGAGATGATCGAAACGGCGCGTACCACCAAGCGCATTCTGCAAATAGGCAGCCAGCGCGTGAGCTCGGTGATCTATGCCAAGGCCAAGGAGGTGCTGGCATCCGGAGCGATCGGAAAGCTGAACATGGTGACTGCGCATTGGGACCGCAACTCCGCGATCGGCGCATGGGATTACACGGTGCCGCTGGATGCATCGACCGAGACCTGCGACTGGCCGCGCTTCCTGGGCACAGCGCCGAAAATTCCCTTCAATGCCGAGCATTTCTTCCAGTGGCGCAAATGGAAGGCATACGGCAGCGGCGTGGCCGGCGATTTGTTTGTGCACTTGTTCAGCGGGACGCACTTTATCACAGACTCGCACGGGCCTACGCACGGGATGGCGACAGGCGGACTGCGCTTCTGGAAAGACGGGCGCGATGCGCCCGACGTGATGCTGGGATTGTTCGATTATCCGGAAGGGTTCAACCTGAATCTGCGCGTGAACTTTGTGGATGGCGGCGAAGAAAGCGAGGGGCTGATCTTCACCGGATCGGAAGGCACAATCGAGATCGGCTGGAACGGCCTCACCGTGAGCCGCACGCCGCGCGAGACGGAGCCTGGCCTTACCGTCGGCACATTCACCGAGGCCATGCAGAAGAAGATTCTCGATGAATACGAAAAGAAGTATCCGCCCAAGCACTTTGAGGGCGAGCCGCCGGTGGGAGTCGAGAGATTTGTAACGCCGGAGGGTTACAGCGACAGTTACGATCACTTCAAGAACTTCTTCGCGTCGGTTCGGTCGCGGCAGCCGGTGGTGGAAGATGCGGTCTTCGGGTTCCGGGCTGCCGGCGCGGCCCTGCTCAGCAACCTTAGTTATGAGCGCGGGGCCGTGGTTCGCTGGGATCCTGAGACGATGAAGTTGGGTTAAGAAGGCGGGCTGGGCCGGTAAGTGCTCCGGCCCAGGTTGGGGGAGGGATGACGTGCGGAGGTTGAAAAAAGCTACCTCGAACCCTGAGAAAACTGCGGCAACGCTTGCTTAGGAGTTAGCTGTCGAGTGCTTCGTCGGCTTTACCTCAATTTCATTCACAACCTGCTGCACATTTGGCACCTTTTTCGCGAGTTTGGCAGCTTCGGCTTTTTGTCTTTCAGTCTTCACAGAGCCCTTCAGCAACAGCGTGCCATTTTTCGCTTTGTAGCTAATGCTCTGGTTATCCAGGTTCTTGTGCGCTTTCAATGTAGCTTTGAAGTTATCTTCAATGGCGCTATCCAGGCTCGATGAAACTGCTTGCGCCTGGCTCTGGTCTCCGGGGGGCTGAACCCCGATTTCATTGGCGATGGTGTAGTCGGGAGCAGCCTGCTTGGCAAGGTTCTCCGCCTGCGTCTTCTGGTGGTCAAAAGCGACATTGCCGGTAAGCGTCATCACGCCCTTCTGCCGATCCTGCGATACAGTGACGCTGCTGAGGTTATTGGTGCTCATAGCGTTCGTAACTGAAGTCTTTTCGTCGGGAAACTGTCTGTTGCATCCCGCCACTGCCAACATCCCGGCCAATGCCGCCGAGCCGATCAGCAGCCTATATCTATCTTTCATTGGTGTAATCTCCTTCTTCCGTTTACGCAGGTTGGGATGCGGCTCCCGGCGCATGGGGTTGTCCTTCGCCCTTCCTAGGTGCGGTCCTGTTGACCTGATCAATGTGGTATACCTTTCGAATGTCCCGCCGCAGAGTGTTTTGTGTCGCCCTATTCTCTCTGGCTGTTGTGGCCGCTCGTACTCTCAGTGCACAAACGATTGCGCTCACTCCACCGATGGGATGGAACAGCTGGGACGCCTATGGATTGACCATCGATGAGGCCGATTACCGCGCCAACGTAGCTGTGCTCAAGGGAATTCAGGAATTCGGCTGGAAATACGCGGTGATCGACGAAGGCTGGTACATGGCCGATCCTTTTGCAGACAACGTCGAGGCGCATAAGTACCAGTTCGACGGCAATGGAATTCTGGTTCCCGCGGACAACCGCTTCCCTTCTGCCGCAGGCGGAGCCGGGTTCAAGCCGCTGGCCGATTGGGTCCATGCACAGGGGCTCAAATTCGGCATTCACATTGTTCGCGGAATTCCACGGCAGGTGGTGAAGGAAAATCTACCCATTGCGGGGGGCAAGTTTCACGCGGTGGACGCGGCCGATACCGCGGCAGTTTGCCCGTGGGACGAAGGCAACTACGGGGTGAGCGATACGCCGGCGGGCCAGGCCTATTACGACTCGATGATGAGGCTTTACGCGGGTTGGGGATTGGACTTTATCAAGGTGGACTGTATCTCCGACCATCCCTACCGGCCGACAGAGATCAGGCAGATCGCGCTGGCTATCAAGCGCAGCGGACGGCCCATTGTGCTGAGCCTCTCGCCGGGGCCGACGGCGCTGGCGCATGGCGGCGAAGTAGCAGAGTTCGCGCAGATGTGGCGCATCTCCGACGATCACTGGGACGTTTGGCAGGCGCAACACAAGCCGGGCGAAGGCGAGTCTCCGTTCGGCATTCGCGATGCCTTCGACCGGCTCACGCAGTGGGAGCCTTATGCGCGTCCAGGTAACTGGCCGGACGAAGATATGCTGCCGTTCGGCTCGTTGACGCCGAATCCGGGCTGGGGCGAGCCGCGCCAGTCACATGAGACTCACGACGAGGAGCGCACCGAGCTGGACTTATGGGCCATCGCGCGGTCGCCGCTGATTCTGGGCGCTAACTTAACCAAGCTGGATGATTTTACGCGGTCGTTGATTACCAACCAGACGCTCCTCTATATGAATCAGAATGTAACTTACAGCCATCCTATCGACGCTAAGGACCTTCCTGCGGGATTTGAGCACGCGCGTGTGTGGCGAGCAACGATCGACGATCCGGGATCGAGGAATTATGCGGAATTCTTCGGCTTTTTCAACCTGGACGACAAGCCGGTTATACTGCGTGCGAGCTGGAAGCAGCTAGGCCTCGGCGGCGGTAAGCATCAGGCACAGGATGTATGGACCGACACGAACGGCAAGGAATCGAAAGAAGTGAACATAACTCTGCCGGCTCACGGCAGCACTATCTATAAGGTCCATTAACACTCACTGGCCTACGTATAACTCACTGGTTCATGCACACGCTGTCTTAGGTTTACGCGTCGAGTCGCCAACCTATCACTAAATCGACTTACAGCGGCGGTTCTTTGCCGCTCGTCAGCGCACGAATGATCTCCACTTCGCGCTCGCGATACGGCGTGCCGTCGGGATGGAAGACATCGTGGAACCAGATGGTCGGCTGAATCAGAACATAGGGCCGCTGCCATGAGTCCCAGGGCAGATAGGTCTGGCTCTTGCCTGCGACGAGTCCCCAGTTGATCGCTCCGATGCGATATCTATGCGCAATGGGCAATATCGTGTCGAACGTGCTGCCCGCGCCGCGCGCCATATATTCCGTGCAGATGAGCGGGCGGTGAAATTGCTCGAGCATTTTTACGTGGGCTTCGAATTCCTCGGGCCAGCCGTAGTCGTGGAAGCTGATGATATCGGATTGCTCGATCTGCAGGCGTGCCAGCGGCGGCATCTTGTCGATGGTGCTCCAGTCGCCGTGCCACAGGCCGCTGGTGAGTGGCTGCGTGGGATGCTGAGAGCGGGCCCATGTGTAGACCTGCGGCAGCAGCGCCAATACGATCTCGTTTTTGTTCTTCGGATCGCCTTTGGCGTACGAGTCGCCGTTGCCGTTATCCGGCTCGTTCCACAGATCCCAGGCCAGGATGCGCGGGTCATTGGCGAAGGCGCCGACAACGCCCTTCACGTATTGCTCCAGGCGCGGGTATTGCATGGGATCGGAGAGGATTTCCGCGCCTGGCGCTTGCACCCAGCCGGAGTTGTGCACGCCGGGGATGGGCGGATGCTGCGGGCCGAGTTTGGGGTGCGGGTCCCAGCAGGAATCGAACAGCACAAACATGGGGCGGATGTGATGCTTTGCGGCAATCGTCAGGAACTGGTCGACGCGATGGTCGAAGCCTTTGGGGTCCTGCTCCCACACCAGGTTGTGGAGGAAGACACGCATGGTGTTCATACCGATGCCTTCGGCCCAGCCCAGTTCGCGGTCAATCGTGACGGGGTCGAAGGTATCGGCCTGCCACATCTCCAGCTCGTTGATGGCCGTGGAAGGCAGAAAATCGGCGCCCACCGGCCAGGGCTGCTGGGCGTACCAGGTATTGGCCTGCGCCTCGGTCCAGCGATCTTGGGTCCAGCGCTCTTGAGCGCGCACTGCAGAGGTGAGGGCAAACACCAGAATGAACACAAACCACTTGCGGCGAGCCAACCGAAGCGACGGAGTCATCAGGTCTCCTACTTGAAAAAAAGAATTCTACTTTGCTTGCGCGAGTTCCGTCGCCTTGGCGCGTTCGGTTGCGGCATCGGCGGTGCGGCCCTGGCGCTCGTAGGCGGCGGCGAGCTGGCTGTGCGCTTCGGCGAAGGTGGGATCGGCGGCGATCGACTCCTGGTAACGCGCGACGGCATCGGCCACCTGGCCGTCGAGCAGCAGTTGGTTGCCAGCGTTAAGTGCAAACTGCGCCTTTTGGCGATTGACGGCGGCGCGGCTCAATTCCGCAGCCTGGCGTCGATACTCGGCGGCTTGTGCGCGCAGCTCCTCGGCCTGCGTGCGATCATGCTCGGCTTTTTGCTTGTCGCCCACGGCGTCGCTGGCTTCGGCGTCTGAAGTTGCAGTGCTGGCCTGATCGGCCAGCACTCCGGCCAGCGTGACGAGGGGTCCGGGCTGGCCGGGGAGCAAGGGAATTGCCTTTTCCAGTGCCTCGCGCGCCTCGCTGTAACGCGAATCCTGCTTGAGCGTGCTGCCCAGGATCGCCCAGGCGTCGCCATTGTCGGGCCGCAGCGCCACGGCCTTTCTCAGCTCGGCGACTGCATCGTCGAGCCTGCCGACCTGCATGTACAAGATGCCAAGCGTGTAGGGCGGATCCTGCAATGTGGGGTCCATCTGGCCGGCGCGGCGCAGCTCGGCGATGGCGTCGTCCATGCGGTCCTTGAATTTATATGCGAGGCCGAGATCGTAGTGGAGCTGCGGATCATTGGGATCGAGCGCCAGCGCGGCTTTGAAGTCGGCAATCGCTTCGTCGAAGGCGGAGAGCTGAATATGGGCGACTCCGAGGTCCTTTTCGACGACAGCATCATTGGGATCTTCGGCCAGCGCGCGTTGAAAGTACGCAAGCGCTTCTTTCGCTTTTCCGGTGAGCGTGAGCGCGAGGCCGAGATTGGTCAAATCGCCGGCATTGTGAGGATCGCGCTCGACGGCGTTCTCGAAGGACGGGACCGCTTCCTGTTGGCGGCCCAGCCGCTGCAAGGCCATGCCCAGCTCGGCTTCGGAGCCGGCGAGCCCAGGATCGAGCCGGACGGCCTGCCGCAAATGGGGCAAGGCGTCTTCGTCCCTTCCCGCCGCTGCCAGCGAGCGGCCGTACTCCAATTGTGCGAGAGCGTTGTTGGGTTCGAGTTCGACCGCGGCGCTGAGCGCGGAAAGCGAACCCGGCATGTCACGCTGCCGGCGAAGCAAGATGCCGAGATGGATACGCGCCGGGACGAACTTGGCATCGGCTGCGATGGCCTGCTCGAACGCGTCGCGCGCTTCAGGCCAGTTGGCCAATTGCCCATAAAGCGAGCCGATGTCATCGGCCAGCTCCGCCTGGTTTCCGCCCCGCTCCTGCGCCGCGCGAAAGAGCCCGATGGCCTCGCCTTGCTTGCCGGTCGCAGCCAGCGCGCGTGCATAGGCCTCGCAGAGTGCCTCATCCACCGCGGGCTGGCCGGCTTGCTGCGAGAGTGCGTACACCTCCTGGAAGTACGGAACCGCGTTGGCCGCCTGGCCGTTGCTTGCGTAGGCCATGGCGAGATTGGCTTCGATTCCCGGATCGGCCGGTTTGAGCTTCAGAGCAGCTTCAAGCTCGGCAACCGCCTCGGCAGGCTTGTTGAGCTCGAGCAAGACTGCGCCCAATGCCTCATGCGCTTCGGGGATCTCAGGCGCAAGACGCACCGCCTCGGCAAAGCTGGCGCGCGCCGCTTCGGCATTGCCGGCTTGCTGCGCGGCATAGCCGGCGCGAAAGGCCGCGCCCGCGCGCTCAATCGCCTCGGTGTCGGCCGGCTTTGCCGCCTGTGCTCCCGGAACCTGCGCCGGCATTGCGAGCGAAACGACCAGGAGAGCAGCAGGCATGCCGCGAAGAGAGAGCATCGGCTTATTTACCCGCGGGCTGCGGCGCGAGGCTTTGTTGCAAATCCACCACCGTTTGAAACTCGCGCTTGGCTTCGGCTACCTGGCCCGTGGCCCTGTATGCCTGGCCCATCAGATTGTGCGTGATGTAGTTGGCGGGATCCATCTTTGCGGCGTGGGCGAGGTAGTGGAGCGCCTGGATGGGCTGCTGAAGCTTGAGGAACGTTTCGCCCAGGAGAATATAAGGAGCGGTGGAGCTGGGTTCAAGCAGCACGGCGCGATCGAGCGCAGTCTGCGCATCGGTGTATTGGCCGGCGCGAAGGTAGGCGTCGCCAAGGCGCTCATAGAGGGCGCCGTTCAGCGGGTCGATTTTGCGCTCGGCCTCGAACTCCCCGATGGCAGTGTGCGAATCTCCCCTGGCGAGCGCGATTTCGCCCAGAAGCTGGTGCGCCAGCGGAAGCGACGGATTGATCTCCAGCGCCTTGTTCACCTCCGCGGCCGCGGGGGCCACAAACTCCCGGCGCAGAAAGAGCCGGCCGGCCAGCAGATAGGCTTCGGCGGAGTCGGGCGCAAAGCCGTATTGCGTGGCAAATGCGTGGCGTGCGTCGTCGTAGCGCTGCGCATCGCTGTAACAGAGACCGAGAACATACTGCGGATCGACATTGGCGCTCTCGACGCCGGTATGCGCCTTTTCGAGATAGGGAATGGCCTCGGGCGAGCGGCCCAATCGGAAAAGTGCGACACCGCGCATCTCGGTGGACTCGCGATCGCCGGGGTCCTGATCCATGGCCTTGCTGAAGGCCGCGAGGGCTTCCTGGAGCTGGTCTTTCTGGTAAAAAATCATGCCCCGCAGCCGCTCCACGCCAGCGGGCTCCGGTGTTTGCGCCGCCAGTTGGTCAAGCTGCACCATGGCCTTGTCAAGCCGCCCGCGAGCGGCCATTTGCTGTGCGATTTCCAATGGCGTTTGCGGCGGCGTGTTCCCGCCGACACCTGCCTGATCGGAATTCTGCTGCGTCTGGGCGCGGCCGGAGAGAGTAAGAAACACGAAGAAAAATGCAGGGATGAGGATACGGTGCATGGAACCGGCCTATCTTTGAAGTTTAATCCTTTCCGGGCGGGCGATCTTCGCAAAGGGAACGCTTTCGATCGGGCAGCGTCTTTCGAAACTGCTCTAATGTCCACGGACCGCGCAACTCCAAAAGATTGAGGGGAGCCGAAGCTCCCCTCGTGGTTTTACGCGGCTCCTCTGCGCCATCAGAACTGAAGGCGGAGGGAGAATTCGAGCTGGCGAGGTCCGCAATCGTTGCCGGGGCCGCATCCGCCACCCTCGCTGCCGATGGAGCCGACGGACTCGATGTTGCCGCCGGGGTTAGCCGCGGTGATGTGGTTGAAGGCGTTGAACGCATCCATGCGGAACTGAGTCGTCACGCTTTCCCAGATGCTGAATGCCTTGGTGACGGCCATATCGGTTGAGAAGAACCTCGGGCCACGATAGGCGTTCAGGCCTGCGTCGCCGTAGTGGTCGAGTCCGGGGTTGCTGAAGACCCCGGGGGTGGCAAGAGTGGGCTGGGCAACACCGTTGCAATTGTAGTAGCAGCGAGTGCCGGTGCCGGTTGCGGGGTTGGGCGTGAATCCGGTGAGGTGAATTGGCATGCGTCCGCTTGCGTTGGGAACGCACCCTCCGCTCGTCGTCGGATTGGGACTGTTGGGAACGTTGGAGCCGCACTCGTTGTAACTGGTGGAATACGGCAAACCACCGGACCAGTTGACCACACTGCTCAACTGGAAGCCGCCGATCAGCAGATCGGTCGCGTGGTTGACCCCGGAAGCATACTGCTTTCCTTTGCCGAAGGGCAGGTCGTAGCTTCCGTATCCCGTGAACTGCTGGTTGCGCACATTGCTGTCGCGCAGGTGGGTCAGAACGTGACTCCATGTCCAAAGGTTCGAGGTGTCATCGAACGCAGAGGCCCACTGGTAGTTGCCGGTAACCGCAAGTCCCTTTTGGAACGTCTGGGCCAGGGTTATCTGCATCGCGTCGAATTCGGTGTTTTCGTCATCGCCATAGTAGGCGATGCCGCCGTTGGCGTTCCAGCCGCACATGCCGGGCTGGAGGTTGACGTCTCCCCCGTTGACGCTTCGGAGACCAGCGATTGAAATGTAGTTCGGATCCTTGCACCCTGCCAGAGAACCGCCATAGTAACGCTGCAGATACTTGGCGTTGGAGACGCCGCCCGAATAGCCGGACGGGAGCGGCGTGGAGCCGCCCGCCTGACCGTGCGCCGGATCATAGGTCAGGGTCTGCCCGGTGACGCTGTACTGACCCGGCAGAGCGACGAACGATTCGTTCGGATTGGTATTGTTGCCGTCGCCGTCGGCCAAGGTATGCGTTCCCTTGTTCGCGACGTAGGCCACGGTCAGAGACATCGTGGGAGTGAGGGCACGCTGCGCGCTCAGATTCCAGGCATCGATCGTCGGGAAGTGGAGCGGGTCGTGGCGGGCCTTCGGGTTGCTGTTGTATCCCTGGGCCGGAAGCAGGCCGTTGGAGGGAACGGTCGGGAATTTATACGGAATGGGGCCGCCGCCCGGCCCTGCGCCAGGCAGCGAACTCGCGCCTGCGAGTGGGAATGCGTAGCCGACAGTGGTGCTGGAGCTGAGAGCCTGGTTGGCCAGAACCGGCAGATTCTGGGTGACGACGTGGCCAAAAGTAGAGCCGAACACGCCGGTGTCAAAGCTGCGTCCATATCCCGCACGAATGACCGTCTTGGGATCGAGCTGGTACGACGCGCCTATACGAGGCGCGAACTGTTTTGCCTTGTCGATGTCCCAACCCATATCGGAAGGAATGCCACCGATTCCGGCCACGTGCATATAGCCGTCGGTCAGGTTCATCAAAGATCCATTGCCGGGTCCGTTGACGGCCTCCGGGAAATACAGTTCCCAGCGAAGACCGAGATTCAGTGTCAGGTTGTGGGTGGCGCGCCAGGTGTCCTGCCCGTAGAAGAAGGTGCGCTTCTGGAACTCCTTGGCGTTGGTTGAGACCGAGACATAGCGGTTCATGTTGCCTACTTCGCCGAGCATGAACGTGGCGAAACCAAGGCCGCCCTGGGTCGTCGCAAACTGATCCTCTGTGGGATTGGGCGTAAAGTTCAACTGGCCGTCGCGATCAGAGTCGGAAGGAACGCGCAGGTTGCGCCCATAGCGCAGATCGGCGCCCACTTTGATGGAGTGATTGCCCACAATCTTTGTCCAGTTGTTGACGATCTGGAACTGATCCTCGCGCTCCGTCAGCGGACAGTTGCAGCGGTTGATGCCCAAGCCATCGCCATAAACCGTTCCGTTGGTTCCCCCGCCGCCGCCCGGCAGATTGGTGACGTTGAACCCGGGCGAGCCACCGGTGAAGGTAGTTCCCATATTGATGTTCGGAATACCGAGGGTGTCGGCAAAATCGGCAGTCTGGTCGTGTTTGACGTCGATGATGTTATAGCGGTAGTAGCCGAGCCGGAAGTCGGTGAGCAGCTTGGGGCTGATGGCAATGTCCATGCCCGAAGCTTCGCTGTCATTGGCGCCGTTGGAGTTGCCGCCATAGTTGTTGATGCCGAAGCCGGGGCCGCCGGCGGTGCCGAACATCACCGTGCCGGACAGGAGGTCCCAGAACCGCGAGAAGCGCTCGAAGGCGTGCATCTTCTCGTTGATCGTATAGTCGACCCGTTCGTCCCACAGGTTGCTGTTGAAAAGGCCCGTGCCGGTCGCATTGTAGTTCTCGTCCAGGCCATCGGAGTTTTTACCCGTGCCCACTCCGAGGCCTTTAGTAAACGGCTCGAGATACTTGAGCAGCGCCAGAGCTGGAGCCGAAGCCGGGCCGAGTTGGGCGCGCGGAATCACATTGTGAGGGTAAGCATTGGGCGGACTGGTCTTGGATTGGTTCGGGGCGTCGAGGTTGTCATAGATGATGCCGGCATCGCCGAGGCCGAGATACTCGCTGAAGTCCGCACCGGGAATTCCGCTGGGGCCGACTACGTTTCCAAGCGCGGTTTCAGTCAGCAGGCTGGTAGGCAACGTATCTGTGGCCGCGGTGCCGACCTTCTGGCGCTGCGCCTCGTAGTTGGCGAAGAAGAAGAACTTGTCCTTGATGACCGGTCCGCCGATTGATCCGCCAAAGCGGCTCTTGAGGCCGGCAGGAATGGAGCCAACGGGCTCACTGTATGGATCGCGGGCATAGTTGGCGTTGCCGGTGCGCCAGTCGTAAATGTCGCCGTGGAAGGTGTTGGTTCCCGACTTGGTCTGAGCGGTCATGACGGCGGAAACCGCCTTGCCCAACTCGGCGTCGTAGTTCTGCGTGCTGATCTTGGTTTCAGTCACCGAATCGGTGGGAGGATTGATGACGATGATGCCGAGGATCGGATCCTGGTTATCGGTGCCGTCCAGCTCGAATGCGGTACCGCCGAAGGCCTGGCCGTCCACCTGAATCTGCTTGGAACCCTGGGGATTCTCATCGGCGGCGTGCGACCAGCCCAGGAGCTGAGCGCCGGGCAGGAGCAGTTGCAGGTTGGTGAAGTTCTGGTCCCCGATGGGCAGGCTCGACACCTGCTGCTGATCGAATACGGTTGAAACGTCGGCGCGGTCGGTCTTCAACTCCGGCTGGGTGTCGGCGTTGACTTCTACGGTCGTCTCCGCACCGCCGATTTCGAGGGTGGGATCGATCCTGGGCGCGGCATCGGCCTCGACCGGAACGCCTTTCGCCTCGAAGGTCTTGAAACCCTTGGCGGTAACTTTGAGATCGTAGACGTCGGGAATGAGGTGGGGAACGGTGTAATCACCGGTGGCGTTCGATATGGCGGTGACGACGGTGCCTTTGGCTTCGTCCGTTACGTTGACGGTGGCGCCTGGAACGGCGGCTCCTGTCGAATCGGTCACCGTGCCAAAGATCGATCCGTAGACCGACTGGGCGCGGACTGGCGTGAGCAGCAGCAAATTCGCGCAGGCAAAGGCTGCCAGCACGAATGCTGTACGTAGCATCTTGTTCATGCGGTCTCCTGAAAGATTCTTCTGTTTTTTTGTTGACTTGTTTTGTGTATCGGTCAGACCGGCTGGTTCACTCCCGCCGGCTCGTATGCAAGGCTTACCCGCCGCTGTGGCAGGATCGCTGATTCTGCCGGGAAAGCCGCTTCCGAAGGTAGGCTGTTACGAAGGGGAAGCGAAAAAAAAGCGGCCCGGAACACCACGCAACGATAATCAAAAAAAGGAATCACTGTCAACGGTTAAGCGTAGAAAAACCATGAGGCTTAACTGGCGGGAACGACGGCTCGATCCGGGAAAACATTTACTTCCAAACCGGGGCAAAAAGCCTCCGGCTCGCTCTATTCGAAACTCCGCGAGCGATCGCTCCGATTAAATCGATTTATTGAGAAAGTTGCCGAGACAAGACGTGAGGATTTGGTCCGGCCCGTTCAACAATTTCGGCGCTTAATGCCGTTTCGGAGCTAGGTGCCGTTCTTGATTCAATGCGGCTTTGGTTTCCTCGACCTGCTGCGCATGCCGCAAGGGATGCATCGCCATCGTCAAGAGCATCTCCTGGCAGTTTGCCGGCCCGATGAGCGGATGAGTGGTCACTTTCAAGCGTAGATCCTCCCGATTGGACTCGACGAACCGGAGCGTTCGCTCGCGGCTGGCCAGGAAATGCTCGACGGCCGCGGCCAAGGTGGGAAAACGCCCGATCGGGCGTCCCTCCTCGGGCGATTCGAAGCGGCGCGTTCGGTCGGCCGCCCGCTCCGCGATCAGAGCTTCTCTTTGCGGAGGAATGGCCGAGGTTTCGATAAGCTCGGCACCGACGATTTGAGAAAGGAGGTAGTCCTCCGAGACGGCGAGGTGCTCGACACAATCGAGGATCGTCCACTTTCCGGGAGCAGGCGCGCGCAAGGCCGCTTCCGGGGTGACATCCTCAAGAGACTTCAATAAGGCGCCACGGCTCTCATCGAGGAGAGCGAGCATTTGCCGCTTCTCGCTTTCGTTCACGGGCCGCTCCATTCAATACTCCCGGCCGCAGGCGCCGGTGCCGGCCGCGAGCGCCTCAATGTGCCGGCCACAGGCGCCGCAACCCGGGCACCGTGAATCCCCAGCGGCCTTGCGACTGCTGAAACAGATACGCGGTCAGGACGGCCAGGAACGGTTCCATCGGATTGCGGAAGCGCGCTCCGGCAATGACGAAATAGTAGACCAGGGGGAGAACGACGACCGCCGATGCGAACAGCCCCGCGGCAGGCAAACGCCGCCGCAGCGCGAGCAGCAATCCAAGAATGCCGGTAATGGAGCCAAAGCAGTGCGCCGTCTCGCGAACGGCCTCGGCGGCGGCGTGACCTCCCTCTTGGTGCGGCACACCGGCCCAGAACATGTAGAAGCGCAATGCGACCAGCTTCCAGAAGTGGGCTCGATATTGGCGCGCCCATTGCCACGCCAGCCGATCCCGCATTCTCACATAGGCTAGCTCGCCCATGCGGGCATAGAGCTGGTGCTCGGGCGTCCCGGTCAACGCAGGAATGGTTTGCCCCCATGGAAATCCAGCCGAATCCGGCGCCCAGGCCATCGCCAACTCGGCACCGAGGTTGTCGCGCGTGGGAATGAAGGCGTGAAAGACTTGCTCGTTGCGGATGACCCAGGGCGCGGCGACCGCGCAGCAGATGGCCGCCGAGAGCAACGCCAGGGCGGCTCCGCGCGGCCCTTCGCGTCGCGGTCGGCCGCCTAATATCCAAATTCCCTCGATCGGCGCCATCGGCAGCACTGCCGGGTTGGTCATGGCGATCGCGCCCCATAACAGGCCGAACAGCGCCCAATCGGGAACGCGCTGCCGCACCGGAGGCCTGCCGCCCGTCCCGCGCATGCGCATGCCCAGAACGATCACCGCGGAAAACAGCAGCGCGGTCAGCGACGTCTCCCAGATCCAGCGCGATGCGTATTGCACAATGCCCGGATAAACCGCCCAGATCCACGCTGCCCACAGCGCCGCGCGCCTTCCCGCTGTGCGCGCGCCCATCGCAAAGACCAGCGGAACCGTAAGCGCCTGAAACAGGCTGTCGATGGCCAGGATCACCCATGCCGACAGCGCCGAATAGATGCCGAACACCTTGAACACGCCGGCCAGCAGCAGCGTGAATCCGGGCACCATCCACGCCGTGGGGCCGGTTTCTCCGCCGAAAGGCGAGCTGTATCCCTGACCGGCGGCCAGCGATGCGGCCACGCGGCCGGTCTCCCATCCGAATTCGAAGTGGTGATTGAAGGGAGTGATGCGATAGGTGTGGCCCAGCGTGATGTAAGCCAGGCGGAGCAGAAGAGCCGTCCAGAAGATGATGCGCGGCGCGCGAAACGGACCGTTTATGGGCTGCGAAGGCCGCGCCGCGGGCTGGCTCATGAAATCCACTTGAGCAGCCGCAGAACGCCCATCTCTGCCGCGCGCGAGTGCGCAGAGACATTGGTTCGCGCATTGATCTCGTCGCGGTTATCGGCGTAATAACGGTACGCCGCGGCCAGCATCTCGCTGTTGGTCACGGTAGGCCGCCAGCCCAGCGCCTGGCGAATGCGCGTCGTGTCGAAGGTAAAGTCTTCGGCGATCATGCGGTAGTGATAAGGCCCTAATGGCGAGATGCGCAGGACGTGCGCAGCGCGCATCGCCGCCAGCGCCGGCGCCTTAGGCAGCGAACGCACGCGCGACTTGCTGCCGGCCTCGCGGATAACCGCTTCGTAGCACTGACGCAGGCTGGGTACGTTGTCGCTGCCCACGTGAAAGGTTGCCGAACCATCGAAACCCAGCGACTTGATGCAGGCCTCGGCCAGATCGCCGGCGTGGATGAATTGATACCGATTGGCGCCGGAGCCGACCACCCAGACTGTTTTTCCTTCGCGGATGAATTCGAACAGGATGGCGAGCAGACCGAGCCGGCCGCTGTCGATGATCGTCGGGCAGCGAATGATCACCACGTCGAGCGGGCCCGCGAATTGCTCAAGGAGCCTTTCCGCGGCCAGCTTCGACTCTCCATAGACTTCGGCCGGCGCCGGCGGGTCGTCTTCCTTGACCGGACGCCCGAGGTTGCTGGCCCAAAGACAGTTGGTCGAGGTGAAAACGAGCTTTTTCACTCCCGCGGCCTGCGCGCAACGGGCAATCACGCCGGTGCCGTCCACGTTGCTCGTCCACAGCAGATTGCGCTCCATCTTGCCGTGAGCCAGCATCGCCGCGACGTGGAAGACCGCGTCGAACTTATGCTCCGCAAACAGGCCGCGCATCGCCTTTTCGTCGCGAATGTCGGCTTGAATGCTGGTCAGCGCGGAGTGGCGCGCCGCGTCCGGCACCAGGTCCACGCTCACCACTTCGGCGCCGTCGTTCAGGAGCCTTTGTTTGAGAATGCCGCCGAAGAACCCCGCGCCGCCCGTCACCAAATACTTCGCCATTGCCAACACCGACCCACGCACCTGCGCCGGAACCCACGTCCGCGCCAGACCGCTTGTAGATTTCTGCTCTCATTATAAAAGGTCCCAAGAGTAAAGGCGCGGAGCGCCCCCTTGACAATCGACAAGAGCGCGCGTAAAGCTATTGTCGAGCGTCGAGGGGAAGAATGCCGCCATCCACCGACCTGCTGCAGGGAACTTTGGATCTGCTGATTCTGCAAACGCTGGCGCCCGGCCCCATGCACGGCTGGGCCGTAGCCCAGCGCATCCAGCAGGTGTCGCGCGACGTGCTGCAGATCGGCCAGGGGTCGCTCTATCCCGCACTGCACCGGCTTGAGTACAAGGGATGGATCCGCGCCGACTGGGGCGCCTCGGAGAATAATCGCCGCGCCAAGTTCTACTCGCTCACCCGCACCGGCAAAAAGCAGCTCGAAGCCGAGCTCAAAACCTGGGACCGGCTCTCGTCGGCGATCGGGCTCGTCCTGGGGCGAATCCCAGAGGCGCAAGCATGATCGCCGAACTCCTCACGCGTTTGCGCTTCCTGCTTTCGCCGCGCAAGTCCGGCGAACACGATGAAGAGTTTGCGTTCCACGTCGCGCAGTCAATCGAAAAGAACGTTGCCGCGGGTACGGCGCCCGAGGAAGCGCGGCGCCAGGCGATGGTTGAATTCGGGGCCATGGAGCGCACCCGCGAGCAATGCCACGAGCAGCACCCCGGCTGGTGGCTCGGCACGGTCGCGCAGGACACCCGCTACGCGCTGCGCGGATTCCGCCGCAATCCGATTTTTACCGTCACGGCGCTGGTCACGCTGGCGCTCGGTATCGGCGCCACGACCGCGGTCTTCAGCGTCGTCGATCGCATTCTCTTCCGGCCGCTGCCCTACGCGCACGACGACCGCATCGTCTCCATCGGAATGGTGCACTCTCTCGAACGGCAGGAGTTCCTGATGGAGCCGTTCTACTTCGACTGGCTGGACAATCAGAAGCCCTTTGAGGCCATTGCCGCACAGGGCACTATGCCGCATGCCTGCGACCTGATCGAGATGAATCCCGCGCAGCTGGATTGCCTTTCCTTCCAGGCAGGATTACTGCCACTGCTGGGAATCTCGCCCGCGATTGGCCGCAACTTTTTGCCGGAAGAGGATCGGCCCAATGCACCGCGGGTCGTACTTATCTCCTACGGATTGTGGCTTGACCATTACAATCGCGATCCCGGCATACTCGGCCGGATGATCGACATCGACGGCAGCTCTGCACGGGTGGTCGGCGTGCTGCCGAGAGACTTCCAATTCCCCACACTGCAATCGGCCGACGTGATCTTCCCCATGGCGCTGAACCGCGCCGAGGAGCACACCGCGAATGGGGGTTTCGGTTACCCCATGCGCTGCTTTGCGCGGCTCAAAGCGGGCGTGAGCATCGCGCAGGCGCGTGCGCAGATGCAGCCGCTCTATGCAGCCGAGCAAAAATGGCTTCCCGCCGAACTTCGCAGCCAGATCTACCTCAGCATCCGTTCACTGCGCGATCGCGAGACGGCGGATGCGCAATGGATCGCGTGGATCCTGCTCGGCTCGGCTCTCGCCGTACTGCTGATTGCCGGAGCCAACGTGGCCGGCCTCATGATAGCTCGCAGCGCGGCGCGCGAGAGGGAGCTGGCAGTTCGTTCGGCGATGGGCGCAAGCCGCGCCAGGCTCGTGCGCCAGGCTCTGACGGAGGCGCTTCTGCTTTCTATCGGCGCCGCCGCCGCAGGATTGGCGCTTGCTAAAGGATTGCTGCAAGTCTTTATCGCCATCGCGCCAACCAGCGTTCCCTTCCTCGGCAGAGCGGAACTCGATCTTCGTATCGCTTTCTTCACCGCGATGCTCTCGCTCGCATGCGGAACCGCTTTCGGCCTGTTGCCCGCGCTGCAAAGTCCGCGCGCCATAGCTTTATGCGACCGCACGACAAAGCCGAGTCATCGTGCCTGGCTGCGCCGCGGCCTGGTAGTCGGACAAATTGCCATCAGCATTGTCCTGCTTTCCGCTGCGGCCTTGCTGCTGCGCAGCTTTCGCAATATCGAAGAGCAGAATCTGGGCATCGAAACCGGCGGCGTCATTACCGCGCAAATTGCGCTGCCCGGATTCCGCTACAACACCGGTCAGAAAGACATGGATTTTTATCTTCGTCTTGAAGCGGCCCTGCGGCGCCTGCCGGGTATCCGCGCGGTGGGAATCAGCGACTCGGTACCGCCCGGAGGCTCGCTGGGCTTTCGCTTCGCAGACCTGGCCGTCGAAGGCAGGCCCCATCCGGCTCCTGGAACCGGCGGAAACGTCGCCAGCCGTAGAGTCACACCCGATTATTTTCGTGCGCTGAATATCCCCATCCTTCGGGGGCGCGCCTTTAGCGAAGAAGACCGCACCTCCAGCCAGTCACCCGTAGTGCTCAGCAGGCTCATGGCTGCCCGGCTTTTTCCCGGCGAAGATCCCATCGGAAAGCGACTTGAAGGCGGTCTCCGCAAGACAGGGTCCACCGTAGTGGGCGTCGCGGAAAACGTGAAGAACGGCGGACTCGTCGACCCGGACTTGCCGGAGATCTATTTCCTGCGCAAAGATATCGTGGACGACTGGGCCGGCCGGGCGCCGATTTTGATCATCGACAGCGTTCTGCCGGAGAAGGCAGTCGCACCATGGGTGCGATCGCAGATCGCCGCAATCGACCCCACGGTGCCGGTCAAGATCGAAGCGCTCGCTCAGACCGTCAGCACGATGGCCGATCGTCCGCGGTTTGAATCTGCGCTCCTGGGCTTCTTCGCTTTGACCGGCCTGGTTCTCGCCGTCATCGGACTCTACGGAGTGATCGCATTCATGGCCGTGCAACGCACTCAGGAGATCGGCGTGCGCATGGCTCTGGGCGCTCGGCGATTCGACATCTTGCGCCTGATTGTGCTTGAAGGACTGCGTCTCATTGTTGCCGGCGCTGCTTTGGGGCTGGCCTCCGCACTGGCTGTCACGCAATTAATCAAGAGCATGCTCTTCGATGTCGGCGCGCGCGACCCGCTCACTTTTACCGCAGTCGTGCTGCTTCTTGCGCTCGTTGCGCTCGCGGCAACGCTTATTCCCGCGCGCGCCGCGATGAAGATTGAGCCTGTGGCAGCACTGCGGTACGAATGATCCGACTGGCCAGCGTAACTCGCTGGAGGTCTCTCGATGATGACTGAATTCCTCACGCGCCTGCGGTTCCTGTTCTCGCGCAAGGATCAAAGCAACCGCGACGATGAACTTTGGTTTCACGTTGAACAGTCGACGAATGCGAACATCGCTGCGGGGATGGCGCCCGAGGAGGCGCGTCGGCGGGCGATGGTCGAATTCGGAGCCATGGAGCGCACCCGCGAGCAATGCCACGAGCAGCGCCCCGTCTGGTGGCTGGGCACCGTCGCGCAGGACATAAGCTACGCGCTGCGCGGATTCCGCCGCAACCCGGTTTTCACCGTCACGGTACTGGCCACGCTGGCGCTCGGCATTGGCGCCACGACCGCGGTTTTCAGCGTCGTCGATCGCATTCTTTTCCGGCCGCTGCCCTATGCGCACGACGACCGGCTGGTTTCAGTGGGGCTCACGGCGCCGATTATTCCCGAAGAGTTTATGCTGGGCGGCTCCTATTACGTCTGGCGCGACAATCAGAAGCCCTTCGAAGCATTCACATCGGAGACAGGCGTAAACCAGTGCGACTTGACCGAACGCAATCCGGCGCGGCTGAACTGCGCAACCGTGGAGGCGAGCTTTTTGCCCACGCTGGGCATCTCGCCGCTGCTCGGCCGCAACTTTTTGCCCGAAGAAGACCGGCCCAACGGCCCCAAAGCCGCGCTGATCTCGTATGCCCTTTGGCAATCGCACTACGCGCGCGACCCCGCAATCTTGAATCGCCTCATCGACATCGACGGCAACCAGGTGCGCGTGATCGGCGTGCTGCCGAAGGATTTCGAAATGCCCACGCTCGAAGCCGCCGACATCGTGATGCCCCAGGCGCTCGATGAGGCCGCACAGCGCAGGGCCGATCCCGGGCGCGTGATGTATGCATTTGCACGCCTCAAGCCCGGGATCAAAGCGGTGCAGGCGCAGGCCATGCTCGATCCTGTCTTTCAGTATTCGCTGAACCTCGCTCCCGCGCCGTTCCGCAAGGAAGTGCATCTGCGGGTGCGTTCGATTCGCGATCGCCAGACCCACGACCTGCGCCTGGTCGCGTGGATCCTTCTGGGCGCGGTGCTGGCAGTCTTGCTCATCGCTTGCGCCAACGTGGCCAGCCTGCTGATGGCGCGATCCGCGGCGCGGGAGCGCGAGTTGGCGGTGCGCTCCGTGCTGGGCGCCAGCCGCGGCCGGCTCATTCGCCAGACGCTCACCGAAACTCTTCTGCTTGCTTTCATTGGCGCGCTGGCCGGATGTACTCTTGCCGAGATTCTGCTGCGTGTGTTCATCGCCATCGCTCCGGCGGGCATTCCATTCCTGCTCAAGGCGCATCTCGACCTGCGCATTGTCGCCTTCACGATTCTGCTTTCGCTCGCTTGCGGAGCGGCGTTCGGAATCATG